>JBAZQH010000039.1:0-14563 GCA_041645285.1 Candidatus Margulisiibacteriota bacterium | reverse complement strand
CACTGCGGCTTTAATACTGGCGGCGGCCCAATGCGTTTGCGGAACATCCGAAAATACTTCCTGGGTCACCGCCGGCAATTCCAATCCTTTGGTTTTAACCAGCAAAGTGCAAAGCTCGGCGCGAGTAATTGTCCCGCTGGGTTTAAATGTGCCATCCGGGTAACCAGTAATAATTCCCATTGTTGCCAAGCACTCGATGGGGAATTTGGCAAATGAATCCGCCGGCACATCCTTAAAAGTCAATAACCTTACCAAGCGCAATGTTTGGGAATAAAGTGATTGACCCTGCTTATCCAGCGCGGTAATCGCAAAATAATTTTTCCCGACCAAAACCGGGACTTCAACCGAAAAATCCGTACTGGACGTCAGCTTAATTACTTTATCCTGAATTTCAACCGCAAACATTTTGGGATCCAACACTTTTCCCTTAATCCTGACCTTCTCATCCAAAACCACCGCCCGGTCTCTAGGGCCAATAATTTCAAACGCTTTAGGAAAAACCACTTCCGCCTTTTCCGCCACCCCATAAGAAAGCGAAAAATAGTGGGTATCGTTTTCAGAAACACTGTCATACTGGTGGTAAGCATAATCAAACCGGAAATCATCCCACTCTACCCCCACCCCCGCGGTCAAATTGCTGTTGGCCGAGCTTGCCGAACTGTCGCCACCCACCACATCCTGGTCAAACCCAAACCGGAGCGCCGCCATTTTTACCGGATGCCATTCTACGCCGGTATGAAATAACATTGGATAATTGCTCAAAGTCAAACTGCGGTCCACATCCAGGAGCCACAATACCTCCTGGTCAGATTTAAGCGGGGATTGCCTGCCCATTATTTTATACGCCATGCCTAGTTTTAAGTTTGACGGCAAGGTTTCTTCAACCGCACTGGTACGGGTAGTGGTCGTGGGCCAAACCAAAGCCCCGCCTAAACTGGCCGGCAGGATGTTTTGCAAATTTAACCCGACCGAAAAAATATCGCTTTGCTTGTAAATCATCCCCAAATCCAGGTTACAGCCGGTAGCGGTACCTCCGGTAACGCCGGTGCCTGCCAAATTTTGGGAAAACAACTTAAAATTGGCGCCCACCAAAGTATCTTTTAAGAATGCCTGGTCAAAAAAGCGGGACAGCGCAAGGCCGTAAGTCACCAGCATGGCCGAATTATTATAATTATAGGTGCTGTCACCTTCGGTAGAGGACGGGATAACCCGTACATCACCGGAAACTTCTGCCGTAGCAGAGGTTGGCGAGGTAAAGCCCAAGCCCGAACCAATATAACCAATTCCAAAATTACCAAACTCGGTGGGATAAACGCCGGCCAATTGTGAATAATTTACTTCGTTGATAAAATTTCCGGTCATACTGGTCATCTGCCATTGATCGGCCGAGCCGATGCCGGAAGGGTTAATAAACATGATCCCCGGATCATCGTCCAACCCCACCGCCGCCTTCCCCATACCTAAAATCCGGGCGCTAACCCCCAAGCGGGTAGGATCATTGGCAACCTTGGTTTCTGCCGCCGCCCAATCAACCTGCCAAAAATTAAAAAAAAGCGCGCCCAAAAACGCGCCAAAGATAAAAACAGACAAACCCCGTCTGCCGGTTTGAGAAATTTTACTCATTGCGGACCATTTTCTATTCGTCTATTTCCGATTCCAAAACTTCGTTGATTTTTTGTTTGGCTTTACCGACTAATTCTTCTCCCTTTCCCTTAATGTCTGCTCCGGCTTTTCTGGCCTTTTCAAGGGTTTCCTGCAATTTTTTCCTGGTATCTTCCCCTTTGCGCGGCGCATACAACAAGCCCGCCACCAACCCGATTAATCCTCCCGCAAAAACGCCTTTTAACCATTTACCCATAATTCACCTCCAATTACTTTTTCTCTCCTAATATCAATTCGATGGCGCGTTTAAACCCGGCCAGCGTACTTAAAACCGCAATTTTAGAAGGCGCCGCGGCCTGCTTGGTTTTGGACTTGAACACATCCACCCCATTGGAAACTACGCCCAAAACCTCCAGAAAAGCGGTAAAAAAACGGATGCGCTGCACCAGGTCTTGGATGCCGGCCGTGGTCAGGTTAACGGTTTTGGAAACATCCGTTAGCATGGCGTTAATTTCACCCTCGCTATTTTTGAGAACGCGATTGAGCGACCGGGCGGCGCGGATAAACTCAACCAACAGAAAAACAATATAAACACAAACCACAATCCCCGCCACGATCAACAAAACCAAACACCCCGACAATACGTTTGCAAAGTTTAACACTGGACCCTCCGTTGATTTTTTTTATGTTTCAGGAATTATCTTCTGGGTTGGGCGTTTCGGCCATTTTCTCTAGCTCTGTTTTCTTGGCCTGTGCCGCCGCTTTGGCCTCGGCAATGATGTAAGTCATATGGTTTAACCCTGTGTCAATTGATGTTTTGGTTTGGTTAATTAGCTGCTCAGAATGAGTTTTCAACTCAGCCACCACCTTATCCGAATCTTCCTGGAATTCACTAAATTTTGCGGCGATTTTTTCGCGGGTGGCAGATCCCACTCCCGGAGCAAACAGCAACCCTAAGGCCGCGCCTAAAACCCCGCCCGCCAAGATTCCGGACAAAAAACCGCTTTCATCTTTTTCGGTCACCATAACCCACCTCAAATCATGAAAAATATCAAGCCGCCGGATACGACCCCAAAACTTTTAAAAAGGAAACCTTGGGTTCAATAAACCGGAGGGCTTCCTGGATTATATTATCTGCGCGGTGACCTTCCATGTCAATGAAAAAATAATAGTCGCCCAGCGCCTTTTTAGAGGGACGCGACTCGATCTTGGTAAGATTCACCGCGCGGGACGCAAACTCACCTAAAATATTATGCAACCCGCCGGGATGATCCTTACGAATCGAAAAAACAATGGAAGTTTTATCTCTGCCGGTTGGCGGATGGTCTTTTTTGGCCAAAACCACAAAACGGGTTTGGTTGTCGGCTGCGTTGATTTTTTTTGCCAGAATATTTAACCCGTACAATTTAGCGGCGGCGCGGGTGCCAATGGCGGCAAAAATCGGGCACGCGCCTTTGCGATTAACGTTGATTTTTTCACCGATGGAAGTCGCTACCTGCAAAACCGCGCCGGAGGTACTGCCGGCCATGTGCAATTTAACCTTCGGCAAATGCTGGCGGATAAAAGTTTTACATTGATCCAGCACCAGCGGCAGGGAAATTATATCCGTGACGGCAGAAAGTTTTACTCCTTTGGGTGCAATCAAATAGTGGTAAACCGGTAAAACGATCTCCTGCCGGATCAATAAATTGACGTCCCGTACCAGCATATCGGTTACGGCGCCAATGGTCCCTTCAATTGAATTTTCAATTGGCGCAATGGCTTCAGCAATTTTGCCCTTGTCGGCAGCAAATAAAAGGTCATAAAAAGTAGCAAACGGCACCAGCGTACCTTTATCTTCCATTTTTTTCCGGTAAAGCCGGCTGGCTTCTTCGGAAAATGTGCCTTCCGGTCCTAAATAGCCGATTTTCATGTTCACACCTACCCTTTATGAAATTTTGGTAACTTCCAATTTACTGGTCTTCATCAATTCCTGCGCCAGCTCATCGGGATAACCTCCAGAGTAGACCAACTTCTTAATGCCGGCATTTAAAATCATTTTTACACAAATAGCGCAGGGCTGGTAATTGCAGTACATTGTACCACCATCAATACTGACCCCGTGCACCGCCGCCTGGATAATGGCGTTTTGTTCGGCATGCAATCCCCGACATAACTCGTGACGCTGGCCCGAAGGCACCAACATTTCTTTTCGCAAACAGCCAACTTCACCGCAATGCGGCATCCCTTTCGGCGCACCATTATAGCCAGTGGATAAGATACGGTTGTTTTTGACAATGATGGCGCCAACTTGCCTTTTCACACAGGTAGCGCGCTCGGAAACATCTTCCGTGATTTTTAAAAAATATTGATCCCAAGCCGGACGAGATTTTAGCATAACAAATTTGAACCCCTGATTTATTTTGATTTTCTTTTCAGCGCGGTTTTGGCCGCGGTCACAATATCAGCCGCGGTCATACCGTATTTTTCGAGCAAGGCCGCCGGTTTGCCCGATTCACCAAAGATATCTTTCATCCCTACCCGCACCACCGGCACCGGGCAGTTTTCACAAACTACTTCTGCCACGGCTGCCCCCAGACCCCCGATAATTGAATGTTCTTCCGCCGTAACCAGAGCGCCGGTCTCCTGCGCGGCCAACAGGATACACTTTACGTCCAGGGGCTTAATCGTATGCAAATTAATTACGCGTGCCAAAATGCCACTTGCCTTAAGTATTTTAGCCGCGTCCAGCGCCGCCTTCACCATAATACCGCAAGCAATAATGGTTAAATCACTCCCTGCGTGCAAGGTTTGCGCCCGCCCGATCTCAAAATCGCAATTTTCATTTTCGTGTATGACCGGCACTGCCAGCCGATTTAAACGGACATACGCCGGCCCATCCATTTTTACCAATTGATGAATCGCCAGGCGGGTTTCCACTGCATCCGCCGGAACAATAACTGTCATATTTGGCATGACCCGCATGATGGCAATGTCTTCCAAGGCCTGGTGGGTCGCCCCATCTTCACCGGTGGTAATGCCGCCGTGCGTCGCCACAATTTTTACATTGAGGTGCGGATACGCCACCGAAGCGCGGATTTGATCCCACGCCCGGCCGCTGGCAAACACCGCAAACGTGGAAGCAAAGGCAATTTTACCGGAAGCCGCCAACCCCGCCGCCACCCCAATCAGGTTCTGTTCCGCCACTCCCATATTAAAAAACCGGTCCGGAAACTCTTTGCCAAAAACACACGTCTTGGTTGATTGAGACAGATCGGCATCCAACACAACCAAATCCGGATATACTTTACCCAGTTCGGCTAAGGTTTTTCCGTAAACGTCCCGGCTGGCGATTAATTTTTCTTCTGACAATGTCCTATCTCCTGCAAGGCCTTACTGGTTTCCTCTGCATTGGGGGCTTTACCATGAAATCCGGCAACATTTTCCATAAAAGAAACCCCGCGACCTTTAGTGGTATCAAAAATGATGATCGTCGGCTTCCCCTTGATCTTTCCGGCTGAATCCAGCGCATCGCAAATTGCATGCATGGCATGCCCATCCACCGGGCCAATTACATTCCAGCGAAAGGCCTTCCATTTATCCGCCACCGGCTCAATTCCCATCACGCCTTCAACCAGCCCGTCAATCTGCAGTTTATTGTGATCAAGCAAAACCACCAAATTATCCAGTTTATAATGCCCCGCCGCCATGGCCGCCTCCCAAATTTGCCCTTCCTGCGATTCACCGTCACCAATCATGCAATAAATCTTGGTGTCTTTTTTATCCAAACGCGCGGCCAGCGCCATCCCGACTGAAACCGACAAACCCTGGCCCAATGAACCGGTGGTCATTTCAATCCCGGGTACGCTTAATCGGTCCGGATGTCCCTGGAGCGCGCCGCCAATTTGACGCAATGTTTTTAAATAATCTACCGGAAAATAACCGGCTTCAGACAGTGCCGCATACCAAACCGGCGCCGCATGCCCTTTGGATAAAACAAATTTATCCCGGTCTGGCCACGCCGGCCTTTTAGGATCGTGGCGCATTTTATAAAAATAAAGGCAGGTGACAATGTCTGCGGCCGAAAGCGACCCACCCGGATGACCGGACTGGGCCAAGCTGATCATTTCAATAATGTGGCGGCGGATTAACCGCGCTTTGTCTTCAAGTTGCTTTTGTTTTTCAACGCTGATTCCCAAACAAAATACCTCCAGCCAGTCGCTGACCCTTCAGCTCCCAGCTCTATTTTTTTCAGAATATCACAAAATTATCTTTATTTCTAGCTCTAAATCCACGCCCAATTTTACTTTTACTTTTTCCTTAACCTGGTCAATCAGCTGTAAAACATCCGCGGCGGTGGCCCCTCCGGTATTGACAATAAAATTAGCGTGCTGGGGACTGACCAGAGCTCCCCCCACCCGCATCCCCTTGCCGCCGGCTTCCTCAATCAAAAAACCTGCCGGAGCCGCTGGTGTATTCTTAAAAACACTGCCCGCCGAAGGGTACTGCAGGGGCTGGGTGGCGCGACGCTTTTCATTATAACCCTGGATGAGTTTTGCCATGGCCGCCGGATCGCCGCGTTGCAGCTGAAATTCGACCGCCACGACAATCAATCTTTCTTTTTGAAAAATACTTTCGCGGTATCCAAAACCCGCCGCCAGTTTATCCACCGTAACCGGATGCCCTTGCCGATCCAGGCAAAAAACATTATTGATACAACTTGAAATCCATTGCTCCCTCACGCCCGCATTCATCACTACCGCCCCCCCCACAGTACCGGGGATGCCGCAAACAAATTCCAAGCCGGTCAGGTGATTTTTTTGCAGAATTTGAGAAAGCTGCGGCAGCGGCAATCCGGCTTCCGCATAAACCCTGCCCGTTTCCGATTCAATTTTAATGCCCGCAAAAGTAATGATGAATACCGGACGCTGGATTGCGGCAGCGGTAATCAAAACGTTGGAACCAGCCCCTAAAATCAGTGCCGTGTCCGGCATTGGATTGGTCCGCAGGTATTCTGCCAGATCAGGAATACTTTGGGGAATTAACACCGTTTCCGCCGCGCCGCCAATTTTAAAAGTGGTATGCCGGCTCAATGGTTCATGCTGCAGGATTTGCATTTTCTCTCATCCTCAACCTTGAATATAATTCGCGCGCCACCGTGTTGATATCGCCCGCCCCGGCCACCAATACCAGGTCATTGGCTTCAACTTTTCCCAAAAGAAACTCCGCAATTTTTTCTTTACGCGGGATGTAAAAAATTTCCTTGCCGTTCTTTTTCATTTCGTCCACAATCATTTGTCCCGATACCCCATCAATGGCTTTTTCGCCGGCGCTGTAAACATCTGTAATAATTACCAGATCTGCATCCGCAAAAGCGGCGCCAAACTCCTTATAAAAATACGCGGTGCGTGTATAGCGGTGCGGCTGAAAAACACAAACCAGACGAGCCAGCGGAAAACTTAAGCGGGCGGCCTGCAGTGTCATTTTTAATTCGGTCGGATGGTGGGCATAATCATCAATAATTTTGATGCCGCCAATTTCCCCGATCAGCTGGAAGCGGCGTTTGGCCCCGCGGAACGACTGCAAGGCCTGCGCCATGGCAGAAAAATCCAGGCCGCACAGCAGCCCCACGTAAATTGCGGCGAGGGAGTTGACCACGTTTTGCCAGCCGGGCACCAGCAGTTTTACTTTACCCAGAATTTTATCTTTATGCCGCACCCTGAATTCACAGAAACCTTGGGAAAAAGTTACCTCATCCGCAGAAACCTCTGCCCGGGGATCCAAACCGTAAGTATAAACCGGAACCAAATCCGCCATTGACCCCGCCAGGGCCGCCGCATTTTTCTCGTCGATATTGATCACCAGTTTTCCGTCTTTACCTAATTTTTTGGCAAAAGTTGAGAATGCAAACAGGACCTCATCCAATGACCCGAAATAATCCAGGTGGTCGCTCTCAGCGTTAGTGATTACCGCCAGGTTCGGATTTAAAACCAAAAACGAACCGTCACTTTCATCGGCTTCGGCAACGATATAAGGAGAAGCCCCCAGGCGCGCATTGCCCTCCACCGAATCGGTTTCACCGCCAATCAAAAAAGTGGGGTCCAAATCCAAATGCATAAATATTTGGGCTAACATGGAAGTAGTGGTGGTCTTGCCGTGGGTCCCCGCCACCGCAACCCGTACCGCAAACTGGTCCATCAGCCAGGAAAGCATTTCCGCTCTACGGCAAATAAACACGCCGCGCCGCTGCGCTTCAAAAATTTCCGGGTTATCAGAATAAATGGCGGAAGAAACTACCACCAAATCCGCGCCGCGTACGTTGGTTTCTTGGTGGCCAATTTCCACGCGCACCCCCAAGTCCCGCAAACGGATGGTATTGGCCGATTCCTTGATATCGGAACCAGTGACCAGGTACCCCTTTTTGTGAAGTATTTTTGCAATGGCACTCATGCCGCAGCCGCCGACTCCCACCAGGTGCACCTGATGTACCCGATCCATGCGCGCATTATCCAAAGGATTATTAATTTGTTTTGCAACCGTCATGTAACAGCCTCGTTTTTGCTAACTTCAAAAATTATATCAACCACCCGCGCCGCCGAATCTGCAAAATGCAGCTCCGACATCTTTTGGGACATTGGCAACCGCCGCTCCGGCAAAACCAAATCCTGGATCCGCGCCAAAAGAGCCGCCGCCGACAAGTCCTTTTCCTCCAGCAATTCGGCCGCACCCAGATTAACCAATACCTGTGCGTTAAGCCGCTGGTGGTCATCCGCCGCATAAGGAAAAGGAATTAAGATACCCGGCAACGACCGGGCAATCATTTCCGCAAGTCCAGTCGCCCCAGCCCGGCCTACCACGAGGTCGGCCGCCGCCAAAACCCCGGACACGTCATCCAAATAATCTACCAAAAAATACCGCGGGACGCGCTGAATTTGCAACAATTCCTGCCGATCACGTAAAGCTTTAGGATCCACGGACGGATCGATTGTGTGCATAACATTTTCAAAGTCCCGGCGGCCAATAATATGGATAATTTCCAGATTATCCGGAACTCCCCCATTAATTATGCTTAAAACAACCTGATTAATCGCCCGCGCCCCCTGGCTGCCACCCCAAACCAATACTTTTACCTTGTCACTGGATAACCCTAAATGCTTAACTGCGTCCGCGCGCTGCGCTTGCAGAATATTTGCCCGGACCGGATTGCCTACCACCAGGGACCGGTCCGATTTAAAATATCTTTTGGTTTCGTTAAATGCCAGCAGTATCACTTTGGCAAAATGACTGCAAATCCGGTTGGTAAACCCCAGAATTACATTTTGTTCCTGCACCAGGACTGGTGTGCGCAAAAAATATGCCGCCAACGCCACCGGCAAAACCGACATCCCACCGGTAACTAAAATTGCCTGCGGACCAAAGTTTTTAATGATCCATAAGCTCTGCCACCACGCCGCAATCGCAACCCAAGGCGCAAAAACGGAGCGCAAATTCAATTGGCGAGAAAAACGAACCTCGGGAATAAATTGCACGCGGTGTCGGCGCGGCGCCAGCCCTTTCAAAAAGGCAGATTGCTCAATGATGCAACTTTCCATGCCGTGGCGGGAAGCAATGAATAAAACTTCGTGGCTGGCGCTGCGGCGCAAATATTCTTCCGCCACCGCCAACGCCGGATAAATGTGGCCGCCGGTGCCGCCCGCCGCAATTAAAAGCTTCATGCCCTTCTCTTTGCCTCCTGGTTCAAATTGGCAGAGATGTTCAAGATCAACCCCACCGCAAACATGGAAAATAAAAGCGACGACCCGCCGTAGGAGACAAAAGGCAGAGGAATCCCGGTGGCCGGGAGCAATCCCAAAACCACAAAAACATTAACCAAGGTTTGGCAGGTTATCCAGGCTACAATCCCGCAAACCAACAAGGATTGGTATCGGTCACTTACCCGCCGCGCCAATCTTAAACCACGGGCGGCAAAAACAAAAAACAGCGTCAGGACAAAGACCGCCCCCAAAAGTCCCGTTTCTTCACACAAAACCGCAAAAATAAAGTCAGTGTACTGCTGCGGCAAATAATAAAATTTTTGTTTGGAACAACCGATCCCCAACCCCAACAGTCCCCCGCTCCCCACCGCCAAAAGCGACTGGATTACCTGGAACCCGACATTTAACGGATCTTTCCACGGGTCCAAATAACCTACCAGACGGCGCAAACGGTAAGCACTGGTAACACTTAAAACCGCCACCCCGCTGGCACCCAACAAAAATAATCCACCCAGTTGCCAGAGGCTGGCGCCGGCCACAAACAACAGCATAAATACCATTGCCGCAATAATTAATGCCGTCCCTAAATCGGGCTCCAGCATGACAACCGCCAAAACCATCAAACTAATCAGCATAACCGGCAAAACCCCCTGCCTAAAATTGGCCACCCTTTCTTTAAGGTTGGAAAGGGTCAAAGACAAAAATAAAACCAACCCCAACTTGGCAAATTCGGACGGCTGGAATGAGAAAATAAACAAGTCAATCCAGCGGGTGGCGCCGCTGACTTTTTTCCCAATGCCGGGTAGCAACACCAACAACAAGGCACCAAACGAAAAGAGAAAGATAGCCGGTGTCCATTTCTTAAGTGTTTCTAAATTAATGTGGTACGCCAAATACATTGCCAGGAAAGACAGCAACAGAAAAAACACCTGCCGCTTAACGTGGTAATAAACGTCCCCGAAACGCATCGCAACTGAAGGTGTAGCGGAAAACACCATGACCAAACCAACGGAGAGCAGCGCCAGCACAACAAACAGTAAAACCAAATCCGGCCTTCTGGGCTTCATTTAAACAACATCCCTTCATTTTCCACCAGACGGTTTACCGCCGACTTAAAGACGCGGCCGCGCTCTTCGTAATTAGCAAACATATCAAAAGAAGCACAGGCCGGGGATAACAGGACCACGTCTTTGGCCGAGGCCAAACGATAGGCCTGGGATACCGCATTTTCCATATTATCCGCCAACAAAACGTCAGCATAGGTTTGGCTCAAAAGCGCCGCCGAAAAACGTTCTTTGGCCTCACCGATTAAAACCACTTTTTTGGCAACTTTCTTAATTTGCCGGCACAACCGGCGCAGGTCTCCGCCTTTGTCCCTGCCGCCGGCAATCAAGACAATATGCTTGGGTTTACCCTTATACCTATTGGATGACAGGGCCTTGAGCGCCACCATGGTTGAATCCGGATTAGTGCCCTTTGAATCGTTATAAAAATCCACACCCTTAAAAGAAGCCACATATTCAATCCGGTGTTCCACGCCTTTAAAGTTCTGCAGGACCTGTTTAATCACCTCTTCGGAAACCCCGCACAACTTGGCCACCGCCACCGCCGCCAAACAATTTTCAAGGTTGTGATCCCCTTTTAGAAAAATATCCTTGCGCGAACACAACTTCAAGTCGCGGTCACAAAGATTATAGATAATTTGGTTCCCCACCATATAAAAACCGCTGTGGTGTTTTCTCTTACGGCTAAATGGTACGCGCTGGGCCGCGGCCTCTTTGATAATTTCCAAAACTTTTCTAGAATCGGCATTATAAACCAGGTAATCAATTTTGCGCTGGTTTTCAAAAACGCGGGCTTTGATTCTGGAGTATTCGTCTAAACTGCCGTGCCGCTCAATGTGGTCTTCGGTAATATTAAGCATCACGCTAATGTGCGGACGGAAATCCTTGATCCCTTCCAGCTGGTAGCTGCTGACCTCCGCCACCACATAGTCCAGCTTGACATCATCTACCGCAATTAACGGGAAACCGATGTTGCCCGCCGCAATCGTGCGTTTTCCCGCCGCGTTTAAAATTTCTGCGATCAGCGTGGTAGTGGTGGTCTTGCCGTTGGTGCCGGTTACCGCAATGATCGGTTTTTTTAAGATGCGGTAGGCCAGCTCAATTTCAGAAATTACGGGGATTTTGCGTTTTTTGGCTTCCTCAAAAATCCCCAAATCCAAGTGCACACCGGGACTGACCACCACTAAAAAGCTCTGGTCGATGGCAGATAGCGTATGGCCGCCAAATTCGCAGGGGACAGATAATTCATCAATTGTCCGCAGGGTCTCGCGGGAAATTTGTTCCTGCGGCAAGGCCTCGGTAATAAACACTTTGGCGCCCAGCTCTTTCAAGCGCCGGGCACAGGCCAGGCCGCTTTGCCCGAGACCCACCACCGTGACACGCTTACCCTTAAGATGCATTTAGTTTTTACCCCAATACATAGCCCACGATTCCCAAAACCACCGCCACCAGCCAAAACATGAGCACCACTTCCAATTCAGAAAAACCCAGTAATTCAAAATGATGGTGTAGCGGAGCCATCTTAAAAACCCGCCGCTGCCAAAGTTTATAGGCACAAACCTGCAAAATCACCGAAACGGTTTCTGCCACCATCACTCCGCCAATTAACAGCAACCACCATTCTTTATGCAGTAAGACCGCGATGCCGCCCAAAAGTGCGCCGATTGCCAGCGACCCCACATCCCCCATAAAAATCTTCGCCGGTTTTATATTGAAGCTTAAAAATCCAAATGTAGCCCCGGCACAAATAACCGCCGCTAAAACAATGTCCGCCTGATTGGCCTTGGCCGCCAACCCCGCCAACGCCAAAAACGCCACTCCCACCACCACAGAAAGTAAGCCATCCAACCCATCCGTCAAATTGGCCGCGTTGGATGACCCCGCAATCACTAAAGTAGCAAAGGGAACATAAAACAGCATTTGCCAAGCACCGGCCTGGATATCGCCCAACATAATAAACCAGACAAAAACCAAAGCCGCCACGCATTGCAATAAAAATTTATCCCGCGGCCGCAGGCCTGCATTTTGGGACTTAATTTTTTTTAAATAATCATCCAGGAAACCAATTGCAAAAAAAGCCAGCATCATTAAAACCAACGCCAGCAAGCGCAAATTAATATCCAGATCAAGAAATATCAAAGAAAAAAGCAGGATCGACATAATTATTGCAATGCCGCCAAAAGTTGGCGTGCCCTGCTTCTTTTGGTGTTCTGCCGGCCCTTCATTGCGGATATTTTGATACAAATGCCAAAATCTTAAAAGCTTTACCAGCGGCAATAAAAACAAAAAAGTTAAAAACGCCGCCGCCGCACCTAACAATACATAGCCAAACATTATAGTTACCTCTATTAAGGTGTAATTTTATCAAATTTTAGAGATAATTTCTAGCGTGGGGTTATGAAAGCGTCTTCCAATTAATAAGGCCCTTCTCCGATTAGTCAACCAGAAAAGGGCCTTACCTTTATCAGCGCAAAACCGTATGCTTTACGCCAATTAAATCAAACTATAGATACAATCTGCCGCCGGTATAGATTTGTGCGTTAGAAGTGATAATATTCAAACTATTACTGGCGTTAGAAATATCGTTCGTACCGATCAGCGTCACATCACCAAACAACGCTAATTGGTCAGTTACTTTGCATTCCAAGCTATATAACAAAGAAACACCTAAGGTTGCTTGGGTCGTGGTGGGGCCGGAAGAAGACAACAGCAACAAGGCCAGGGATGAGGTTACATTTTTGCCATGCTTAGCAATTGGCATTTGTCCTCTTAATCCCAATTCAAACAACGTAGTCCCACTTGATTTGTAGCCCGTGATATTGGTTTCAATACCAATCATTGAATCCCATAAGCCGATACCAACTCTGCCCGCGGTTGCATAAATAGAATCAATTTGGGCAAACGATGCCGAAGCCATCATACATACCACTAACAATGAAAATATTACTCTCTTCATTTTTCCTCCTGTGCATAATATTTACGATTACTAGAGGCATCGGTCTGCCTCGTTGCAACGGATATTATTGCATTACCGGTTCCGGAAAAAGTTTGACAGAAAATCACCGGCAATGTCTTTACACCCCAACCCAAACGCAATGGCAACCCCCAACCCTACCGCCCCCACAATCAAACTGATTGAATCAACGATCCATTTTAAGTCAAACCCCATTTGGTTGATTGCAACCAGGAATGCAAAAATAACAATCGCATATTGCACAATCCGCGACAAGATTTTTGCGCCGGATAACCCCACCGCTTTGGCCGCCACTAAAACCACGTTTTGCAAAACCGTCGCCAGAAAAATTGCCACCGCTAAAACCACCGTTGCGGCCAGAACCTTATAAATATATGCCAGCACCGTCGCCAATAAACTCTGGGTGCCCTTCACACCAAACGCATCCAACGCCACAATCACAACAATAATTACCACAAACCAAAAAACCAGTGAGGCCAAAATTGCTGAAGGATGGTCGTCCACGTCACCCTTTTTCAATATGTCTGTAAAACCAATTTTCTTGCATCCCGCATCAAAGGCCAAAACCCGCAGGATAGTTAATATCAACCATTGCAAAATACGGGCAACCACCAAACCTAACAACAATAATAGGAGGACCAAAATTGAATTCAAAACCAGAGGAAGAACCTTATGCAAAGTGCTTTGCAAAGAAAACCATAAATTTTGGTCTAACACCCCACGGCTCCTTTCAATAATTGTAAACCAGCTGTTCCATTATATACCATATACTTACAGTAATGACAAGATAATTGATACCAAAATAAAAAGTACCGCACACGTTGCGGTAATTTTATCCAACCCCTCCTCCAAGCCCTTTTGCGATCCAAAAATCCGGGCCTGCCCGCCAATGCCCCCCAACCCCTCACCTTTGGCCGCATGCAAGAGCACCAACACTACGGCCGCGATCGCGAAAATAATTTGCAGACCTAGCAAGAAAATTTTCAATTTTTTACCTCTTGTTTTTGAATGGTAGCACACCCATTTTTAATATGCAATAATTTTTGCCGTTAATCATTGGATAACTTTCGGGTTTTATTTTTAACCCCTGCCATTGGTGACATAAATGGCGCTGCCCTCCGCCGAAACGTTGCCGGCATTATCCAGTGTAACCGAACCGTCTTTTTTAATTCCGATCGAATATATTATGT
>JBAZQH010000038.1:0-14796 GCA_041645285.1 Candidatus Margulisiibacteriota bacterium | reverse complement strand
CACGTATTTTTTAAGTAATTTTTTCAAAGGAGATGCTTTATGCCGGATGCAAATTTAGTATTGCCGGTGGCGGTGCGGGTGAGGAGAGGGGGAAAGGATACCCGAATTGTAAGGTGTCGGGATGTGGCGGATTATCAAACATTAGCACGGGCTCTGGCTACAAAAAAACTAGGGGGCGTTTTCCCGTTTCGCGATGGATTTGATGAAGCGGCAGTACGCCGTAAATTAGCACCGGTGTTATGTGAGGTTCAAAACACATCTTTTTTATGCCCCGCAGGAGTGAATTTGGCATTATTGTTAAAAGATTTGGCGTACGCACCAGTTACGGTTGCTTTACGAGAGCATGATCCATCGAAAATTCGCGCAATTGATTTTCGGGAACATCCGGCCAGTTTGCATAAATTTGTTTTAGGATGGTTTTGCCGCCCGGAAGATGTAACCGTGCTGCGGTTAGAAACGGCAATCCGTACGGGAATTGTTGATTTGGCGCAAAGGTATGGATTGTATTGGGAAGATTGGCTGGAGTTTGGGTGGGTTGGCCATGAAGATAGACAGGCATTGGTGCAGAGGATTGGCAATTTGCCCTTCGCGCAGACAGGGTTCGAGCGAAAGAAAGAGGAAATCTCTTTTTTTCTTTCTGGTAGAAAGGTGTTATTTGGCAGAGAACCTGGTGCAATGCCTTTTGATATGACGGCAGTGTTAGGGGATATACCGCGTAGATTTATTTCGTCGCCACAAGCGCAGGTTGAGAGATTAGTTGCAATTATTACAAGGGAGTCATCAACTGCATTTTGGGTGCGTTTACTTCGCAATGAAATGTCAATTGGTGCTCAATTGAATATTCAGCTTGGTGAATATGAAAGTGGGTTGGCTGCGATTGAAGCTGGAATTTTAACTGCACTGACACCGGACGATTTACAGCCGAGTCGCTCCAGCTAAAGCTGGTAGGTTAATGCATATATAAACACATCCCAAAATGCTCCGGCTTTTTCCAAATTGTTTCCGTGAAATAGTAGCCAAAGAGCAGTATAGATAACTATCGCGATCGGCAAAAGTATCACCAGCAGGAGTTTATACAGCCAAAATGCCGCCCGCCCGTAATGCTTCCGGCAAAAATAAATTCCGCCTTTGAACCCTTCAGCAAAATGCTTCCGGGAAAATGCTTTTTTTATGCTGTGGCCTCCCAGGTGTATGATTTTGGCTTCGGGTACGAGATAAACCTGCCATTGGGCTTTGCGGGCGGAGAGGCACCAGTCCAAATCATCGTTGTAAAAATATAAATTTTCATCCATGGGACCAATTTGGTTTAAGGTTTCGCGCCGGATCAGGAGCGCGGCACCGATGACAAATGGGGCGGGGCTGGGTTTGTCTGCTTTCCAGAATTTTTTGCCTAAAATCCCGCCCTGGCGTTGGGGAGTATTGTCTGCATTTAATAATAGTGGACCGGCAATCCCGACGCGCGGATTATTTTGCATGAATTGGACGAATGTTTCCAGCGCGCCGTCAATAATTTGGGTGTCGTCATTTAAAAGCATAATAAAATCGCCGCCGGCGATTTTAACGCCGCGGTTGTTGCCCTTGGAAAAACCTTCGTTTTCACTGGTTTCAACAACCACTACATCTGGAAAGTTGGCTTTTACCGTACTGACCGTATCATCTTGGCAGGCATTGGCAACTACGATTACTTCAAAATTAAACGCCGGCCGGTTTTGGTAAATGGATTGCAGGCAATTAATCAGAACCGCAGCGTTGTTGTGGGTTAAGATAACGATTGATAGGGTTAAGTTATTCATTTGTCATTATTTTGCCGCTTTTTTGTTTTTGAGCTCTTCCATAAGGCCTAACCGATAAGTGTATTCTTCCAGCAGATACCGACATAACCTTTTTAGCCAGCCGGCCTGTGAGTTTTTGATAAGCAAGCTTTTTAGCAGCCGACTGCGGTCGATCAGCTTGAAAATAAACATGGCCAGCGGGTTCATGCCGAGGAACATTTTGATCTCAAAGTTAGTGTGCTTTTGGTAAAAATAGGCGGCCGATTTTCCGGTATTGAGCTTGCGCTCCAGATTTTCCTCTTTGGTCACGGGATGCCAGTGGTAATTTTGGGCGGCGGGCAAATAGACCAGCGGAACTTTCATTTGTTTTAAGCGGTAGCCCAATTCGATATCCTCCCAGCCGTAACCGGTAAAGTTTTCGTCAAATAACCCTGCATCCAGTAAGGTTTGTTTTTTGGCGGAAAGGTTGCCGGTTAAAAAATATGACCAGCGGATTTTTTGCAGTGGTTTCAATTTTTCTTTAATGTAAGGGTCAATGTTTTTTGGATTTTTAAAGTCAGGGCCAAAACTTTTCAGGTTATAGGTTAATCCTTCGGCGGCAAGGTTTTTATATTTGGATTGCACCAGCAAGTGCTCTTCAATTAATTTTTCGTCGGCCAGCATGTCGGCGTCGGTAATAATGATGATGCTGCCACTGGCGGCCCGGATGCCGCGATTTCTGGCGGCGGCCTTGCCTAAATTGGGCTGGCGGATATATTCCAGGTCACACGGCGGGTTTAAACTGCGGATCATTGCTTCGGTGCCGTCGCTGGATTCGCTGTCTACCACGATAATTTCGTAAATGTCTTCAGACACGGTTTGGTCAAATAAGGATAAGAGGGTTTGATTTAAGGTTTCCCTCTGGTTAAAGGTTCCTATGACGATTGAGATGGCAATGGTTGGCATAATGAATTGCCTTTCCGCACCGGGCAGTTGACTAATCCAAAAACCGATACTTTATCAGCTCCCAGATTGCCGCAAACCCGTCTTTCCAGCTGATTTTTTTGCCCTCCGCAAACGTGCGGCTATCATAAGAAATTGGAATTTCTAAAATTTTATGGCCGCTTTTTAAGATTTTGGCGGTAATTTCGGGCTCAAAATCAAACCGGTTGGCGCGCAGGTGAATATTTTTAATTAAACCCGCCGGCATCAGCTTATAGCAGGTTTCCATATCGGAAAGGGTGGTGCGGTACAATACATTAGTGATTAGAGTTAATAATTTGTTGCCCAAGTAATGGGAAAGCGAGCGAAACAGGTGTTTACCCAAAAAGCGGGAGCCGTACACTACGGTGGCCTGTCCTGCTAGAACCGGCGCGATCAGTTTATTTATCTCTGTCGGGTCATATTCAAGGTCTGCATCCTGGATAATGATATAATCGCCGTCGGCCAGCCGGATGCCGGCGCGGATGGCCGCTCCCTTCCCGGCGTTTTTGTTTTGCAGGATGGTTTTTAGGTTTTGTCCGGAGAGGTGCGCGATAATGTCCCGGGTGCCGTCGGTTGAGCAGTCATCCACCACGATAATTTCTTTTTCCAGCGCCAGTGCCTGGACTTTGGTTAAGAGTTGGTTCAGGGTGCTTTTTTCATTGAAAACCGGAATAATAATTGATAATTTCATTGGTTTGAGAATAGCATAAAACCGTTTTGATTGCTAACCAGATTATACTTGAGATGGGCGGAATTAATAGCTGCTTGGCCTCGGGCATCAAGATAAAGAACAATTACTTTATGCTTTCCCGCCAGTTTTTGCCGCAGGGCAGTTGGGTTGTTTTGGGTAGTGAAGCTACGGTCTAAATAGTATGCCGCAAAGGGGATGGCGGCGGGAGAGTTATAAAGTACGATTTCGTCAGTTGGGTGGGCCATTTGGTTTACTTTTAGACAGAGTTGTTTGGCGGGGTTGGCCTCCGGGAAATAATGATTAAGTGAAGGGATCAAGATTAAATACGCCAGGATGGCAAACGCGGCGGCGGCGGCCATGGCCCGGCCAATCTGGTTTTTGAGCAGAAAAATTGACATCAATAGCATACCGGCAATTAAAGTTGAGAGGGTGGGGAGGACGATGGGTTGGTAGGCCGATTGTTCAGCCGGAAAGATCAGCGCAAAGTAAATTGCGGTAAGGATCAGCAGCGGCAGGATGAGCCCAATGGTCAGCCATTTTGAGATTAGTAGCGGCCACTTCAATTTTTCCGGAAGCTTTTCTGCTTGATCTGCCGCATCACATAAAAATTTTGCGATGAGGATGGCTAGCGCCGGGTAGGCCGGCAAAATATAGCGGCCAATCTTATAGTTTAACGACAGCGAAAAAAATACGACGACCCCCACAATCCAGCTGATCAAAAACTTTTCTTCCTTTAATTTTGCAAATATTGCCGGGTATAAAAATCCGGACCATGGGACAAATACAATCAAGAGCATCAGCGGCAGGGTATAAAAATCGTACTGGGGGTGGATGGGTGCAGATAGATTAGTTCCGGTTTGGTCAATGGGCATAAAAAACCGTCCTACGTTAGAGGTGAGAAAAATCCGTGCAAACGCCGGCCCCTGGATTTGGTATCCGGCAATAAACCAGGGCGCGGCTACCAATAAAAAAATCATGAGTGCGCCGAGTAAATGCAAATTCAGGTATTTTAATAGCTTTTTGTTGTAAATTACGTATAGCATCAGAACTAAACCCACTAAAACCAAACCCACCGGGCCTTTGGTAAGCGTGGCCAGCGCGGCAAATACCGGGATTAAATAGTAAAAGAGATAATTTTTCCTTTTTTCAAACAGGATAAAGCAATACAGGGCGGCGGCAATGAAAAAGGTCAGCGGTATGTCCTGCAAGGGCGACCGTCCCTGGTAAAAAAACTGGGCGGAGGAAAGCAGCACCAGCGCCGACCAAAAAGCAACTTTTTGGTTGAAAAGCGCGCGCGCGATAAAATAAGTAAGCAGGACGGTCAATGCGCCGATTAATGAGTGAAGAATAGACATCCCGAATTCGTTGATGCCAAATAATTTGCCGCCGGCCGCCATCATCCAATAAAACAGCGGCGGTTTGCAAATTATTTCGTTCGGGTCGATGAATTTTAACGTGATCCAATTATTGGAGATCAATATATTTTTGGCGATGGTGGCGCTGAAAGCGGTATCGCCGTCTAAAATAGGGGTGGAGCCAATGTTCCAGGTAAAAAGGAAAAAGGCCAGCAAAAACAGCAGTACAATCGCCAACATTTCTTTTTTGTTAAGCATAGGTGATATTTTACCAGATTAATTATTGGGGAAAAAGGGCCTTCCCGTTGACAGGTGCCTGATTTTTGGTTGATAATTGCAGAAATGACAAATCCCCTTTTAACTATTGGCATCCCAACCTTCAATCGTGCCGTTTTTCTTGAAGAATTGCTGGGGAAAATTGTCCCCGCTTGTGATCAATTGGGGATTGGGGTTTTGGTTTCAGACAACTGTTCAACCGATCAAACCGCAAAGGCATCAGATAAGTTCAAAAAATATTCTTGTTTTCACTACCAAAAAACCCCAAAAAATCTTGGGTTTGACGGCAACATTTTAGAGTTATTTAATAAAGCCCGGGGAGAATTTTTATGGTTGATGGGCGATGATGATTATCCGGATGCAAGGCAGTTTAAAAACCTGCTGGAACTTTTGACCTCTAATCCGAATGTAGGATTATGCTTTTTAAATTATAAATCGATGGAATTAATTAAGTGGGATGCAGGGGCCCCGGCCAAGCTGGAATACCGCCGGATTGATCCACAAACTTATGTGGACACCATGTTGCATAAAGCTACATTGATTTCGACCAATATTATTAACTTGCACTATTTTAAGCAAATTCAAGTTAATCCAGCCTGCTTAGGTCAGCACTGGATGCAATTGCACATTTTCATAAGATTGTGCGATTTTTTTAAGGCAAAAAATATTTATAACTTGGTTATCAGCAATGACATTATTGCCCAGCGTTCCGGTCGTCAGCAGTTAACCAGCATTTGGGTGAGGAGCTTTGTTTGTAGTTTTATGGCTACCCTGCAAAACACGGCGGTTTCAACTTTAAAAATTACAGAGTTTAAACGCAACTTTTTTAAGCTGAATATTATCCATCAATTTAATCGTATTGGGGAAGTGATGCCCTGGTCCCACTGCCTGTATTTTTACCGGAAAGTTATAGAGGTATTTCCAGTAACTTTAGGAGAAAAAATCGGTTTTTTCATCAATAATTTTTTGCAATGGTTGGCGCACTCGCTGCTGTTTTATGTGTTGGCTGATTTACCGTCGTGCGGTGCGCAAAATGGCAAAGTAGGCGTGGGCAGTCAGGCGGTAGTTGAAGGTGTCTTGATGTACAGTCCATCTACCTGGGCAATGGTCGTGTGCGACCCTTCTCAAAATATGGAGGTGCGTGACCATTCGAAACATATTGTCATTCAAAAGGGACAGAGAAGTGCGTGGACCCAAAGGCATTTTATCTTGCGCTGGCCAATTGTGCGCGGGATAGTGATTGTGCTGGAGGCACTGGCGCTGGGAATGATGGCCATGGATCGATCTGCCGATATCACCATTGGAAAACAAAACCAAAGCATTTCTGTCGGCGAGCGCATTTTTTCAGATTTGACGTGTTTTGTCATATTTTGTTTGCTGTTTTTGGTTGCGCCGGCCAGTATCTTTTTAAATTTGCAAGGATTGGGTTGGGCAGTTTTATGGTTGTGTCTGATTGAAGGGATTTTTTGCATAGCCATTTTTGGGGTGCTCCGGTGGGTGGGGACCTTGATGCCGGATATGCGGCGGATTTTTGGATACTATGGCGGCGCACAGCTGGCCACAAAATCTGAAAACCCGCGCCCGGCCGGCGGAACCAATTTTATTTTGGCATTTTTTGCCGTCAGTGTTTTTATCTTTGCAATTATTGGTATGCCCGGATTTTGGCTGCGCGTAGCAGTAAAATTATTATTGCTTCCGTTGGTGGCCGGGTTGGCTTATGAGGTGGTAAATTTTGCCCGCTTTTGGCCGGTTCCGGTACTGCCTCCGACCGAAAATCAATTTGGCGTAGCTTTGGCAGCATTAAAAGAATTAAAGGCTAACGATGCGCATTGATGCGGAAAAAATAAAAAATATACTGGTAATCCGGCCGGATATGCTGGGAGATGTAGTTTTAATTACTCCGGTGCTGGCGGCGCTGCGCAAAAAATTTCCAGCGGCAAAAATCACCGTTTTGGCCCAGCCCATGACGCGTTGCCTCCTTGAAAACAATCCCAATGTGGATGCCGTTTATGAAGTACCCCGGCGGTCTTTTGGTAATTTTTTCAATTTTTGGAAGACCGTACGGGAAATTAAATCCCGTAAATTTGACCTGGCAGTGAATTATTTTAACTCTGTTAATTATGCGTGGCTTTGCCTGCTGGCGGGCATTCCACTGCGGCTGGGGGATGTATCCAAGGTCTTGTTTGGCTGGATGTACAATTTGCGGGCGTGGCTGGACTGGGGCAATTTTTCTATGCACGAAGTTGAGCAAAACCTGGCTTTATTGAGCCCTTTGGGCATAAAAGACCGGGATTTGCCCCTGCAGGTTGTGGTAGATTCAGCGGCCCGCACCACTTTGCAAAAAAAACTACCGCTGCTGGCTGGGCCCAAAATTGTGGTCCATTTAGGTACCGGAGGCTCAAATAAACCTTATTCAATTGAAAATTTGGGGATTGCGCTCAAAACGTTACTAAATAAGTTACATGTTAATGTGATCTTGATTGGCACCCGGAGAGAGAGGGCGAGCGCCGACCAGTTGATGAGTGTTTGTGGTTCTGCATTGATCGACATGGTTGAAAAAACCACTTTACCGGAATTGGTGGCTTTGATTGCACAGGCGGATGTGTATATTGGCGTGGATTCTGGTCCCATGCACATTGCCGCGGCATTAAACCGGAAGGTTGTGGCCTTGTTTACCAGTAAGTCCCAAAAGCCGGCCAAATGGGGTCCGTGGCGATGCCCGCAGGTTGTGTTGCATAACCAGGATGCGTGTAAATTAAATTGTTTTGTTGGTAAATGTAAGAGTGATTTTTGCACCCGCTTGATTGAGCCGGCGGCGGTAGCGGCGGCGGTGGAAAATTTGCTAAAGGATAATGGCGATTTCAGTTGGGAAGCTTGCCGGCGGGAACAATTTAAAAAGAGCTGGAATATCCTTGTGTTGGGCAGGGATGAGGGAAAAGTAAGCCAGTTGACTGCACAATTGCGGCAACAGGGTTTTTGCGTCTTTAGCCTGCAGGCGATTCCATCTTTGCGGCAGTTGCTGGATTTTTACGGGAAATCGGATATAACCATTGTCCAGCAATTGGCGGGTTTGGGTGGGTGGGATAAATTTAAGGTCTGGCTTTCCCAAATCCTTTCGGGCCTGATTTTACCTCTGCCGGTCCACGTTTTCCGCGCGGACTTACTCAGTCCTGCGGCAAATTATGATATAATTTCACGGTTATTTTGAATGGAGGAACAATGGGCAAATCAAGCCGGTTTGATAATTTGTTTATATTTGAAATGGCCAATAACCACATGGGAAATGTGGAGCACGGCCTTAAAATTATAAGGGAAATTCACGCGGTAGCAAAAAAGTACGATTTTAATTTTGGGTTTAAGCTGCAATACCGAGACCTGGACACTTTTATCCATCCCGCTTACAAAAACAGCGATGAATTTAAGTATGTGAAACGATTTCTTTCTACCCGTTTAAGCCAGGCCGATTTAAAACGTCTGAAAGATGAAATTCACAAACTGGGGTTTACTTCCATTTGCACCCCGTTTGACGAGTCTTCTGTTGCGCTGATTGAGGAGCACGGGTTTGATGTGATTAAGGTAGCCAGTTGTTCGTTTACCGATTGGCCATTGCTGGAGCGAATTGTTAAAACGGATAAACCCGTTATTTTGTCCACGGCCGGGGCGGGAAAGGCCGAAATGGATAATGTAGTGGCATTTTTGGAGCATCGCAGCAAAGAATTTTGCTTGATGTATTGTGTGGGCGAATACCCTACGCGGGAAGAAAACCTTCACTTGGGGCAAATTGCTTATCTGCGTCAGCGGTATCCGGAAATTGCCATTGGTTTTTCAACCCACGAAGATCCGGAAAATTATGCGGCGGTTAAAATGGCGCTGGCCAATGGCGCAAAAGTTTTTGAGAGGCACGTCGGCATACGGTCCGCAGAATATGCCTTGAACGCTTATTCATCAACCCCGGAACAAATAGACCAATGGCTGGCCTCGGCAAAACAAGCCCAGGTGATGCAGGGGATTTCCGACCGGCGCCGTGAATTTTCCAATAAGGAACTTGAGGATTTGAGAGGACTGCGGCGCGGCGTGTTTGCGGCGACCGCAATCCAAGCCGGGGAACAAATCAACTTGGCCAATACATTCCTGGCCATTCCAAACTTTAAAGGACAGGTGTTGGCCAATGATTTATCCAAATATACTAAGCTAGTCAACAAAAAGGCCCTGTCCCCCAATCAACCGGTGATGCAGGGGGAGGTGGAGCATGTTAATTTGCGCGAAAAAGTTCTGCAGATTATTAACAGTGTCCGCCGGATATTAATTGACAGTAAAATATTTTTGCCCAATAAAATTGATTTTGAATTGTCACATCATTACGGGATTGAAAGGTTTGGGGAGTGGGGAGCGGCCATTATCAATTGCATCAATCGTGAATACTGCAAAAAAATCATTATTTTATTGCCGCAGCAAAAACATCCGACGCATTATCATGTTAAAAAAGAGGAAACCTTCCAGGTGCTTTACGGTGACGTGACCATTAACATTGCAGGGGAAGAGAAAGAGTATAAACCCGGGGATATTGTGGTGATTGAAAGAGGGGTCAAACATAGTTTCCGCACCCAAAATGGAGCCGTGTTTGAAGAAGTGTCTACTACCCATTTTGTGGGTGATTCGTATTATGACGATCCGGCAATTACGGCCAACCAAAACCGGAAAACCGAAATGACTTTCTGGTCGGACTGGCTGACCAAACCGGTGAAATAATGAAGACCATCGTTTGGGACGTTGATGACGTATTAAATGATTTGATGCGGGTTTGGTTTGAGGAATTTTGGCACCCCCTGCACAATCAGCTTGCGCTGGATTACGCCGGCATCAAAATCAATCCCCCGCATGCACTTTTAGGAGTAAAACAAGAAGAATATTTAGCTTCGCTGGATGATTTTCGCCTTTCCGGCCGGTACGACCGGCTGGCGCCTACCGCAGAAATCAAACAATGGTTTGCGACCCATGGTTCAAAATGCCGGCATGTGGCGCTAACTCGGATCCCGGTGGCGGTGTCGCACGTTTCGGCGGCGTGGGTCATGAAAAATTTTGGCGATTGGATCCGCTCGTTCCATTTTATCCCCTCGTTCCGGGCGGGAGAAAATCCGCCGGTTTACGATGAAAGCAAAGGAACGTATTTGAATTATTTTGGCAAGGCGGATTTATTAATTGATGACACGCTGGAAAATGTCGAAGCGGCTAAAAAAGCAGGAATAAAAACCCTGACGTTTCCGCGCCCGTGGAATAAATCAACATTAACGGTCAAGCAATTGCTGGATGAAGTTCTAAGAGTTATTAAATAATTGGTGTTTTATGATTAAACTTTCAGATTATGTAATGCAGTTTGTAGCTCAGCAAAATGTCGCGCACGTTTTTTTGCTGCCCGGCGGTGGTTGTATGCACCTTTTGGATTCTTTGGGCCAGCGCAAAGACATTCAAAAAGTTTGCTGTTTGCACGAACAGGCGGCTGCGATCGCAGCCGAGGCCTATG
The DNA here is from genome assembly GCA_041645285.1 of Candidatus Margulisiibacteriota bacterium. Taxonomy (GTDB): domain Bacteria; phylum Margulisbacteria; class WOR-1; order JAHJIW01; family JAHJIW01; genus JBAZQH01. The sequence goes on along the minus strand of JBAZQH010000038.1, from coordinate 4,218 downwards.
CCCAATATACCCAAAACTTGGGAGTGGCGCTGGTGACCACCGGGCCCGGCGGCTTAAATACCGTGACCGGTGTAGCCGGCGCGTGGATTGATTCAACGCCGGTTATGGTTTTGGCCGGCCAGGTAAAAACGGTTGATTTGATAGGAGCGCGCGGCGTGCGGCAAATGGGGGTTCAGGAGGCGGATGTGGTTTCGGTTGTGAAGCCAATTACCAAATATGCGATTACGATAGTTGATCCGCAAACCGTAAGGTATCACCTTGAAAAAGCGGTTTATATTGCAAAAAGCGAACGGCCCGGGCCGGTCTGGCTGGAGTTTCCCTTGGATGTCCAGGGTGCGATGATTGATGAAACCAAATTACGCGGTTTTGATCCGGCCGAATTGCGGATTCCCAAACCCCCGGCCAATCTTTCGCAATTGGTGAAAAAAGCGATTGAATTGTTGAATGCGGCAGAGAGGCCGGTAATTTTAGCGGGGAATGGTATCCGTTTAAGTCAAGCCGTGCCGGAATTTTTGAAGCTCATTGAGCAGTTAAGTATCCCCGTTCTTACAACTTGGAAAGCTATTGATTTGATGGATGAGAACGATCCTTTGTATTTTGGCCGTCCCGGCGCCATTGCTTCACGCGGCGCAAATTTTGTCCAGCAAAATTCGGATTGGATTATGACATTGGGTGCACGGCTGGATTTGCCGCAAACCGCCCATGACCATAAGAACTTTGCCCGGTCGGCAAAAAAAGTAATTGTGGAGATTGACCCCGCAGAGATAAAAAAATTAAAGATGAAAATTGATGTGCCGGTGGTATCGGATGCGAAAGCTTTTTTGGATGAGTTTATCCGTCAAATCAACCTGGTAAAAAAAGCGGAGCGTTTGCCTTGGTTTAAGCGCTGTCGCGAGTGGAAAAGCAAATATCCGGTAATTTTGCCGGAATATTGTCAACCGCAGGGCTTGGTTAATCCTTATTGCCTGATTGATGTCCTGTCAAATTTGATGCAAAAGGATGATGTTTTAGTGCCGGGCAGCTCCGGTGCCTGCGCTGAAGTTACCCTGCAGGCCTTCCGGGTAAAATTAGGAGAAAGGATTCAAAATACGCCGGGGCTGGGGTCCATGGGATTTGGCTTGCCAGCCAGCATGGGCGCTTGTTTGGCCAGCGGTGGAAAAAGAACCATCGGCATCATCGGGGAGGGTGGCCTCCAGCACAATATCCAGGAATTTGAAACTCTGTCCCGATTAAAGCTCCCGATTAAAATATTTATCTTGAATAATAATGGTTACGGCTCGATCCGCGCCACCCAAAACCGGTTTTTTAGCGGGCGTTTGGTTTGCTGTGACCCGTCCAGTGGAATGACCACACCGGATACCTGCCGCGTTGCGTCGGCCTACGGATTAAAAACCGTCAAAATTGAAAACCAGGTGCGCTTAAAGGAAGATGTGCAGGCGGTTTTGGAGATGGCGGGAACCGTAATCTGTGAAGTGATGGTGGTTACTGATCTGCAGACGGCACCCCGGGTTTCGTCGGAAGTTAAACCGGACGGATCAATTGTTTCCAAGCCGATGGAAGATTTGTGGCCGTTTTTGGTGAGGGAAGAGTTTAGGGGAAATATGCTTATTGACCAGAAGAAAGCGTAAGGCCATGAAGATATTAATTACCGGGGGGAACAGTTTTATTGCCAGAAACCTGCTAGAACAAATGGGGGGGGATTATGTTTTAATGGCACCCAACAGCAAAGAGTTAAATCTTTTGGATGCCGAAAAAGTATTAGATTTCATAAAAAGCGGCCGTTTCGATGTGATTATTCATTCTGCAACATATGATGCGGTTCCCAAACATTCCACTAAAGACCCGACCAAAGTGCTGGAAAATAATTTAAGGATGTTTTTTAACCTGGTGCGGGGCAGGGATTACTTTGGTAAATTAATTAATTTTGGGTCAGGTGCCGAGTTTAGCCGCGAACATTGGATTCCCTGCATGGCAGAGAATTATTTTGACCGGCACGTGCCGGCGGATCAATATGGCTATTCAAAGTATGTTATCAATAAATATATCCAATCCAGCAAAAATGTTTATAATCTTCGTTTGTTTGCGGTTTTTGGTAAATATGAGGATTGGCGGGTACGGTTTATTTCCAATGTTTGCCGGGCAGCGGTTTTGGGGCAGTCCATTATTATTAATCAGAACAAATTTTATGACTTTTTGTTTATTGATGATTTGGTTAGCGTTATTAAATGGTTTATCCAAAACCAGCCGCGGGAAAATGTTTATAATGTTTGTACCGGCAAAACGATTGAGTTTAAATCAATTGCGGAAAAAATCGTAAAGATTTCCGGAAAAAAATTAGAATTGGGTTTTAAGGAAAAAGGGTTGGGCCCAGAATACAGCGGAGATAATTCATTGCTGATGCGGGAATTGGCCGGTTTTACATTTACCCCGTTTGCTGCAGCGTTAGAAGTCTTGTATCGGTGGTATGATCAAAACCAGCAAGTTTTTGAGGGATAGGTATGTCGATAAATAATTGCCGGGTCTGCGGGAATAAGTTTTATGCAGAACCACTGTTGCAGCAAACCAACATGCCGTCGGCGGCTCAATACTTACCGGACGCGGCGACACTAACCAATGATCGGGGGGTTAACCTTGAGCTTTATCAGTGTTCCGGCTGTGGGTTAGTACAATTAAACCGCGATCCCGTCCCTTACTACAAGGAAGTTATTCGTGCGGCTGCCGTTTCAGCGGAAATGAAAAATTTCCGCCAAAAACAATTCCGCGCGTTCGTGAAAAAGTACTCTCTTAAGGGCAAAAAAATGATTGAAATTGGTTGTGGGAGGGGAGAATATCTTTCCATTATGCAACAAACCGGGGTGGATGCCTACGGGCTGGAATATGCGGGCTCAGCGGTTGCGCAGGGCAAGGAAACGGGGTTAAACGTGCAGCAAGGTTTTGTTCACCGCCAAGCCGTAAAATTAAAAGGCGCGCCGTTTGCGGCTTTTTTTATGCTAAATTTTCTGGAGCATTTGCCTGAGCCAAACGGGACCCTAAAGGGAATCCATAATAACCTGTCGGATGATGGGGTGGGATTGGTTGAGGTCCCAAATTTCAATATGATGATTCAAAAAAACCTTTTTTCCGAGTTTATCGGGGACCATCTCTTTTATTTCACAAAAGATACTTTGGTCATAACTCTAAAATTAAACGGATTTGAGGTTTTAGATTGTGCTGAGGTTTGGCATGATTATATTCTTTCTGCGGTAGTAAAAAAGCGTAACAAACTGAATTTATTGGGCTTTTGTAAGCAACAGACAAAATTAAAAAAGGAAATCAATGGCTACCTTAGTCGTTACGGGGCAAACGGGGTGGCCGTTTGGGGAGCCGGGCACCAGGCGCTGGCGGTGATTGCGCTTACTAAAATTGCTCGCAAAATAAAATACGTGGTTGATTCGGCGGCCTTTAAACAAGGAAAATATACGCCCGCTACGCACGTGCGCATTGTTCATCCGGATACACTTAGCTCTGATCCAGTTGGTTCTGTTATTGTAATGGCGGCCAGTTATTCTGATGAAGTGGCAAAAAAACTATGCCGGCAATATGGCCGAAACATGAAAATTGCTATACTTAGGGACCACGGTTTGGAAATAGTTACATGAAATTGTGCGGGAGGGTTGTTGCATGGCCGAAAAATCTTGTGAATTAAAAACGGAAGAAATTGCCAAGCGGCAACTGCTTAAAAAAGAAAAGCCGTACGTGTACGGAAAAATCATGCGCTATGAGGAAAAAATAAAAAAAGGCGAAAGCATTGCCATTCTTCAGTTTCAATATGACTATACTTGTAATTTTCGCTGTCGGCATTGCTGTGTGACAAAAATTCGGGCAAAAAATCCAGACCGTTATTTTACCCCCGAAAGCGTAAAGGAGCTTTCCCGTCAGGCAGATGCAATGGGGTTGGCGCATATGGTAATTACCGGTGGAGAGCCCCTGGTTTTTCCGGATTTTGATGATGTGGTCAAGGCAATCGATCCGCAAAAATTTTATATTACTTCTGACACCAACGGCTGGCTTTTAGACGATAAAAGGGCCCAACACTTGAAAAGCATAGGGGTCGACAAAATCCAATTGAGCTTGGACAGCTTGGCGGAAGCAGCTCACGACGATTTTCGCCGCCGCACCGGGTCCCATGCCAGGTGTTTGCGAGCCATTGACGCGGCGCAGAACGCGGGCTTAAATATT
>JBAZQH010000037.1:0-14941 GCA_041645285.1 Candidatus Margulisiibacteriota bacterium | reverse complement strand
CACCCTGGTCCCCACCGCGCTCCGCAACCCGGAAGATTCCTCGCGGAGCAATAAATTAACCAACACCCCGCGCGCGCCAACGTCTCCCGCATTTCTGCCCAAGATTCCCTGCAAAATTTCTTCCGGTTTTTCTTTGTCCTGTAAACCGCGCATCACCTGGTTCAGCATATCTTCGGCAATGCAGCGCTTGTACCTTAATGCTTCCTCAAAATTAGCAATTGCCATTTCGGCAATGCCTTCCGCTTCCGACTCGATACCAGACGCCCGGCAAACTTCTTCAACTATCCGGCCGATTTCTGCCTGCTTTTGCCGCAGGGCTTCGGCCCAGGCCGCATCGTATGACCAAACCGCATCATCCGCTGTTTTTCCCTCTGCCCTGGCCCTGGCTTCGGCATCGCGTTGCATATTTTCTGCAATGCCCGCAACTAATGTCCAAAAATTTTGCCCTTTGTCAATTCTCTCCGCAAGATCACTCCCAACTTCACGGCAAAACCTTACGCACAACATTTCCCCCGGGCCGGGCATACGCTTTAGTGAAAACAGGTTCTTGAATTTAAATTTATTTTGTACAAATACCCGATGCTCAACTATCTGTGTTAATTTTTCCTGCAGCCCGTCCGCAATTTGCCCAAAGCGCTTGTCGGCGCGCGAAACCACGTCCACCACCAGCGCAACCTGGTGAAAAACCTGGCGTGCGTCTTTGTTTCGGGTAAAATTGAAAACCCCTGCGGAAGCCATGGTTTGGCTGGCATTATCAATGCTGGCCATAGTTTGAGGATTGCTGATTGCGCGGGTTGCCGCTTCAATATTTTCAAATTGTTCTTCCGCCCGCCTTCTATCTATCCCAAACTCTCCTGCCATGGCCGCCAGCAAAGCATCGCGCTGCGTTGCAGTGATGGCTTCCCCCTGTCTAATCCGGTAAAACGATTTGGCAATGCGCGATCGCCTGACCAACGTTTCTAATCCCGTTGCCAAAGCCGCGGCCACCGGCGCAATTTTTTCCGGAGGGACCCCCAGCGCAACTAATTCCTGCGCCAGGCGCGCGCGCGGCAGATCCAGCCGCAAAAAGTCATCAAACGTGCCCTGGCCGATATTTCGCATCACCGCCTCGGTTGCCAACTTGCGGCCTAATGCTTTTACTTTTTTTTCATCAATATTATGGTCACGGGCAATTCCCGAACAGCGCATCGCCGAAAACATTCTGGCTTCTACGTCATCCAGTTCAGTATAATCGCAGGTCATCCAAATCGACAAACTGTTAGCAATAATCCAGTCAATACCAAAATTCTCCAAAAACTTCTCAAAAATTACTTTGCGTGCCGCCCGGACCTCGGCCTGGGTATTAATTCCCCGGTAAGCCGCCTCCAATGATTTTCGGGTGGGAATGCTCCCGGTCATAAACACCTGTGCCAGGGAACTGTTGGGCCCCATCAGCATAATTGCATTCAAATGGGTCAAAACGTTAGGCAGTAAGGCCGCGATGGGCTCGTCGACCCCCACCAGATTTTCCATCCAAGCCGGCCGTTTGCGGGGATCTTCTTCCAGCCCGGCGGTAATTCTTTGGTTATGCGAACGTCCGGTTGCCCCCTTGGTTTTAATCAACAGTTTTAAGTTCGACAATACATCGCGCAAACTATACAAGGCGTAAAACAATTGAGCCGCCAAAAGCCCGGTGGCTAGACCCGCGGATCGAACGTCTCCAAAATGCATTGTTGAAAACATGAGAATTTGATAAACCACGTAGATGGCAGTAACAAGTGTAGATACGGTTAAAAACGCAGCAAGGATAGTTTTCTTTGATTTATTTTCTGACACATATTCGTTTAGCTGGCCCACTGCGCCCCGAACATCATCCGCAATTTTTTGGGCCTGCTGATCTGCCATTGCCTGCAGTTGTTCAACTGCCGTTTCAAGGCGCCCGACTTCTGCTTGTTCTGCTTCCGAGAGGGGCGCTGCTTCTAATCTACTGCGAGCCCTGGCTAGATCCTGCCGCGCCCCCTCTGCCTGTCGACAGAAACGACTCCATTGCTCCGTGGTAGAAGTCACCACCCGCAAATGACCAATCGCCTGGCCCAAGGCCCGATGGCCAACCTTGCGGCTAACTACTGCGCAACCCAACTCACTTTTGTAGGTATCCAGCCAATCAATTAACCCATTAAGCTTTTGAAAAGCTTCGGCTTCGCTGATTATCCGGTCTCCTCCCTCGGCGGCGGCGCGACGGCTGGTTTCCAACGCAGAAAAAAGCAAGCCCGCGTCGCGCATAAACTTTCGTTCTTCTCTGGTAATGCTGCGGCGGTCAAACCGCATCCCCTCGCCACCCCCGCGGCCAATTTGAGAAAACTGCGCCCCCAAATCATCCGCCAATTCCTCCAAAACCGCGCCGTCAACTTTAAGAAAGCTCTGGACAATTTTTTTCATTTCCAGCGGCATGCGGGTCGACCCGTCCATCCACCAATCTGTTGTGATCGTGCGGAACTCTGCTCGCTGGGTAACCGCTTCGGTCAATTGGTACAGGGTGCGGGTCATCCGCTGCAGCTTAATTGCATCCGCGGCCAACGCCTCGCTGTGAAAACTAATCCCGTTTTGCCTGGTCCAGCGGGAGGCGCGGCGAATTCCCGCCTGAATCGAGTGCACCTTTTCCGTTACCGAGGCCAACCGGCCGTCTTCAAGCCCTTCCATTACGCTGCCGGTTAACTCATCCCGTAAAGCAAAAATTGCGGTATTCATTTCGTTGGGGTCCACACAGCTGGTTAGCAGCGCGCATTGTAAATCCGCGGCAGAAGAAAAGCAGGTTCCTGCCAATTCATCGTTTGTACGCGTGTGCACCATCAATTCGGCATATTCGCACAGCGCTTCTTCCACTTGATGGCGCGTAACACCCCTAACGCCATGGCTAAAATGTTCTGGCAGATATTGGCCAAAAAGCGCGCGGTTAATTTCGTGCGGCGGTTGCGTGCGGGCAAAATCGATTAAGGTACCTTCAGCGGTTGAGCTCAATATGCCGTGCGCGGCTAGCACGCCCGTCATAACTCTGGCGTTTACATTCCTGGACGCTAATCCTTGAAAATTACGCGCCAAAGCCTCCTGGCTGACGCCAAACCAAGCACGTGATAGTGTTACCTTACCCATATATTCTCCCACTTATTTATCGAAAAATTCAGGCAATAATTTCAATTCGGCCCGGAAATATTTGGCAATATTTCAAGGCAAAAACCTGCAATTTCTCGGCAATTTTGTCGATATATATGTGGAGGAGAATATGTCATCTCGGACACATAAATGTTACGGCGGCATTGAAATGCGCCGCCTGTCAATAACTGCGCCACACCTTCAAGGGATGCGCGCTGGGCAAATGCCTTCGCGCCCAATTCATCCGGAAGATGTAATTTTTTCGCATCTCGAACCGCTCCATGACACCAAAATGCGGAGAGAAATGAGCGTAGTGGTTGGAGACGGGGGCGCCGGAGACGGCGGAAAAGCAAAACACGTTGATGCTATAGGCGGAAGGTTTTTGGAAACCTCGCCCGTCCCTCCAACGGATTTTAAGCCCGCCAGCGGGCCCGGCGACGGGCACTGCGTGGTAGGCCAATTTTCAAATGTTTATAAACAAGTCCCTGCTTTACTGGGGCGACCAGGCGCCCGCGGCCACCTGCTTGGCCTTGGGCTTGCCAATGGTTACTCCGTTGCCGGATCAGTAATTGCCCCGGATATGTTTTTTATGGAAATGCGGAATTTTATAGAAAGATTGGGAGGGGCTCCTCTGGCCGGCAGATTAACCGTCAGCCCAAAATGCGGAATCCTTTTGCCGGCACATCGCGCTCTGAATCGAATGATTGAGGCGATGCGCTTGGATAGTTTTAGCTCAACCGGCGAAGGGGTTGGCGAAATGTGGCGCGATATCCTGGGCCTTGATCTGGATCCAGCTCATGCTTTCGATTGGATTTTGCAATCAACCGCAACCAAGACCACCCCGGTCTTAACCGTCGCTGATTTGTTTGATTTATCCGCCGCCCGGAAAAAGCTGGAGCAAATTCTTGCCGCAAAAAAAGCGCTGGCGATGCAGTTGGGCGGCATATATTCTGTTCATTATAATGCAGAATATTTTGACGTTGCGGCCCAAATGGACAAATTGGCCGCCTGGCAGGCCGGCTTCAGACAATTTGTCAACTGCGACAAAGCCGGTCAATTTTATGCTGACCCGGCATTTGTTAGGCATTTGATAGAAATCCATGCTCCGCGTATTTATGAATTATCGCAAGGGATGTTGCTGCACCGCCTGTGGGGCTACTGGCCGCGCGGCGGCCGCAAACTTTGCGGCCCGGACGCCGTGATGGCAACCACCGGTTTATCCAGAGAGGAAATTGGCCACGTTGCCATGGTCATCCGGTTATACCGCACCGACCACGGCAAAAGAAGCGTCCCCACCGAAGTTTTTGGCTCCCAATACGACGTTATGCGCGACAACGTTGGCGCCAGTCCTTTTGCCGGCCACTTCAGGGTTGGGTGGCTGGATTTACGCGCGCTGGAGTATGCCATAGAATTGGCCCAGCCGGATTCGCTGGTAATTGGCAATATTGATCGCATGAAACATTTGCCGATTATAAAATTTGGCGTTGGGTACCATTGGCACGGGACCGAAGACCGCTTGATGGAATTGGCCGCCGCCGCCGGAAAAGAATTGGCAATCCGCGGTCGGGCCCCGCAGTTAGAAACTTTTTATACCGATCGCCTCTCACGCCCCGGCGCAATCGAAGATTGCGGCAATGGCAAACTCCGGCTAAATGTTTTTGTCCCGGTTGAAGAAATTTTAAAAGACGTTGAACCAATTTATGCTTACTTTGACGGATGCAGCAACCAACATGCAAGTTTTGCCGGGATTAGGCAATTGGATGATTTGACTGGCCCATTATCTGCTTTCCGGGATGCACTGCTGTACGTAGAAAACTTTACCGGCGTCCCGCTTTCGGCTGTATCAACAGGGGAAATGGCTGAAGATACCTTCTTGGTTAGGGTGTAATTTATTTTCCTGCTTGGCTCTCAGCTTTAGGATCGTACCCTTCTTCCTTATCTAAATTTAATCCTTTGAGGCGCACATAAACTCTTTGTCTGGGGACAATCTCTCTTTGCGGGTCAAACCTGGCCGCCAGTCCCGCCGGGATAATAACTTCGATATCATCAAACGGCTTGTCCGGAGATTCTCCTTCTCCCTCCAACTTAAATTTATAAACCGTGCTTTCTCCTGCGGCGGCAGCTCCGACCCGCGTAGCGGCGGCATCTTCGGCTAAGGTCGTACTGACTTGTGCCCGACCAAGCGTTGCCCTCAACCTTTTGACAAATGGATCAAAGAATGGCGGCCTGGATATTTCGCCGGTAGCATCAACCTCTATTAACGACAACAAGGAGCGCGGCATATTGTAATTTTCATCTACAAAAACTACATCCATAATCCCGTCTACCGCCAGCCGTGAGGGGGTGGCTGCTGCCAAAATTTTTGCCACATTAGACGCTGCCGCCATAACCTTAATAATAATTGGGCTTAACTGCCCGACCGGCGTTGCGCTACTGTTAGGCACAGATAAAGCATATAAATCCGCGTAGGGGAACCCAACCTGATATAAATGCTCTCTGGTCACATCGCCATCAACCGCGCGCAAGCCGGCGGCTGCATCGGGCTGCAATGCAGCATCTGCCACGGACAAATAATGGCCTACCGACATCGCTTGCCCCATTTCATTTCTTCCAAGGGCAGCAACCCACACACCCTCTGAAACCAAATGTAAATCTGCTAAAGGCACGGTTGATTCGGCCTGTATATCTAATGGCGCCGCCAGGCAAGCCAGCCGCTCTCGAGCAGACATCATGGCCTCCGCTAAAATTTCGCGCCGGGCCTCTGTCAGGGTTGCCTCGCCTTTTGCGGGACATAAAATATCCAAAATCCTGCTTCTTGTTTCCAAATAATTACGTGCCGCAGTTCTGGTTAATATGCCTTTGCTTCCAACATCCGCTACGGTAATTGCAAAAATCCGGTTTATCAGCGCCGTCGCCGCATCTTTATCAATCTTGTCTCCCTCGCAAATCAGCGCTTGCAACTCTTTATCCTCCAGCATTTCCGCAAAACCCAAAATCGAATTTCCTCCCTGAAATATGTAACCAATGCGATGATGGTTTTCTATGGCCTTTAACAATATCCGGCGCATCCGCGTTTCTTGTCTGGCCTTCTCTTCGCCTTCAACGTCCTGCCCTCCAACTTTTGCCTTAACCGGCTTGACCTGGCACTGGCTCAATATGCCCGTCTTCTCAAGTATCGCCGCCGATTCACGGTCATGCAAAAGTTGCGTTTCGGTAGGGTGCACCAGGCGGCCGGCGTGTTCGCGGTTTGATTGGCCAGCTTTACCAACATCGTGCAACAGTGCGGCCAGCCTTCTTTCTTCGGGAGTAAGGGTTGCAACAATTCTCCTGATTTCATTGCTAGTTATATCATCTTCGTGTCCCGGCCTGACAATTGCCGGGAGCAGGGTGCCGGCAGCTGCCCGTTGCATGGTGGCCTCAGTATTAAGCAAATGTTGGGCAACTTCATGCAGAAACCCTATCCCCTTTTCGCCAATTTTTCCAATTTCTTCTATTGTCAGCGGCCCCCGCCCATCAGGATTTTGCAGAATGAACATTTCTAACACAAAATGCAGCATGGCTTTTTGTGCCGCCACCGCATCCTGCGCGGCCAGCGCCTCTACAGCATCGCCTAAATAGGACTCAGCTAACAGCCGGCGCGGGTTGGTGCTGTCCGGAATTACGGTTGCGCCAAAATCTCCTCTCCGGCGTGCCGGAGTTGATGGCTGGGCTAATAATGTTGCAATTTGGGGCCAAATTTTCTTTGCCAGAGCAGCTCTGGCGATTTTGCCTTTTTCCCCTTTTGTGGCTACATCTGCAAATTTTTCGCTCAAATCAATCGGCGCTGCAGTTTCAACAAAGCCCAGCTCTGTCCAAAACCGGCGCGTCCATTTTCTTACATTTTTCGATGCTTCGCTCCGGTCGCCGTGCGCGCCGACAACTTTTCTGCCGGTCGTCTTTTCCCTCTCTTCCATCCTTATGGTTGTAACCTTTTCTTCGGCATCAAAAGGCACTACGCTCACCTTGGGGGTAGGGATTGGCATTAACCCTAAGTCCGCCCGCCCAATCAGCGAATATGGCGCCCACAAATTTTCAATTTCGCGCTTTAAATTGTCTGCGGCTTCCGGCCCGCACACCACCACCCATCTCCCGCCGCTCAAAGCCGCTGATTCAAGGTCTGACCTGCGAATTCCATATCCTATATCCCCGTAACCCTCCGCCGCCAAAAAAAGTCCCCCGTTTAACATGGCGCGCCACTGTTCTCTGCGCACAGTATGCTCCACACTAACGCCGGTAACCCCCGGGCCTTCGTCCCATTCATCGTCTGCCGCACCCTTAAAAACCGGGATAATGCCCCGCACTTCACCGCTTTCCTTCAACGCCTCTGCCAAGGATTCGGCCAACATTGTCTTGCCTGCTCCCGGCGTCGCAACAATGACTACAATTTCAGGCGCATCGTCGTAGCGGGGATTTGACATTACAAAATTCGGGCGGCCAACTCTTGCCATGCCTTTGGTTGCCGCAACCGCCAGGTTGCGTGCATAAAAGTATGCATCCATATATAAAGTCAAACGTAAAAGCCGTTCCACATCGGCTTCGCCAAACTGCCATTCTGCATATTTTTTCCCGATCACCCCTGCAATGTCATGGGCTTTGTTTTTCAAGCGCCGGATTTGTACTTCTTTGGGCCGGGGTACCCATTGATGCGTTGCGTCGTTATATTGCATGGTTGCCTCAAAAACAATGTCCATTAAAGGAAAAATCATCATTTTAGGAATCGTTTCTTTTTCGCCCAGCCTTAACACGTTTCTAATTATGTCCTCTGTAAAAACCGAATCCAAAAAGCAAGCATTGTCCCCGCCAAAAAATACCCCCGCTTCCCGCATTGCATCAACCTCCGGGGCGCCGTCCATGATTTCGCCCCCAGTATTGGTTTCCTTGGTGACAAACGAAGAAAAATGCCCCCGGTTAAAGAAATGATACAAAGCATCATTTGCCAGCCCGTAGGCAGCATGGGCTAAATAAATAATTCTGCCCCGCACGCCCTTAAGCTCCAGTCCCAAAACCCTCATCTGCTGTCTGACGGTTGCCCAAACCGGAGGTCGCACTCCCAGCGTATTGCTTTGTTCAAGCTTACGCATCAAATCAAGCGGCTGGGTTGCGCCAATCAAGTCCAAATCTTCGCCGGGCTTAAAACCGGGACGGGTACGCAGCGTTTCAAACCATGAATTATAGGTAATGGCTTCATGTTCTGCGGTTTTTCCCAGCGCAAACGGGCCAACCGCTTCAACTAACGTTAAAACCAGCGGTTGCCGCGGGAAAACCATTCCGGCCGAACCATCAATAAACGCTTCATGCTTAGGGAAAAAGGTTTTCTCAACCAAAGCTGGATAAAATGCAGTGGGAAACGCCGGGCCATCCGGCACGGCCAGCATCATTCCGGCCGGAAATCCTAAGTGCCCTTCAACCCCAAAACCTACTTCGTCCAACCGACGGTGCAATCCCAAAACCCCGGCTAACTCAACCCCACCAGCATCCCCCTTTGAAAAATGCCCCTGGAAAGTATGCTGCTCATCCAACCGGTCAATGGGCGCAAATCTTTGGCGCGCCGGCGAGGCGGCACCGTACTGCGCCCTTACCATTTTTTCAGTAGTTTGTACTCTTTCGAGTTTAAGGTTACTCATGATCCTTATCCCCCTGCCTTGCGCGATTCAATATATTGTTCTCGTGTCCACAATCCCGACGCCAGGAGATGCTCGCGGTAAAATTGCGCTTGCGGAAGTTGCGCAATTCCGGTACGTGTTACTTTGCCTTCCTCGTCCATACTAATATTAACCGTTCTGGGGGTTGTCAGCGCCAAATGTTTATCAAAATGCGGCGCCCGCATCCCCAGCCCCATTACTACCATGTCCTGTCTCTTTTTGGGGCTGGTAGCCATGTCATAAAATCGCAAAACCGGGTCTCTGCCTTTTACCCCTTCATCGGTGGGTAAAATCGAAATCGGAACCAGTCCGATTGAGGTGTGTCCGTCAAAAACCTCAATTCCGGCCATGGCAACGTTTTGCGGCACCTGCAGCTCGGCACCACCCGCCCAATTAACCCCATATAAAAACCGCATGCCGGTATCCCGCGTAAATCTTTTTTGCTGGCGAATAAAAGCAATGGTTTCACCATGGCTCTGCTGTCCGACAAAAAATGACGGGATTTGAGGTTCGGCCGCGAGGTCCCCTTCTTTTGTATAATCAAGGATTCGCTCAACAGAAAAGTCAACCAAGACCACCTCCGGATTTATGATTGTGCGTTCCGGCACCGCGCTCGTGGTCCCGACGTATACTTTGTCTATATCTTTAATTGTAACTCCGCCAATTTTAATTGAATAAACCGCTTCGCAATCAACGCCAGCAATGGTGGTTAAAAATTCCTGCCCATCCACCGTTACTTTTATCCCCTCGCCCGTTGTTTCTTCATAAAACTCCAAAAGCGGGGAGACGCCATCATTCAGCGTAACCCTTGTCTTGCCTTCCGCCACTGTTTCCCGAGCGATTACATATTCAGGTAAAACCGATGCCTCTTTCCCTGCCTGGTGCATAGCATCAATTATCCGGTCGGTCAAGGTTACCTTGCCCAAGATTGCGCCGGCCTCAAAATTTCGGTTCGGGTGCAACCCCAAATCAAAACGATTGGTCAGCGCCAGCGCAGATCTATGATCAACCATGCCGTCAACAGTCGTATCTTTTTCAAATATGCTTAAGGCCTTTTTAGCTTGTTCGTATACCGTCCCAATATCTGAAAAGTTGTCTACAATGGCGACCCCAATTCCGCTCCCGCCATTTTCCCGTGTCGCTTCAAAGGAGGCATAGCCTGCATCATTAATTGCCTGCCGATGAGAAAGTTTCTTAATGTCTTGCGCAACCTCCCATATTGTTACCCAATCTTCTATTTGCGCTTCAAATTTTTCCGTTTTGCCGACGGTGGGCAGATAAACCTCAATTTTTTTCCGCTCATTTGCGCCCGGCCCGTAGGTTTGGTCAAATATTTTCATCCATTCTTCCCTGGTGCGCATCATGGGTTCCATGACGCGTTGCGCCCAATCAAACTCGCCACAGGCCCCCTTAAGCGGAATCACCTGGCTTTCATGAGGATATCTTGCCTTCACAACCTTCGACAACCGGCTCTCCTCGCTATATCTGCGGAAAAGGGGCTCCATTTCAAAGCGCAAAGCCATATTAAATGTGTTCACGTTTGTATAGATAATTGCCCACGCAATCCTAACCATGCTTTCAACTTCCTCGTCAGCCAGCGACCGCTCCGCTCCCTCACAATATTGTTCCAAAATGCTCCGGGCAACTTCTATCTTTTCTTTTCTTGCCTTATTAATATTAACGATTTCCTCGTGGCTCGACAGAACCGGCATCGGGATAGCAATTCTGCCTAATAGCATAATCAAGTTTAATTCGGCCATTTGCCGATAAATTGCGGATTGTGCTTCCGGAGCTGCTCCGGCTGTTGCCGCTTGGTCTATTTCCCTGGCCTTAAAAGAAAGCCCTCCCCTTTGCTCTGCCAAACTTTTTTCTGCCCTAACCTGTAGTTTATATTTATCACGGCAAAATATGGCAAAAACACGCTCTACCGGCATTCGGCCCAACAAATAATACTTTTCGTCATCTTTATCCCGCTGCCTTTCTTCCTGCAGGCCGGTAACCAACTGGAGCATTTCCAGCGTCATGGTTGACAGTTCCGCACGCTGGGCAACGGTGTCTTTTTTCGGATCAGAATTGGTTGTATCCACCACTAAGCCCACCCATCTTTCAGGAACAACCTTATCCAGACATACTCGAACCTGCGGCGCGCTTTCCCCTTCCTCCTGACTTACTTTTACCCGCGCAAAAGCTGTTTGCCACAAGGGGTCTGCCGCTAAGCTTTCTCGATATGCTCTGGCAGATGCATAATATGAAGTAATGTCAGCTCCGTCGGCATCTTTTTTACGTTTTAATGCCGCCGCTCTAAAATCTGTTTCATTTAAAAACATGGCCAAATAAAGCAGGCCACCTTCTGTTTGTTCTCCCAACCCCAAGGCCCGGGCCACCGCAACATTAATCGTTTTGGTAAATATTTGGCGATGCCTTTCCCAGATGGCCTCTTCGTAAACTTCTGCGCTACCTCCCAACCCAGGCCGCGACACCTTCACCCGCCTCCATTCAAAGGCCACCTTCCTTAAAAAATGCCGCAAAATTGAAAACTGTTTTGGCTTCTCCACAAAAATACAAATCGTTCCGTCCGGAAACACCACAATTTGCCCCAGATCCCGCAGCGCCCCAAATTGCCGGTCGTTAAACCCTTCGACAAACCTCCGTGAGGCAACCGCATTCAGACCAAAGGCCGTTTCTTCTATTAACTGGCCGTTGGCCATTTCTCCTTTGATCATATACTGGTTAAGGATATTATCGATGCTCAACATGAAAAACATGCCGGCTCCGCCATTCCTAAATGACGTGGATAACATTGCGGTGCTGGTCAACGCAATATTCCTGAACTGCGTCCTTACTTCTACAATTTCACCTTTACTGGATCTTTCGGCAAGGCACACAATTTCACTGCGCGTGCCGGAACCAACGTCAGTTATCAGGAACACCTTCGCTCCGTTTGGCACAACCAGCCCCATCTCCCACGCCAGGTACATCCCTTTGGTAAAACTATCTGCATTGCCATAAATAATCATCACTTCGTCGTCTTTCACCCGGGAAAGGCGGAAGGCAATCATCAAATCGCCAAAAGCGTTGCCGGAAAGAGCGGCGCCAATAAGAGTTGCCACGCGCGCCGGATTTTTTAGCAAGGACACTAATATGGCACTGGCCATGATTGACCCTTCCCACAAAACCCGGCGGATGCGCCCGGGCTTATTTTCAGGGGTTTTGCACGGCAAACTATATTCCCTGCAATAGCCAATCACATGCGATTCTTGCATGGTTCCCTGTAAGCCAACTTTTTTTCTATAAACTTCTTTGTCCGGAACCGGAACCGCCGGTTCAGGATCCGGCGGATCACAGTCGGGCAATTTTTCAATTTCATCTTTAAGGGTTTGCAAGCCCGCGACCGCCTGCCCCGCTTCTATAAAGTCTGTTAGAGTAAGGGCTTGGCCGGTCCATCGGTTTCTCATTTCTTCGGTAATCGCTTCCCTGCCGTTTGCCAAACGATCGAGCCGGCGGACTAGCCCTTCCGTTTCATTCAGCGGAAACGCTATCGGCTTATTAACACACCACAAACAAAGCAGGCTTTTTTGAGCTTCTTCAAATAATGCCTGTGCGTCAAAATCATTCGTTCCATTGTCAGCACTGCTTTGCAGTTCAAGCCGCGCGCCAATTAATACCCCAATGAGCTGGTCTTCTACCTTAGCTACATCTTCTTGAACAAAGTCGGTTAATATCGGCGCCATCAAGTTTAAAACTTTTAATGCAATCTTGATATTGTCTACGTCTCTCGACCGGATTGCCGCCTGGATCGCCACCAATTGATGGCGTACTTGCCCGTCAAAAACCTGCAGTAAAAGCGTACGCAACGCCGCGCGGTAATAATCGATTTTATCCGGGCAAACCGCATTGGTGCCCATATATAAAGCGCTGGCCACTTCGGATAAATCAAACGGGTTAATCTGCGCTACCGGCTTGTCGCCGGCCGGGTCCCTGTCGACTAAAAATTGCTCCACCATTTCGCCATATTTGTAGGCATAAGGTGAGGCCACTTCTTCAAATCGCGCCGCCTTTTTTACAAAATCCTGTTGGGTTTCGGCCGCGGCCCTTTGCAGTCGTGTTTTTGCCGTGCCGATTGCCGCCAAAAGAGACGGCGCAACTGTGATTTTTTCCGGGCGATCGGGGGTTGCTTGCTGACGGAAACCAACTTTCGTCATCAAATAATGCAATATCCCCTCGGCTTCTACAAAATCGCCGTCACTTAAAATACTCTCGGCGCTTTCAAGTAGGAGGTGATTGGCGGCCCTTTCTAATCTCCACAGCCCACTAATTAAAAGCTCATCCGATAGCCTGTCTGGCGCCGGCCCCGCCAACTTTTCTGACAACGCTAACCGGGCTTCTTCTCTGACTGCAAAATCGGGATGTTCTGCCTGCATTAATCTCAACCCGTCCAAACAAGTATCCGTAATTATGCCTTGATACCACCCGCGTGAATATTTGGCCGCTAATCCCAGCGCCAAGTTGCGCTTTGCTAATACTGTCTCTTCCTTTCGTGTACAATAAGCGGCAACCCGCTTCTCCCTGGCTACTGCTATTCTGCGCGCAGTAAAGCCGCCTCCACCGGTTGCCATTTGTGTCGCTGCCGGCGCCTGTCCGCTGGGTTTGCTTACTATTTCTGCTCCAGTTTTACCTGCCATAGCTTAGCTCTCCCTTAATGTTTTCCTCTAACCATTGGTTTGGCCCCTGGCGTCGCCGCCCCCGGCGCCGCCCCAGCCGGAGCTTGCGCCCCACCCGGGCCCGCTTCCTCTGCGGCGGTATTGACTTTGGTTGTTGCCTCGTCCAGGAATAGAGTCCACTCCGCCCGCGTCATTCCGCTTGGCACCGTGCTTGCCAATTTTTCCAATAAAGCAACCACTGCATCCTTGTCTGCGGCTTCGAATTTCATTGGTCTGGGCACCTTTGGTAAATACATTTTTGCTTCTCTAAAAGCGTTTTCAATCTCTGCCATATCTTTCAAAAATCGACAAAGTAAATCGCGATAATCCGGCGTCTCTCCTGCCGGTTGCCTGGCATATTTTTCCAGGCAAATTATTCCGCCGGCCGCATGCCAAGCGCCAACGCGGGCAATAATGTTATCAATAAATGGATATTCTAAGTCGGGGACTTTTGTTCTTACTTCTTGTAGTGCCTCAACTATTTGCTGAAAAGTAACCGAAAGGGGGGGCGCCAATAAAACCGCAGCCAGAGATTGTCCTTCAACTGCCCGGACAATTGGCAAACAGGAAAGCTCGTCTGGCGCATAAACCCTTACTTTTATTCTGGTTGCCCCTGTGTCTATTTCAACTTCCTCTTTTGCCTTTTCATCTAACTGTTTTAATTGTGCTTCAATTTGTTCCCGAAAATCCCGCAGCGATGCCTCTGCCCACCCTAAAACTCCTCTGCCGCCAATATCACCCAAATGAACACACGCCATCACACCTCTCACGCATTCAATTGGCTGATCAGTTTTGCTGGTTTTGCTAAGCCAGGCTTTTACTAACGCGGCTGACAACGTGGTTTCTGAGGTTCTGGGACCGTGCGGACGCGGGGCCACCGCGCTGGTTGGGGCATTAACCACAGATAAACTGGCGGCATCCGAAACTGCCGACCCAAATACAACGCGGCCCATTCGTGAAAAAGTTCCCAGCTTTAGGTAAAACAACTCCCGTGCCCGAGGCTTCGCATCCAAAACCCGGTTAACCATTAACAGCTCTTCCCCGCAAAGACGCGGCACCAGATCTAAAGAAGAATGCGTAGTATCTCTGCTCCAGTCAAATAATGCGTTGATTGCATCGTCTTGCCCGCCCAAAGCTTCATCCAGCCAAGGAGCACTATGCTGTAAAGTATCCACTGCCAGGCCCCGGGCGATGGCTTCTTCGCTGATTTGGGCCTCACCGGTTGCCCCAATATTTAGCTGACGGGCTCTGGTAAAAGCAGAATAAATTGTAAACGCACTTTCTGCCATCCTGCCGGTTAACCCACTAAGCAGGTTTTTCCCAAAAAGGGCTAATCCTTTTATCTTTATTGTGCGCAACCCCCATACCGCCGAATCGAAAAGCAGTACCGCCGGAATCGCAGTATATTTCACTTCCAAATGCAATAGCGCG
>JBAZQH010000036.1:0-14997 GCA_041645285.1 Candidatus Margulisiibacteriota bacterium | reverse complement strand
GGTTACCGTTTTGGTGCCCCAGGTTGCTTGGGTTTGCCAGGTTGCACTACTGCCTAAACTTCCGTCGCCCTGAACGTACTGGCTGTGGGTTGTGCTGTAAAGAGCGTATTGGACCAGCGCACTTTCGTTGGCGTGAGCGTTGACCGCAATATCCACCGTGCTGGCGGTGGCGTTGGTGACTGTGGGGGTGAGTGGGGTGTAGGGCTTGACGTATTTTACCGCGGCCGGAATGGTAGTGGTTTCGTTGGTTCCAAGATTGCCGTAAAGATCGGTGGCGTGAATTTTTATTCCTGAAATGTAATCCGCCCCGTTGAGCGTTGGCACGGCTGCTTCGCAGGTTGCGGGACTGGCGGTGCCGGACTCCCCGGTAGTGCCGGAACCGTAACTGCCCCCGCTGTAGGCAACATAGAATGAGTTGGTTGACGGGTAGGCCTCAGTAAATGTTCCGTAAACGCTTACCGAATTGGCTCCGGCCTGCGGTTGGGAAGCTACTTCAGCCGGGGTCAGCGTGGCCGGTTTTTTATTGTCGGCCACAAAAACCTCGGTGGTGGTAGATTGATAACTATTGTCATAAGTGTCGTTTAATAAAAATTTAAATTTTGTGCCCGTGATCATTTCTCCCAAAAAACCGGGCAGGTCGGCATGTTGGGTATTAACCGTAAACGAATAAACTTCACCGGTAAGGTTGGCTTCAGAAATAAAGCGCGCCCCGCCATTATTCGGCCAGGTTCCACCCAGTGCACCGGATACATCCCCATTGGCCGGAGTCAGCCAGCTGGTGCCTTCGTTGGTGCTGTAATAAAAACTTTCCAGCGAGCAGGTATGGCGTTCGTTGTCTTTGACCCGAAAGTTAACCGTGAGCAGGCCATTGCCGGCCGCGCTTTGGGTAACCTGGCTGGAAGGAATGTAATAGTCCAGCGTATAGCCGCCAATGGGAGGAACATTGGCAATGGACGCCCCCGCGCTTAATTCGCTGGTGGTAGTTCCGGTGGTGTCATTAGGATTGCGGCCCCGCGTTTTGAATATGTAGGTTGAAATTGGCGGAGATAGGCCGGTTACCTCAACGGTTATTCCCCAGGCAGCGCGGGTCCGGTAGATTTCACTTGCGCCCAGAGTTCCGTCGGCTTGCACAAATTTATTTTGCGTGGTTTCGTAAATTGAATAAGTCACGTTGTCGTTTTCGGCGGATTGTTTGTTTACGGTTGCGTTTAAGGAAGAGTTGCTGACAAAAGCCACGGTGGGGGCCGGCGGAGTGTAGGGCTTGACGTATTTGAAGGTTTCAGTCGTCAGCGTGACTTCGCTGGTAATATATTCTCCGGATAAATTACTGTGTTCGCATTTTATTTTACTGATGTAATCATAACCGGAGAGAGTGGCCCCGGCGGCGGTTTCCTGGGTGGCGGGATTGCTGGTGCTGCTTTCCCCCGCCGTGGCCGCGCCAAAATCCCCGCCATTAAGTGCCAGATAAAACCGGTTTAAGTTTGGCGCCGCATCCAGGAAAGAAGTTTTCAGCCCGACCGTGGTTGAACCGGCACTGGCCTGCGAGGCAATGTGAATTGCCTGGTCAACGGACATAGCTTCGCAAGTTATAGCGACATTGTCTAACTGTACTCCCTGTGCACCGGTGGAGTGCAAAAAGGACTTAAACAAAAACTTTAGGCTGCCGTACGGGAAAGACGCGGCGTTGGTATTGATTTCGGTCGCAGTGTTGGACTGGGTATAGGTACCGTCGGCGGTTTCCCAGGTAGAGCTGCCGCTGTTCCAGTATTGCCAGCTGGTGCCGGCATTGTTAGAAATAACGTATTTAATTTCGCCGCTGTTTTTGGTTGCAGTTTCGGCAAAACGTGAAAGCGAAACAAAACCTTGTGCCTCGGACGTGATTGGCTGGATAGTTGGATTATCCTGCGGGTAGGTATAGATTTCAGCAGTACTGACAATGGCGGTGGGTTCGGGAGTTGCGTACTGCCTTACTCTTACCCAATCGTAGGCAATGTCATCAACGTTATTGCGCCATGAAATGGCACCGGTCCAGTATCCCAACATGATGTAGAAGCGACGGTTCCAGGTGCCGGTAGTTGCGCGGCTCCCTAAAGTATTATATGAAGTATCTTTGGTAAACAGCCTGATCCCGCTGGTCCCCATGAATTCCATGCCGTGGATATAGAGCGTATTAAAGCTGGGGGTATTGTATACATATAGGCCGCCGATTAAATTAAACCCGGTAGTGGAGGCGTCGGCCGCATAGCCCAGGAAGTAAAACCGCATGGTTGAGCCCGTGCTGGTGGACATGTTTATGACACAGGCATCCGGGGTGGTATTGCCGCTATAGATCCGGTCCCGGCCGACAATTGTGATGCCGGAACCGTATTCCAGCGTGGCGGTGGCCGCGCTGCCGGTCCACTTGCATTTGGTTTCAATTATGGAATTTTGGGAAAAGGCATCGACCGAGGTTGTGGTATACGCACAGCCGGAAGAAATGTTCAAATAACTGCCGCTTACTACATAGTTAGAAGCAAAAACGGGCCCGCCGGTGGTGGTCCAGATTCCGGTGTTGATAGCGGTGCCGTTAAAGTCGTCAAAAAATGAAAAAGTGCTTTCTCCGCTGGAGGTAGTGGTGGCGCTGGAATTACCGTAATACAGGTAAATGGTTTTGGTGCTGGCGGCCTCAACCGTAGGAATTTTTACCCAAAGAATGGCGGTGTCGGTGGTGTGGTCAAAAGATTCGGTAAAATGGTACAGCAAGGCAGTTTTGTCTGAATCTGTAAACCTAATGTCGCTGCCGTCTGCATTTACGTGGCTCCAAAAACTGGTGTTACTGCTGGCGATGGTAATTTTTATCTGATAATTTGAAAGCGCCGAGCCGGTATTGGTTACCTCAATGGTTTGCCGGTAACCCCAGCTGGTGTTGAAAAAATCGCTTTTCAGCTGTGCGGCTCCGCCGGAAAATTCAATTTTGGTGCTGTTGTAGGTATATTTGGAAGAATCCGTAAAGTCCCAGTTTTTTTGCGTGGCAGCCCAAGCTACCAAGGTGGTGGACAAGAATAGCAGTACGGCAACCAGGGGGAAGAGAAGTTTTTTGTAGGTTATTTTCATTGCCTCTGCTAGCTTTGCTTGGAAAAAACTGCATACATTAATTATGTCTTTCAAAAGTATAGTGAACTTAAGAGTAAGTTGCAACTGCTTTTGAAATTGTTGTATACCTGGACCCGCCGGCGCGTATATAATTTACTTATGCCGCTTTATAAGGCCGAAGCTATAAACATTAAAGTTATCCCTTTTGCAGAAACCGACAAGCTGTTGACAATATTTTCGAAAGAAAAAGGCAAGCTTAACCTCATTGCCAAGGGAGCGCGCCGCACCAGTTCCAAGTTTGGCGGCCGCTGCGAAATTTTGGCGCATAATTTTTTATTGGCGGCACAGGGTCGTAGTTTGGACATATTGAGCCAGGCGGAAACTATTGATACGTTCCAGGAAATCCGTGATAAACCGGCGGCGTTTGCGTCCGCGGCTTATCTGGTGCGTATTTTGAATGACTTTTTAGGGGAAAAAGTAAACAACTTGTTATTGTTTGATGTTTTCCTGGGTTGTTTGCGCGGGTTGCGCGCGAGGTTGGATCCGGGTTTGGTCACGGCGGCCTTTGAGGCCAAATTTGTACAGGCCGAGGGCCTGTTCCCGGTCATTGATCGTTGCGCGCATTGCGGGCGCCGCCTGAAAAAAAAGCCCGAAAAAGTTGCTTTCAGCCGGGTGGCGGGAGGGATTGTTTGCCAACCTTGCAGTAAAAAAGTTCCGGCTCTCCAGCAGATTCATTATAAAATTTTAGAAGTGGCGCAAGGATTGCGCGATACAGATTTGGAAATTTTTTCGGAAGGTGGGGCGGGCGATAAAAAGCAGATCCCGGGCAGCTTGGAATTAAAAGAATTAAGCCGTATTTTTGTGCCTTATATCAGCGAGCATTTGGGAAAAGACGTTTCTGATTGGAGAAAAATATAACCCATGAAACCTTTGGCTTGTAATTATTACATTACGGCGCGCTGCAACGCGGCTTGTGAGTTTTGTTCACACTGGCGGGAAGAAGAACCTTTAAAAGAGGAAGCCGGGACCGAAGTAATCCTGCGCAATTTACGCGGGTTAAAATTGCTGGGAGTACATTATCTGGACATTACCGGCGGAGAACCGTTGTTGCGCGACGATCTTCCGGAAATATTGGCTTACGCCAAAAAATTAAAGTTATTTACGGTGCTGACAACCAATTGTGCCCTGTTTCCAGCAAAGGGAGAAAAAATCGCGCAACACTGTGACCGGTTGCTCTTTTCGCTTGATTTTCCAGACGCGGAACAACACAACCGGAGCCGCGACGCCGAATTATTTGCAAATGTATTAGAAAGCATAAAAATTGCAAAGCAGGTTGGCCGGCGGCCGATTATCAATTACACGCTGACCCGGGATTCGGTCCGGTTTTTGCCGGAAATGGAAGACCTGGCCAGGCGGTACGGAGTTTTGGTATGGTTGAATCCAGTGTATGCGTCCCCGGCGCACGAGGGCTTGACCCCGGATTCTTTGGCTTACGTCGCCTATTTTTTGAAGAAAAAAAGTTTTGCCGGAAACGCGGCGGCACTGCGGCTTTTAAAACATTGGGGAAATAATCCGGCCTGGCCGGTCTGCCAGGCGGCGCGCTCGGTTATTACTATCACGGCGGATTCATATGTAGTGGCCCCGTGTTACTATTTTCCGGCGGTAAAAATAAAAATTGACCGTAACCTGAAAGATATTTTTAATAGCCCGGAATATTGGCGGGCGCGCCCCACCCAGGGCAAAGACAGTGTTTGTTCCGGTTGCCTCAACTGGGGTTATATGTTACCATCGTTTTGGTTTCGGCTGGATCGGTACTTTTTCTTGAATTTGTATTCCGGGATGCAGTTATTGATGAAGGAGTTTTTGGCCAACAGGTAGTAGTTTACACCCAAGGAGGTCCGCAATATGAAAATAGTTATGTTGAGCCCATTTTTCTATCCCCATACCGGTGGCACCGAAAAATACGTAAAAGACCTTTCCACTGCTTTGAGCAATGCCGGCCACGAAGTTACCGTGATCGGCTGCAACCTGCCGGCGGAGAAAAACGCTCCCGCTGAAGAGCAGATGGGAAATTTTAAAGTTATACGCTTGCCGGCGGGGCTGTGGTTTGATTATTTGCCCGCCACCAAGAAAAAATTTGATATCAAAATGCTGGAAGGGTATGACATTGTGCATTGCCACGTGCCGCCGTTTGGTTTTTTGCGCGAGGTTTTGGGGAAAGTAAAACAGCCCGTAGTAGTTACCTATCACTGTGACGTAACCGTTTCCGAAAAATATTATGGAGTTAGAGTTCCGAAACTATTGATTAAGGCAGTGGAGGCGTCTGCCAATTTTTATGCCCGCCGCCTTTTGCGGCGCGCCGACGCGGTTTATAACACTACCAAAACCTATGCGGATAGTTCGCCGGTACTAAAAAATCTCCCCAATGTGCGGCATATCCCGATTGGGCTTTTCCATGAAGCGATGGACGAGATGCAGTGCAAACTGGGCCTCTCTGAAAAAGACAAAAATCCCCGCCAGATTTTGTGGCTGGGCCGGATGGCGGGCAACAAAGGTTGTGATTATACCGTGAAGGCCATGCCCAAAATTTTGGCCAAATTCCCGGATACAAAACTGGTTATTTGCGGCGACGGGGAAGAAAAGGCATATATTAACGGTATTATTGATCAGTTGGGCGTGCGTAGTTCAATCGAAATATTGGGAACGGCAACTTTTGATAAATTGGTAGAGTTATATTACAAATCGTTGGTTTACGTGTTTCCTTCTATCAACCGGTTAGAGGCTTTTGGCATTGTGCAATTGGAAGCGATGGCAAATTGTACGGCCGTGGTTTGCACTGACATTCCCGGCCCCAATGCAGTGATGGATCCGGGCAAGACCGGTTTGATTATTCCCAAACAAGATCCCGCTGCCATTGCCAATGCGGTGATTTCTTTGCTTTCCGATCCGCAAAAAGCCATTGAAATGGGGAAAGCCGGCCGCCGGCTGGTGGAGCAAAAATACGAATGGAAAACCATTGCAGGGCAGGTGGAGTCGCTTTATAAGGAAGCCCTGGCGAAGAAAAAATGAAAATCCTCGTTACCGGCGGAGCGGGTTTTATCGGTTCCAACATTGTTGATGCTTATGTGGAGGCCGGGCATGCGGTGGTGGTGGTGGACGATTTGTCTTCCGGGAAAAAATCCAACCTTAACCCCAAAGCCAAATTTTATCAATTGGATATTACTTCACCCGAATTGGCCAAGGTTTTTGCGGCGGAAATGCCTGACATAGTTAACCACCACGCGGCGCAAATTGATGTTCGGAAATCAATTGCTGACCCGGCGCTGGACATAAAAATAAATATCATTGGCGTGGTAAATGTTTTAAATTGCTGCCGGGCAATTGGCGGCGCAAAAGGGAAATTGCCCAAAATTATTTTTTCTTCCACTGGTGGGGCGCTGTACGGTGAAGTAAAAGACTGCGCGCGCGAAGACGACCCGCTTTTCCCGGTTTCGGCTTATGCTATTGATAAACGCGCGGCAGAAATGTACCTTTTTGCTTACGCCGAAAATTACGGCATAAAATACACAATTTTGCGCTACGGCAATGTTTACGGTCCGCGGCAGGATCCGCATGGAGAAGCCGGGGTGGTGGCCATTTTTTGCGGGAAAATATTGGAAAACGCCGCGCCGTTTATTTATGGCGACGGCGAGCAGCTGCGCGATTACGTATTTGTGGAAGACGTAGTGCGCGCCAATGTTTTAGCGCTGACCAAGGGTGAAAATAATACTTTTAATATTGGCACGGCTTATGGTGGCTCGGTGAATGAGCTGTTTAAAATTTTAAAGCAGGCGGCAAAGTTTACCAAAGACGCAATTTATCAGCCCCCGCGTCTGGGGGAGTTGCAACGCAGTGTCCTAAGTTTTGATAAAGCCCGCCTCGAATTGGGTTGGGAGCCGAAGGTAGGATTAGAAGAAGGGCTGAAGAAGACGCTAGCCTACTTTTCCCAAATCAACTGATTGTACTGGTTGACCATTCTTTGTGTATTGAAAAACCCGGCGGCGGCAATACAATTGATCATCATATCAACCCATTTTGATTCTTCGGGTTTTGTCCGCCCGGTAGCCAGGTCATAATATTGGGGCATTAATTCTTCCAGCGCCTGGTAAAGCGCTTCCGCGTCCTCTTTTAAGTGTAAATTGGTTTCGTGGCCGATTTCTCCGGCGGGAGGGGCATAGCCAAAAATTTTACCGATATTCTTATCGGCGGCTTCCACCACCCAGCCGTCCAGTGTAGAGCACTGCACCACGCCGTTTAAGATGGCTTTCATGCCGGAGGTGCCGGAGGCCTCAAACGGGGGGAGGGGATTATTTAGCCAAACATCCACACTGCTGACCAGGATTTTTGCGATGTAAGTATCATAATTTTCCAGAAAACAAATGCGCAGGTGTTTGCGTTCTCCGTCCAGCGCGGAGATTTTCCCCAGGATTTCTTCCATGTGGAGGGAGGCGGGGAGATCGGCGGGGTGGGCTTTGCCGGCAATGATAATTTGTATGCCGCCGTATTTTTTGGCCAGGCGCAGCAGACGGTCCGGATTTTGCAGCAGCAATCCCGGCCGCTTGTAGGGAGCCAGCCGGCGCGCCCAGCTCAAAGTAAAAGTGTGTTCATCAAAAAACCAGAATTTTAAAAATTCGGCCAGATGTTTTTTGTTTTCATGGTGCGCGTGCCACAGTTCCCGGCGAAATTCCGGGTTTTCGCGCAATTGAATTAGGTTTGCCAGCAGAGTTGGGTCATTTTCCCAGTCGCCAATTTGATCCTTGTATTTTTTTAAAAGATTGCGGATGGGATTGGAAATCCAGGTATGTGTATGCACGCCGTTGGTGATACTGATGATCCGATCTTTATGCATGGGAAATTGCAAGCGTGTGATCTCGCCGTGTTTTTCGGCAACCCCGTTAATTTGCTGGCTGGTATTCATGGCCAGCATGGTCAGGTTGGCGGTAGAGTAATCTTTGGGGTCGCGGCCGTATTTTTTTATTAGTTCAGTTCCCGCCGGCCCCAGCGCCGCCTCCACCTCCTGCAAATTAAACCGGTCGTGGCCGGCTTCCACCGGGGTGTGGCAGGTATAAGCAAAATGCGCCTTTAAATTTTCGGGATCATTTTTCAGCGCCTTTTCAATAAATGCAAACGCGGCGTGCCCTTCGTTTAAGTGGTATTTGTTAATTGCGTAACCCATTGCCTCCAGCGCTAAAACTCCGCCAATGCCTAAAATCATCCGTTGCGCCAGCTTGATCCAGCCGTTGTCACTGCGGTATAGTTGCGCGGTCAAGCTCCTTAAATAATCCGGGTTTTCCGGTAAATTTGAATCCAGCAAAATCAGCGGCACCGCGGATTTCAAGTCGTAGGCAAAGACATAATATTTCCAGAGTTTCAGGTGCAGTTTGGCGCCGGAGAGTGTCATGCTGATTTTATTTTTCAGCGGGACCAGCCCGGGATAAGAGTGCGGGTCCCAGGACAATTCTTCGGGGGATTGGCCGCCGGTCTTGAACCAGAATTTTTGCTTAAAATAGCCCTTGTTCCACAAGATTCCGATGCCGCACAGTGATTTTTTTATGTCCGCCGCCGATTTTAACAAATCGCCGGCTAAAACCCCCAAACCCCCGCTGTAAATTGGCAGGTCCAAAATTTTTTTCAATGGCAGGAGATGGTAATAATCCATGTCTTTCATGTTGGAAAAAACTTCGTGCTCTGAAAAAAGATTTTCGGGCTTGATTGGGTTGACGCTTTTAAAAGTGTGGTAAATGCTGGGTGCCAGGCCATATTCCATGGAAAAATACGCGACGGAGGCAATCTCTTTTGCTAGCAGGTTTTCTTCGGCTTCAATAATTGGCAGGAGCGGAAACCCGCAAAATTGTTCTGCGGAAATGTCTTTGAGGTATTTTTCTTCTCCCGTGTCAATTTTTATCAATTCCAGCGCTTTTTTTAACATTGAAAATGATTTTAGTTTAAATTATTGGTTTTGTGAAGGGGGAATTGTATAATAGCCGCGTGAACAAAAAAATCCTGTACCTCTTTTCCGATACCGGAGGCGGCCACCGCTCGGCGGCCACTGCGCTTATCAAAGCCGTCAACGAAATTTCCCGCAATAAATACCGCCAGGATATGGTGGATGTTTTTGCCGAATGCAGCGGTTTCTTGAATATCTTTGCGCGGCTCTACGGCCCGGTCATAAAATATTCCCCCAAAATGTGGGGTCGCCTGTATTACTGGTTGGATGACCCCAAGCGGCTGGAGATGCTGGAGCGCCTGTCCCGGCCGTTTATCTTAAAAGAACTCAAAAAATTAATTAAAGAGCGCAACCCGGATTTAATTGTTTCGGTTCACCCCATGGTTAACCATTTGACCTCGCGCGCACTGAAAGAACTGCGCCGCAAAACACCTTTTCTGGTGGTAATCACCGACCCGGTAACACTGCACCGCGCCTGGATCGCAAAAGATGTTGACCGGTATTTTGTTGCCACAGAAGAAGCTGCAAAAAATTGTGAACATTACGGGCTGCAAGACAAAAGCATCAAAGTGTTGGGGATGCCGATTGACCCCAAGTTTGCCAAGCGTGATTTTGAGAAAGCCAAAGCGCGCTTTGATGACCTGCTGGATCCGGATTATTTTACCGTAATGTTGATGGGTGGGGGAGAAGGTGCCGGCGGCTTGTTCAAAATTGTCCGGGCAATCATAAAATCCGGTTTGGAAGTGCAATTAATTGTGGTGGCGGGGCGCAACCAGCGGTTGGAGGAAAAATTGCGGGCCGAAGCCGAGAAAGCAAAATATCCGCTGGTGGTATTTGGTTTTACCGACAAAATTGCCGAGTTGATGTCCGAATCCGATTTGTTAATTACCAAGGCCGGGCCGGGCAGTATTGCCGAAGCGCTGGCCATGAACCTGCCGATGATTATAACTTCGTGGCTGCCGGGGCAGGAAGAGGGTAACGTTGAGTTTGTGGTGCGGGAGGGGTTGGGCCGCGTTTCGGAAGACCCCAGCGAGGTCGTGAATATTATTGAATCATTAATGCACTCGCCGGAATTTCAAAAGATGAAACGCAACATCCAGCGGGTGCGCAAACCCACGGCGGCACTGGATATTGGGAGAGAGATAATTAAATGGTTGTGAGGACTTACCGAGTTGGGATTTGGGATTTTGCCTGCCCCGGCTTGCCGGTGGTCATTGGGATTTTTTGTTTACTGTTTTTTCAATCTGCGGTTTTTGCCGCTACCGAATTCCGCGATTTACCCAAAAGTTCAACCCACTATGCCACGGACTCGGTTTACCGCGTGGTGCAAATGGGTGTAACGCAGGGTTTCCCCGATGGAACATTTCGCGGAGATAAACTGGTTACTCGCAATGAAATGGCTTCCTTCCTTTCAAAATTTCATGATGCTGTCTCCGGCCTTTCCGCCGAAGATGAAAAATTACTGGCGGAGTTGCGCTGGGAATTGGCGCGGACCAATGATGATTTTCAAGAATACAAGCGAACCCAGGGGAGCTTTGCGCAAGGTTTTGTGGACCTTGGGTTCAGGTTTGCGCCCGCCTTTTTGTCCGGGAGGTCCAAAGCCGAGTCCATGTTTTATCGCATAAAGTATGCTTTTAAAAAGAATTTCGGGGAAGATGCCCGGCTCTTTGTAAACTTTGATACCAATGATGCGGGCTATAATTCAACCGCCACGCGGGAAATTTTCACAACAATGGTTGATGTTAAGGGGCAGTACCAGTGGGGAGATACCCTGTATACCTTGGCGGTGGGGCCGGGGCCAATTTTGCACACCGATTCCGGTATTGACCCCTCAGAAAATAACCAGGTGTATGTCCGTCCGCGCCCCAAACTTTCCGCCGCGGGCAAGCTGGGGGCAGTGGATAGTGAAGTGGCTTATATTGCCCACGATTTTCAAACCTCCGGCCGCATCGGTTTCAGTGAATTGCAGGCCGCTTTTTCTTGGAAAGAAACGACGGCCGCGGCCCGGTACTATTTTACCGGCATCAACTCCAGCCGGGCGGAGGATTACCATTTATACGGGACACTGGATTCAGTTTTGCAGCTGTCCAAAAAACTGGAAGGCCGCCTTTTTGTCGGCTATACCGGTGCCAGTAGCTTTGGTAACGGCCTGGGCTTGGGTATTTCCGGGAAAATTAAAGATTATTTCAATACCGGGACCACGGTTGATTTTAGCTATTCAAAAATAGGGAACAGCTACCGCACCGGCCTCAGCACTTTGGAAACTTATGAGTTGGCCGGTTTAAACTATTTTGATCGGATGATTTTAGACAATCAGGTGGACGTGGGAGTAAAAGTTACGCAAAAAATTAATGCGGCCATGAAAATATACGGGAAGCTGGATGCCCAGCTGACGGCAGACAACCAATTTGGAGTTGAATATCCCGGAACCAATTTAACCGAAGAGCTGGCGCTGGAGTATGCTTTTATCCAACCAATTGCAGTGAATTGTTTTTACCGGGTTTTTCTGGTGCCCAGCGGCGTTGACCAATTGGGCACTACCGCAGCGGCGCAGTCAGATGTAGTAGGGATAAAGGTAAGTTCCCGGTTCTAAATTTAAGATTTTGGATGCCCTGGCCAATTGACAATTATTACAGAGGTTATATATAATCATGTTAAAGGAAAGAGGATGCTTAATGCGTAAAGTCACGCTGTGCTTATTTTTATTGGTTTTTGTCTTAGCCGGTTCTGCCTTGGCAGACATAAAATTTACCGACGTCCCCAATGATCACTGGGCGGCTTCGTCCGTTTACGATTTGGTGAATATGGGGGTTACCGCCGGCTATCCGGACGGTACTTTCCGGGGCAACCACTCGATCTCGCGTTATGAAGCGGCGGTTTTTTTGGCAAAACTGGGTGACAAGCTGGGAGCGGTGGATCTGACCGAAATCCAGGGGGATATCCAGGGTTTAAAAGCGGATGTGGCGGCGCTGAAGAAAAATCCGTCTGCCGGCGGTATCAGCGGCGTGGAGGTAGTGTCCGAGGTAAGCGCAATGGGAAAAATGGGAAATCTCATTGCCGAGCACGGATCCCGCGGGCCGGTTATGTGTTATCGATTGATTAGTGATGTAGCCAAAGATTTTGGAGATGGAAATGCGGTGGCGGTAAATTTGGATACGATGGATTCCGGTTATGCCGGCGGCTCCCAGGATTTGGCTACCCAACTGCTGGATGTACAGGGCCGGATGCGCGTCAAAAATATTGGTACCGATGCTCCGCTGGATTTGCTGCTAACCTTGGGGCCGGGTCCGATTGAGCATATTGATCGCACCGGCATCCTGACTTGTGAAACCGGCGAGTATTTTATCCGTCCCTACAGTGGAGTGACAGCTAATACCCGGTGGCTGGGATTAGATTTGATGGCCAAGGTTTGGGCGGATTCCATTGCGACCAGCGGTTATTTTAATTCCACGGGGGTGGCGGCCGGGTTGGATTACAATGCGGGGAACTGGCTGCCTTATCTTAAAAATGTGAAAATCGGGATTGCGGACAGTTATTTACGCACTGCCGGGGGAACGAACACGGACAACAAAATTGGACTGCTGGCGATGGCGGATATTTTCCCCAAAGTTAAAACGGGATTGCAATTTAACGCCGCCGGTAACACTTCCAGCAAATTGATGGTTGGGGCAAACTTGATTTTAGCGGACGTTTGGAATACGGGAACCTTAATTGATATTTCTGCGGTCAAAATCGGCTCAGAATATCTGAACACAAATTTTAACCCTACGCTGGCGGGCTATGACGTATTCAACCGGGCTTACGTCAACAGCGTGGTAGATATCGGCGGCAAATTAATCCAGGCCATCAACGATGACTTATTGTTTAAGGGCGTGGGCGATCTTAAATTATCTTCCGATTTTGGGTATGGCCCCGGTAAAACCAATTCGTCGTTGACCGTGCAGGGCGGGCTAACCTATAAGGTTGCGCCGGCGGCGGCCTTGGACGCGGCTTATCGTATCTACCAGAATCCCAATGCTGCCTCTAACCCTACCTCGGATATGGCAGTTTTGGGATTGACGTATAAGTTTTAGTTTTGCACTTAGATTATATGTGGTTAGCGTATGTAGCAATTTTTCTCCCCATTGCCCTTCGCAAACACGCCCAAAAATCCCGGCGAGATTTTTGGGCTCTCATTTCGGCCTCGCTCGTCCCGGCAAGCCGGGACTCCATGCCCGCTCGGCCTCATGAAGGTTTGCTCCAGGGCAATGGGTGCTCAAAATAATATTAATTGGATAACAACACTATGATCATCGGCAAAAAATTAATTACTTACGACCAACTTTCCTCAACCAACCAAACTGCCATGGAGCTGGGAAAAGAAGGGGCGGAGGAGGGGATGGTAATTTATGCCAAAAACCAAACGGCCGGTCGCGGCAAGCCGGGCGCAAATTGGTTTGCAAAATCCCCCGGCAGTTTGACATTTTCATTGATATTGCGCCCGCGCAAAAATGCCGATGAAATTTCTGCCATAACACAGGTTGGCGCGCGCGCCCTACAGAAAAGCTTAAAAGATAAATTTAACCTTGACGCCACAATTAAGCTGCCCAACGATGTTTTGATTAACGGCAAAAAGGTTTGCGGCATCTTAACCGAGCGTGCGCAAGATAAAAATGGGGCGGCGTTCGTGGTGATGGGGGTGGGGGTCAATGTCAACTTGGCACCGGAAGATTTTCCGGCGGATTTAGCGCTGTCGGCAACCTCGTTGCAGATTGAATTGGGGAAGGGAGTGGGATTGGATTTGTTTTTTAATGCTTTGCTTGCGGAAACAGATAAATGCTATGGAGCTTTTTTGCGCCGTAGTTAATCTTTGCTTTGAATAGTGCGTGGCCTGCTGCCAATGGTTATCAGGGAGTTGAACCTCCCGCCGCAAAAATGTTAAGATAACACAAACACATAACCAGAATGTGACCAAAGGGTGGGGAAAAATGTATTCTAAAACCGAAATACAGCAAGTTGTGGACAAAATTAAGGAAGCCGTTGCTCCTGACGCGGTTTATTTATTTGGAAGTTATGCTTCGGGAAAGCCAAAAGAAAATAGTGATCTGGACATTTGTGTTGTTAAAAATAATTATGAAGATAAGAACGCAGAGTTAATAAAAATAAAAAAACACACTTTTAGCTTTAGTATCCCAATGGATATCCTGTTGTTAAAGGGTGATGATTTTAGGAAACGACAGGATATTTGGGGAAGCGTTCAATATGAAATTTTTCATAAGGGGATTAAGGTTTATGAAAAATGAAGATGAAATTGTTCGGGACGAATGGCGGCAGTTTGCATTAGATGACTTAGAATCGGCAAAGGTTCTTTTGGAGAAAACAAACAACCACCATATTTCTTCCTACCATTCTCATCAAGCAGCTGAAAAAATATTTAAGTGGTTTCTGGTGAAAAGCGGCAAAAAATTTCCATTTATTCATGATCTTAAAGAGCTTTTCCGGCAAATTAATCAGTTCAGGAAAATAGAATCTCTTCTGGATGATGTTTTATTTCTTGATAATTTGTATCCGCAATTGCGTTATCCTACGGGGGAGCAGGTAACTCAGGGAGAAGCTCGGAAATGTTTAGCCGCCGCAGAGAAGATTGTTAAAGAGATTACGGGTTGATGTTGAGATAATATTTCAAGAGAAGGGTGGCTGGATTTTAATATGGCACTGCGCGGTATCCGGGGGGCTATTACAGTAGGCCAAAATTCCGACAAAAAAATTGTTGCTGCAACCGAAATTCTTTTAAGAAAAGTTGTCGCCGCCAACAAAATTAAGGTGGGCGACATTGCCGCCGCAATTTTTTCCACCACGCATGACTTGAGCGCCGAATTTCCGGCAGTGGCGGCGCGCAATTTGGGTTGGACATACACCCCGCTGCTTTGCACAAACGAAATTAATGTCCCCGGCGCATT
>JBAZQH010000035.1:0-15268 GCA_041645285.1 Candidatus Margulisiibacteriota bacterium | reverse complement strand
GGTGTGTATACATTTTTACCCATGGGTTTTCGGGTTTTCAAAAAAGTAGAGCAAATTGTGCGCGAAGAAATGGATCGAGCTGGCGCACAGGAAGTATTGATGCCCGCCTTGCTGCCGGCAGAGCTTTGGCGCGAGACCGGCCGCTGGGATCTGTATGGCAAAGAGCTTTTTCGTATTAAAGATCGCCACGACCGCGAGTTTTGTTTAGGCCCAACCCACGAGGAAATTATCACCGATTTAGTCCGCAATACCATCAGCTCATACAATCAACTGCCGGTCAATTTATACCAAATCCAGACCAAATTCCGCGATGAAGTGCGGCCCCGGTTTGGTCTGATGCGCGGCCGCGAATTTTGCATGAAAGACGCTTACAGTTTCCACGCCACGGAAGAATGCTTGGAAAAAGAATACCAAAATATGTATCAAACCTACTGCCGCATTTTTGACCGCATCGGGCTGGAATATAAAGTGGTGGAGGCCGATTCGGGGGCCATTGGCGGGGGTTATTCGCAGGAATTTATGGTGGTTGCGGAGAGCGGCGAGGAGCCGATTTATTTTTGTGACAGCTGTGCGTATTGTGCCAGCCGGGATGCGGCGGGAATTGGAAAATATGTGGTGCCCGAAGCTGGCGGAATTGGTGAACTGAGGAAAATGGGGGAGCGCGGCGACGGGGTTAAAAAAGTTAAGACCCCCGGCCAAAAAACCATTGAAGAAGTTTCCGCTTTTTTAAATATGACGCCGCAAAAAATGATAAAAACCTTGATTTATGAAACCGAAAAAGGCCCAGTGGCGGCGCTGGTGCGCGGCGATCATGAAATAAATGAAGCAAAGCTAAAAAAGGTTTTGGGTGTAGAAAATTTGAAATTAGCCGCGGAAAAAGACGTGGTAAGTTTAACCGGCGCTACGGTGGGTTTTGCCGGCCCGGTAAAATTAAGTAAAGTAAAGATTGTTGCCGACCACGCGGTCTTGTTGATTGACGATGGCAT
Source organism: Candidatus Margulisiibacteriota bacterium (assembly GCA_041645285.1). Lineage (GTDB taxonomy): Bacteria > Margulisbacteria > WOR-1 > JAHJIW01 > JAHJIW01 > JBAZQH01. Next base: position 14,282 of record JBAZQH010000035.1, on the reverse strand, counting down.
TACCGGCGCCAACGAAAATGATTACCATATTGTTGGGGTGGTTTACGGGCGTGATTATAAGGCCGATTTGGTGGCGGATATCCGTTTTGCCGGAGAAAGCGACCAATGCCCACGCTGCGCAAAAGGCAAATTACAGGTTAAACGCGGCATCGAAGTCGGCCACATTTTTAAGCTGGGCCAAAAATACAGCGAAAAAATGCAGGCCCGGTTTTCGGATGAGAAAAATGTTGACCGGACGTTTATTATGGGCTGTTATGGAATTGGGATAGGGCGGACCGCGGCGGCGGCGATCGAACAAAAACACGATATCGATGGGATTATCTGGCCAGCTTCCATTGCGCCGTACCAGGTTGCAATTATTCCGGTAAATTTTGAAGAGGCAGAGCAGCGTGCGGCGGCCGAAAAAATTTACCATGATTTGCAAGCGGCCGGCATTGAAGTTGTATTGGATGATCGCTTGGCGCGTATCGGCATGAAACTAAAGGATATTGATTTGATTGGGTTTCCGCTAAAAATTATTGTGGGGCCAAAAGGGTTGAAGGAAGGTAAAGTTGAGTGCAAATCCAGAGCTACCGGGGAAATAAAATTAATTGCAGTGGCGGAGGTATTAAAATATGTGCGGGATTTTTGCGATTTCATCGGAAAATAATAGCATAATTGAGGACTTGTTTCTGGGGACGTTTTATCTGCAGCATCGCGGTCAGCAATATTGCGGCCTTTCCACTTTTGGCGAAGGCGGATTAAAAATTCGCACCCACCGTGGAATGGTGCGCGAGACCTTTTCCAAGGATTTAGCCGGCATGGAAGGCCGGGCCGGGATTGGCCACACTGCCTTAAAAGACCGCCAGCCCTTAAAACTAGATTCTAAAATGGGTGAATTCACGATTTGTTTTGAAGGCAACCTGGTCAATGCCAAAGAACTGGTAGACGATCTTAAAAAACAAGGCCATTCATTTTATTCCGATTCGGACATAGAAGTCATTGCCAAACTAATTGCGCAGGGCGACGATTTTGTCGACGGCATTGAAAAAATGGCCAAAAAAATCCGCGGGGCGTATGCTTTGGTAATTTTGTCAAAAGGGAAAATTTTTGCCGCGCGCGATAAACATGCTTTCCGGCCGCTGATTGTGGGGGTTAGGGATGGGGCGGTGGTGGTAACCTCGGAATCGTGTTCGTTTGTAAATTTGGGTTTTTCTATTTTGCGGGATGTGGCCCCGGGAGAAATTTTGGAGATTGAGGGGTCAAAAATTACCACCCGTAAAGTTATTCCCAGTCCGTTTACCCAATTTTGCGCATTCGAGTGGGTTTATACCGCTAACGTGGCTTCCACCATTGATGGCCTATCGGTTGACATTGCCCGGCGCAATTTGGGCGCCGCATTGGCAAAACGTTATCCGGTTAAGGTTGATATTGTAGCCGCGGTGCCAAATTCGGGCATCGGCCACGCCATCGGTTACTCGCAAGAATCCAAAATCCCGTTTGATAATGTTTTTATTAAATACGATTATGCCAGCCGCAGTTATACCCAACCCACGCAGGCCGAGCGCGACCGCGAGGCAAAAATTAAGTTGATCCCTGTGCCGGCTAAAATCCAGGGCCGCAGCGTGGTAATTTGTGATGATTCAATTGTGCGCGGTACCCAAATGAAAAACGATTTGGTGGTGAAACTGCGTAAAAATGGCGTTAAGGAAATTCACGCGCGGGTAGCTTGCCCGCCGCTGAAAGCCCCATGTATGTATGGTGTGGCCACGCGCACCAAAAAAGAACTGGCCGCCCACGGGAAAACAATTGAGCAAATCAGAGAATATATAGGAGTGGATGGCCTGGCTTATAATACGTTGGAAGATATTGGGTTATCCATTGGCAAACCGCTGGACCAAATTTGCACTTCTTGTTGGACGGACGAATATAAAGTATGAAAGATCATTGCGGCGTTTTTGGGATCTATAATTTTGCCGAAGATAGCCCGGCCAAACATGTCTATTACGGGCTTTTTGCACTCCAGCACCGCGGGCAGGAATCGGCGGGGATTGCGGCTTCGGATGGAAAAGATATCCATTTTCACAAAGGCATGGGGTTGGTAAACCAGGTTTTTGATGAAAAAACGCTTTTGGGTTTAGGCGGGAAGCTGGCGGTCGGGCACGTCCGCTATTCAACCACGGGTTCTACTATTATTGAAAACGCCCAGCCAATTGTCCTGGATACCAAATTTGGCGTGATTGCCCTGGTGCATAACGGCAACTTGGTTAATTCGGGGGAGTTGCGCCAGATGTTAAAAGACCGGGGTATAAGTTTTGCCGGTTCCACCGATTCGGAAGTCATCGCGGCGATGATTGCCACTTCCCAAAAGGAACATTTTGAGGATGCCTTGGTGGATACCCTGAAAGCGTGCCGCGGGGCTTTTGCGCTTTTGGTGATGACTAAAGATAAATTGATTGCGGTGCGTGATCCCAACGGCCTGCGCCCGTTAAGCATTGGTAAGATGAAAAGCGCTTATGTTTTTGCTTCTGAAACCTGTGCTTTGGATATTGTGGGCGCCCAGCATTTGCGCGATGTTTCTAACGGGGAGCTGGTGGTGGTGGATCGGGACGGCTTGCGCTCAAAAACCTGGGTGATGGACCAGCCCGAAGCCCTGTGCGTTTTTGAATATATTTATTTTGCCCGTCCGGACAGTATTTTACACGGACGCAGTGTTTACGGGACGCGTTTTTCTATGGGTAAATATTTGGCCAAGGAACATCCAGTGGAAGCCGATATGGTGATTCCGGTGCCAGAGTCAGGGGTGCCGGCGGCCATCGGGTTTGCGGTTGAGTCCAAAATCCCGTTTGGTGAGGGGTTAATCAAAAACCGTTATGTTGGCCGGACTTTTATCCAACCCAGTCAAGAAATCCGAGATTTGGGAGTCAAAATAAAACTTAATCCCATCCAGGGGGCGGTGCGGGGAAAAAAGATTGTGGTTTTGGATGATTCAATTGTGCGCGGCACCACGGCGCGCCAGATTGTAAAAATTTTGCGGGAAGCCGGCGCGCGCGAAATCCATTTCCGAATTCCTTCTCCGCCGGTAATTGCTTCGTGTTTTTACGGCATCGATACCCCATCCCGCGCCGAATTGATTGCCGCCAACTTGAGTGTTGAAGGTATCCGTAAATATCTGGGGGTAGATTCTTTGGGTTATTTAAGCATTGGCAGTTTGGTAAAATCGGTGGCTTTACCTGAAGATAATTTGTGTATGGCTTGCTTTAATGGCAACTATCCGGTTAAAATTCCGGAAAAAATGGAAAGCTTAAAGCTATTGTTTGATGTGTAAAGGAGGTGAGGAAAGATGACAGAAAATTGTGGGGGATACCCGAAATGCAAAAAATGCGGGGGGGAGTTAATTCCTCTTTCGGATTTTAGCAATAATTCGGTTGCAATCCGGTACAAGGCCTGGGCTTGCACCAATTCCGAATGCCGCTTCTTTGTAGTGTTGCGCGGCGGCGATGTGTATTATGGGACGGCGACGAGTGAATCAGCGAGATAATTTATGGATAATGGCGTTCGCAAACACGCACTCCAAAGCCCCAGCGTGGCTTTGGGTGCTCGGCGCTCGGCCGCGCTCGCCCCGATAAATCGGGGCACCATGCCCGCGCGGCCTCCGCGACGGTTTGCTCCACGCCATTATCCTATAAATATTTGTTTCTGAAAGGGTACTAAATGCCAAAGTTAACTTATAAACAATCCGGCGTAGACATCGAAGCCGGCTACGAAGTTGTCAAACAGGCCAAAGCCCTGGCGCTGAAAACATTTGATAAAAATGTTTTGGGCGGCATCGGCGGGTTTGGGGCGGCGTATGATTTAAGGGGTTATAAACAGCCGCTTTTGGTTTCGGGGGCCGATGGGGTGGGGACCAAGCTGAAAATAGCTTTTATGCTGGATAAGCACGATACCGTAGGGATTGACCTGGTGGCGATGAATGTGGATGATGTAGTTACCTGCGGGGCCAAGCCGCTTTTCTTCTTAGATTATATTGGTACCGGCAAAATCAAACCGCGAATCACTGCGCAAATTTTAAAAGGCATTGCTGAAGGGTGTAGACAGGCGGGCTGTGCTTTGATTGGCGGGGAAACGGCGGAGATGCCGGGGTTTTATCCAGACGGCGAATACGATTTGGCGGGGTTTGCGGTAGGTGCAGTTGAGAAAAAGAATTTTATTGACGGCTCGAAAATAAAAAAAGGAGATGTCATTGTCGGCATTGCATCTTCTGGCCTGCACAGCAATGCTTACAGCTTGGCGCGTAAGGTTTTCTTTGATGTTGGGAAATATAAAATTGGACAGCGGGTTGCGGAGCTTGGCCAAACGGTTGGCGAAGCGTTACTTACTCCTACAAAAATTTACGCTAAAACAATTTTGAAGCTGGCGCAGGCCCTAGATATAAAAGGTATGGCACATATTACGGGGGGCGGTTTTCCTGAAAATGTGGCCAGGATTTTTCCGGGCGGCGGCAAGGGAGGCGCGGCGGCAAGCATGAGTGCGCGAATAGAAAAAGGCAGTTGGCCGATCTTGCCGATTTTCAAAGTAATTAAAACCGTTGGCGACATTGCCGAAGCCGAGATGTACCGTACTTTTAATATGGGGATTGGGATGGTGGTGGTAGTGGCGCAAAAAGATGTGGAAAGGTCACTGAAAATTTTAAAATCGAATCAAGCAAGAGCGTATGCGATCGGGGAAATTGCGGGTGTGCCCAAAAAGGATAATGGTAAGGTTATATTAGAATAATTGCAAAATGATGATTTGGCATGTTTAAAAATATTTTTTTATTGGTTATAACGGTAGGTTGGTTGTTATTTTCTTTTCTATTTACCGCGTCCTCTTTGGCTGCGCCATCTTTTGCCAAACAACCGGCTGATTTTAGTATAACTTTGCAGCAGCTGCGCCGGGCGGTGGCGGCCAAAGACCTGCCAACCTTAAGCTCGCACATTGCGCTAGAAACAATTGTGCAAAGTAAAATTAAAAAGCTCAGCGGCCAGCTGCAGCAAAACAAGGGTTTGGCCTTGAGTATTGCGGGCAAGGCGGTAAGCTTGGGCAATGCACCGCTGGCGAGGTTGGCGGCCAATTATATTATAGAAGAATATAAAAAATCCTCGGCGGGTACACGCAGTTACTACCTAAAGAGTGTCACCCTAAATAAAGTTAGGCAGTCCGGTGGCCGGGCCAAGGTTATCGGGACATTTATGAGGGAAGGGGCAAAATTGTTTGCAGTGTGGAGAGATGATCGCTGGATCATTGTGGGGGCCGAATCGGCGTTTTTGGATCGTGAGTTTGAAAAATTACTAATAATATTGCAGAATAAAGTTGAGCAGAAGAAAAATGATAGCATGGTTATTAAGGGATTAAGGAAACTTAAATTTTGGTGAAGGGAAAGGTTTAATATGGCATCGGATGAACATACTTTTGATGTTGTCAGCAAACCGGATATGCAGGAAATTGATAACGCCCTGCAGATGGCGATGAAAGAAATTACTACGCGTTTTGATTTTAAAGGCAGTATTAGCAAAATTGAAACGACGGGCGAAAAAATAACGGTTGTATCCGAAGATGAATTTAAGCTGCAAAACGTCATCAAGATTTTTGAAGACAAACTGTTTAAGCGTAAAATTCCTCTTAAATTTATCCAATATGAAAAAATGGAAGATGCTTTGGGCGGCCACAAAAAGCAAGAAATTACTATTAAAAAAGGTATCCCGCAGGATATTGCCAAACAAATCAACCTTTTAGTGAAAAATTCTGGGCTGAAAGTGCGGAGCCAGATTCAAGGCGAAGAAATGCGAGTTTTTGCCAAAAAGATAGATGATTTGCAAGCCATCATGCAAAAAATCAGGGCCACGGATTATCCGGTAGCGCTGCAGTTTGTGAATTACCGGTAGAAGTTGTGTAATCCACCGAGGTTGTTGCCGACTTTTCCGTCGAGATCATCAAGCGACGGGTCAATAACGTAGCCGGTAATTTGATTTTCTTCGACGACAAAAATTGTATTCCAGGCATGCCCAGAATTGGTACTGTAATCCACATAAGCATTGCCTGAATTGGGGTTTACCTCTTTTATGCTATCAAAAATTGCCGCAAATAAATCTGCGTAATTGCGGCATACCCCGGTTTCAAAATAACCGTTGGTAAATTTTTCTTCGATAGGCAAAAATTGCTGGTCCGCCAGTTCGGTCGAATAGACGTCGTAGTGGATACTGCGCTCGGTAACGGTTGCGGCAAGCAGGAGCGCATCTTGTAGGGACAGGTTTGCCAGGTCATCCGCCGAGTGAATAGTTTGGGCAAAACGCGGTGATTTTGCGCCAGCAACAACGATTGCTGCGCGCATTTTTTTGGGATCATTCATGAAATACCTGCTGGATTTTTCGGAAAGCAGTGCGGCCATTTCTGGGCCGGCGGAAAATGAATGGCTTGATGTATTGGGAATCCTAGTGCTTGGGGTAAAATCAACCAAGGTAACCGGTTTGTCGTCAATTTTGCATTTTTCCAGGAAAAGCCGCAAACGAATTTCCTGCCTTTGTAAGTTGATTAAAGCGGGCTCAACCAGATGTTTGGGAAGAGAGCGTAGAATTTCAATTGCTTTTTGGATTGAGTCTATGGCTGAATCAAAAAATAATGCTTTCCCCAATGGATTGTTTTCGGAAAATCTGATTGCGGCCATTTGCTGGCAATAAAATGCTTTGTCTTGCCAGCCAGAGAAGCTTTGGGGAAAATTTTCGGCTTTTTGATCGGCTACGCGATGGAGTGTTCTAATTGAGGAATAAGATTGTTGATTGATTTGTTGTTGTTCAGTGGTAGAAAGTTCTTCGCTGCCAGCAGACAATGCTGAAAGCAACATTTGGTTGTCTTCCGCCATTTGGCGGGTGGGGATGAAATTTTCTGATAATAAGCGCCAGGCTTCAACCAGTTGCCCTTGGTTAAAATGCACCATGATTTGTGCATGAGTAATTTCTGAAGAATGTGGACGAAGTTCTTTGGCAATTTGCAGTTGCTCTTCGGCTAAGGTAATGTCGCCTACTGCTAAGGCAAGGTCAATGGCTTGGATGCGATCTTGGAAAGAGCCGTATTCCAGGTCAATTTCTTCTAGTTTGGCTTGGCTATCGGCAATGCGGTTGGCGGCGTTATCCGAGGCGGAAAGACTCTTGATTAAAACATCAAAATCAGCTTGCAGAGAAGCTAAAATTTCCGGGTCAGCATCGGGTGCATCTTTATAGTTTTGTAATGCTTCAACTGCACCTTTGAAATCATCGATTTGCATTGCCAGGTAAAATTGGTATTCGGCTTGGGTGGCGGGTGGGCAAGCGTTTAATTCTTCGAGTAAAGTATCGTATTCTTGGCGAGCCAATTCAATTTCCCCGGTATTCCAATAGATACTGTACAGGGCTAGCCGCGCGGATAATTGGTCTTCACTAGGAATTTGGGGAATATCTAATAGTATGGCACGGTAAATATCGATCCGCTTTTCGGTTGCCCCGGCTAACATATTATAATCGCGTAAAATACTTGCTAAGCGCATAAGTTTTGGTGCCTGTTCGGGTTCCAGATTAATTTGGGTAAAATCAATTTCTAGAATATTGTTAACGGCTTGATTCAAATCTATGGTTCTGTCGAATGTGTCACAAATGGCAGCTAACGAGGATAATGCGGCAAGACTATGCGGGTTTTTATTTATGATTGCGGTTAATTCTATGATTGCCCAGTCCAGGAACGCATCGGCGGCAGCATCATCTCCCTGATCATATAAAGCATAGGCCCTTTCGATGACGGTATCAGGATCTAATAGTAAATGCCGGATTTCGTAAGGTTGCAGGGTATTGATGGGAAACTTTGCGCAGGTTGGATCAACACAGGCTGCCCCCGAAGATACTTGCGACGGCCGATCACTGCGAATTGATAAAAGCGCGGCTGCACCTGCAACCGCACTGCTTGGGACTGGCGATAATCCTGCCATAATACTTATATATCGGGTTTTGGCGGGAAAAACTTGTGTGATTTTGCAGATTTGCGCCATGAAGGAATCGAACCTTCAACCTTGACATTAAGAGTGTCCTGCTCTGCCAATTGAGCTAATGGCGCGCGAAAAAACCGTCCCCGACAGGAATCGAACCTGCGGCCTACAGATTAGAAATCTGTTGCTCTATCCAACTGAGCTACGGGGACAGAGTTGTGGGAATTATAGCGGATGAAAATTGGCAAATCAATTCAGAGTGAATTAATCTGCCGGATCAGCTCCAGCAAGCGCACGTAATTTTGGCGGTTGAAGTACATTTTTAGGCGGGGGAGGTGGGGAAATTCGTCGTTTTTCTTTTCTACGGGCAGGGCGTCGGAGGGTTCAATTTCGCCTTTAGCTAGCAGGTCCTTGAATTTTTTGTTCAGCAGTTGGTAATCAGCTTTGGTTAGTTGACGTTCCAGCCGGATCACAGTTAAATCCTTGCTGTAGCGGATTGAATGGTAAACGGAGTAAAAGTTAACAATTTCGTTAACGGCGGCTTTGGCGGTTTTGACAATTTTAAACAATTTAAGGTCGATGGGGCGGATGAAGTCGCCGCGGACCAGTTTGTCTTTTACAAATTTTAGCCAGGCCTCCCAGTAGCCGTTTTTGCTTTCCAGCATGACAATGGGGCGGGGGAAACAACGCCCAGTTTGGAGCAGGGTTAACACCTCAAAGCCCTCGTCGTGCGTGCCAAAACCACCGGGGCAAAGCACGGTAGCGTCGGATTCTTTGATGAAAATAAGTTTGCGGTTGAAAAAATAATTGAAATTAATCAGGCGCTCACCTTTGGGTGCATACTGGTTAGTTTGTTCGGCAGAAATCCGGATTTTGGCGGCAAAGCTTTTATCCCCGGCGCCCTTGTTGCCGGCTTCCATGATGCCGCCGCCGCCGCCCGTGATAACCATGTAACCCCGGTCGGCCATTTCTCGTGAAAAATCCTCGGCTAATTGGTAGTCATGACTATCGGTGGGGGTGCGGTGTGATCCGAAAACTACTACTTTGCGCTTGTCCCGGTAGGGAGTAAATACCTTAAGGGCATGCCGCAGTTCTTTCAGCGCCACGTTGATTAAATGCAGGTCAACTTCTTCGGCTTTATCCAGATAGAGCCGAACCACGGTAGTAAATAACTGGCGAAAATATTCTTCGGTTTGGGTATGGCTGTATTTTTTGCACAGCAGTTTGATCTCGTTATCGATTAACGGGTCGCCGGTGCAGTAAGTTTTAAATTCGTGGTTTGGCATGGGATGATTATAGCAATTCTTTTTCCATTTTATATGGCCCCGAGCGGGAGACGGGATTCGGACCCGCGACCTCCTGCTTGGAAGGCAGGAGCTCTACCACTGAGCTACTCCCGCTCGGGGCCTAGTAACGGAGTACTATTTAATAGTCAGTGGAGAATAACCGACGACCTCTTGCAGGAAGGCCGATGGTTTTGTGTCTTTATAAGTATATAATAATGGGTAAGCAAGACGCAAGACCCGATGGAGCTCTCCCGGGTGTGAGTGATCTTCCCCGATTTTGTGGACACTCCATGTAGTAATATTAACAGGGAGGTTATATATGGCAAAATATTACAGTCTTGAGTTTAAAACAGAAGCTGTTCGGTTAGTAATTCAAAGCGGAAAAACAATCAAACAAGTCGCCGAGGAATTAGGGATACAGTTTTGGACATTAAAAGGATGGATGAAGAAATACGGCAAGGGGGAACACGAAGGTCTTGTGGCCAGCGGACTTAAAATGTCTCCAGAAGAAGAAAACCGGTTACTGAAGAAAGAGCTAACGGATGTCACGGAGGAGCGTGATATCCTAAAAAAAGCAATAGCCGTCTTCTCGAAAAAACCGAAGATAAATATGTCTTTGTAACTGAGTTCCGCTCCGAACATTCAGTTGAGAAGATGTGCTTTGTTTTAAAGGTTTCCAGGAGCGGTTTCTATGGTTGGTTGAAAAAGCCCAAAAGTGAAAGGAAGAAGGAAAATGAAGTGATACTTGAAGCAATAAAAGCTGTTCGTGAAGAACAACCAAAAAAGGAGGTATATGGGTCGCCTCGGCTAACGAGAGAACTTCGCGACCGGGGCGTCCAGTGTGGCAAGAATCGAGTGGCTAGAATTATGAAGGATAACGGCATCAAGGCCAAAACCAAAAAGAAATTCAAGCGAACGACCGATTCCCAGCACAAGCAACCGATTGCTTCTGATTTGGTTGGGCGAGAATTCACGGCTAGCGCACCCGATAGGATTTATGTAACGGACATCACCTACATCTGGACGATGGAAGGCTGGCTGTATCTCGCGGTAGTTCTTGACCTGTTTTCTAGAATGGTAGTCGGCTGGGCGATGAGTATGAAAATCAACTCAGACCTGGTTATTGATGCGTTAAATATGGCTATCTTGTCAAGAAAGCCGGAGAAAGGGCTGATCGCGCATTCTGACAAGGGGTCTCAATACGCGAGCTATGATTACCGCATGCTGCTGTTAAAGCACGGGTTTAAACAGAGCATGGGCAGCACTGGGGATTGTTACGATAACGCAGTGATGGAAAGTTTTTTTCATACAATGAAAACTGAATGGGTTTTCTTTGAGAAGTATCAGTCGCGGTCTCAAGCAAAAAATAGTATTTTCGATTATGTAGAAACGTTCTATAATCGGGAAAGGAGGCATTCAACGCTTAATTATCTGTCACCCTGGAATTATGAACAAAAGTTCTCCATGGCGGCATGATTGAGTGTCCGTTTTTTCGGGGAAAGATCACTCAAACAGTCGGTCCCTCGCTCCAGGGGTATATTGGCCTCGCTTCACTACTCTGTGTAAGTATTGGGCAAAAGGCTTTTCATGCGTGGGGGGGGGCATATTTGCTGCAAATGTAATTTAGTGAACAAGCACGCAAGCAGTTACGTTTTGTAAACCTTGTAGCGTCCTTCACGTAGAATAAACAATGCGGTCTTTAATTCCTCTTTTTCAAACAACCGTGCGCGCAAAAACCGATCAATTTCACGATTCACATTTTCGTGCCATTGTGACCGTAATCTAATTACAATTATCCCGACCTTGGCCGCAAACACCCGATAATAAGCAACGGCATAATCCATATCAAAAGTAATGATGATGCGGCCTTCCTTGATGGCAAACTCTATAATCTCCTCATCCGTGGCCCCTTTTAAGCCAACCTCTCGAACGCTTTTAATATCAAAGCCAAGGCTTTTGATAAACTCAACTGTATGTGGGGAGATATTTTCGTTGGCAAAAAACCTACTCATGTATTTCTCACGCAATCATGGCTTCTTCATCATACTTTGCCAACGATCCGCCAAATTGCAAAGCAGCTAGCAAATCTTCACGCTTTAAGTCGGGATAAGCAATCAGGATATCTTCCATTGTCCGTCCTTCCGATAACAAATCTAGAATCAAATAAACCGGTATCCTGGTGCCCCTGATCACCGGCTTCCCCATCAATATCCTTGGGTTTATCTCAATACGGTTATCATGCATAACAATTCCTCCTGTTTTTGTTTTAAACGCTTTCCGTTTTGGATTTTAGCACGCCCGTTATCTCTAAAACAAGTGATACCTCGCAACCTTAATTAGGTGGCAAGCGCTAAGCCGCTTCATCTTCCGCAAATATCTCGTCGTCCATAAACTCAAAGCGGCCTAAATACGAGGGATCGCCGCGCTCGGCGGCTACTTCGGCCATGTGGCGAAACTTATCATTTTGGTTCAAGTACCATTCGTAAGCCCAGGCAAACGACTCGAGGGGGTTTTCGTCCCAGGGGGCCTTGGGGCGGCGCGAAAGCTCAAGGATAATTTCGCCAAAAATGTCCTGGCTTTTGGCCAGGGTTTTCATGGAAAAGCGATCCAGCAGGGCGCCCCACTGGTCGGGCGCGATTTTTACCTTTTTGGTGCCAAACTGGTAAAACTGGTTGCCGGGCACAAAGTAGCGGCGAAATTCCTGCATGTTGTAGCCCGATTCTTTTACAAACTGCATGAATTTTTCAAACTCCAGATTAAAATGCGAAACCGCGTGGCCGATTTCGTGGGTCAAAACCTCGGGGATACCTTCCGGCGGCACATTGTCAAAAATATAGACGGTCTTGTTGTCAGCGTCGTAAGCCCCGCCCGCCGAAACCATCAGCGCCTTTTTAATGGTCAAGCGGTGTTTTTGATTCTTGATGATTTTTTTGACGCCAATCAGATGCTGTTTTTTCTTTTTTTTGATTTCTTCCAGGGTTTGCCCAATCACGTCCACATCATCTACCGAAAACTTGACGTCGGAATCCAAAACATCAATCCCGTATTCGCGCTTGATTTTTTTGCGCTGGAAAACGGCTGACGGCACTACCTGCGGCGGCGGCTCCGTTTGCACCAGCGGCATCGATGGCAGTGAAGTCGCAATATTAGTTAACGCAAAAGGCCTACTTGCGCTAATTGGGTCTATTCCGGACATACTTCGCCCCCTAACACTTTATCGGGTTGAGGGGGTCAAAACTTGCGGGGAAATCGCTCTTTACTTTACAAACATCGTCCCAATGCCGTGGTCAGTAAAAATTTCCAGGAGGAGGGCGTGCGGAACTTTACCATTGATGATGTGGACATTGTGGGCGCCGTGCTTCAGGGCGATCAAGCCGCACTGCGCTTTCGGAATCATCCCGCCGGAGATGGTTTGGTGAGCAATTAAATTCCGGATTTTATGCGCATCAACTTTTGATACCAGCTTGCCGTCCTTATCCAAAATACCTGGCACGTCAGTCATTAAAATCAGTTTTTCGGCTTTTAAGTAACCGGCAATTTTGGCGGCGGCAAAATCGGCATTGATATTATAAACCTGGCCTTTTCGCCCCACCCCAATTGACGACAGGACCGGGATATATCCCTTTTTTATCATCTTGTAAAGGTAGCGGTATTTTATGCCGGACACCTTGCCGGTAAAACCTAAATCATGGTATTTGCCTCTCTCGTCCTTGAGCCAAAGTTTTTTGGCCTTAATTACTTTGCCTTTTTTGCCGTAGTACGATTTGGGCTTGCCGCCTTCGCGGCGCAGCATCCGGCAAATTTCGGCATTAACCTTGCCGCCCAAAACCTTTTCCACCACTTCCATGGTGGCTTTATCGGTAACACGGTGTCCGCGCACAAATTTTGACTCAATTTTTTTGCGCTTTAGTGCCGCATTAATTTCGGGTCCGCCTCCGTGCACCACCACCGGATGCATCCCCGCGTATTTCAACAAGACAATATCCTGGATAACCTGCTCTTTCAGAGTGGAATTATGCATCGCCGCCCCGCCATATTTAACCACAATAATCTTGTCGTTGAATTTTTTTAAGTACGGCAGGGCTTCCATCACTATCCCTGCGCGCCTGATTAAATGTGCGTATTGTTGGAGCATTTTTTCACCTAAGTATGATATTTTGCGTTGATCTTAACGTAATCGTACGACAAATCGCACCCCCACGCCACCGCCTCACCCTTACCTTCACCAAAATCCATTTCAACCACAATTTTTTTGGCCTTTAATTTGGGCGCGGCTTTGTCCATATTTTGCGGCAACCCGCAACCGTTTTTCATCAAAGGCACTCCCTGGATCTTAAGCTCCACTTTATTGGGGTCAAAATTCACTCCGCATTTTCCGGCAGCAGACGCAATCCGGCCAAAATTGGGGTCGCCGCCAAAAAACGCTGCTTTCACCAGGTCAGAGCCGCAAATGGTGCGCGCAATCGTACGGGCGGAATTCGTGTCTCTTGCTCCGGTAACCCTGATTTCCAAAAGCTTGGTGGCTCCTTCACCGTCACGGGCAATTTCCATCGCCAAAAACTTGCAGACCGCGCGCAGGGCATTTTCAAAAGTTTTTGCCGCCGGGGTACCGGGTTTAATTTCAACGCCGGATAATCCGTTGGCTAAAACAAACACGCAATCGTTGGTGGAGGTTTCGCGGTCAACCGTGACCATATTAAATGAATCGTCTACCGCTGCTTTCAGCATTTTTTGCAGTAGCGCTTGGGGAACTTTTGCATCGGTTGTGATAAAGGCGTGCATGGTGGCCATGTCGGGATGGAGCATACCGCTCCCCTTGGCGATGCCGGCAATTTTATATCCATCCACTAAATAAGCGATTTCTTTGCGGAAAGTGTCCGTAGTTAAAATTGCATCCGCCGCGTCCCCACCCCCTTGACGCGATATTTCCTGCGCCAGGTTTGTTATCCCGGGCACAATTTTATCCATTTTCAGTGGTTTACCGATTGACCCGGTTGAAGTTACCAGGACCATCTTTGGGGAAATTT
>JBAZQH010000034.1:0-15545 GCA_041645285.1 Candidatus Margulisiibacteriota bacterium | reverse complement strand
CATCGTAAAAATTGCGCGCGGGGAAGAAGTATCACGCAAGCATCCGGATGAAATTTACAGTGAAAAATTTGCCTGCCCCGACTGTGGCATCAGCTTGGACGAAATTACTCCCCGGATTTTTTCGTTTAACGGGCCGTACGGCGCCTGTCCCGAATGTACGGGATTAGGCAGTAAGCTTGAATTTGATCCCGACCTGGTGATTCCCGATAAAAATTTGACGCTCCGCCAGCAGGCGATTGTGCCGTGGGGTGCGGCGGATACTTTCTATTTGATCAAACTGGAGGCGGTGGGCAGGAAATATGGTTTTAATATGGATACGCCGGTAAAAAACCTGACCCAAAAACAGTTGAATGTGATTTTGCGCGGCGCCGGCGATGAGCGCATGAATTTTAAATATGTGATGACGCGGGGTTATTGGGAGCACGAGGGCACATTTGAAGGCGTGATCAATAATCTAAAGCGCCGCTATTTTGAAACCAAATCCGACCACGTGCGCTATGCCTTGTACCGTTACATGAGTGAAACCCCGTGCCAGGTTTGCAAAGGTAAGCGGTTAAAACCCGAAAGTTTGGCGGTGACGATTGATAAAAAATCAATTGCCGATGTTACCAGTTATTCTGCTGAAAAAATGTACCATTTTTTGCAGGGTTTAAAACTCACCGAGCGTGAGACGTTGATTGCGAGGCAGGTAATCAAAGAATTAAAAGCCCGCTTGAAATTTTTGGTGGATGTTGGCTTGGGTTACATCACGATTGAGCGCCAAACGTCCACTCTTTCCGGCGGAGAAGCCCAGCGTACCCGTCTGGCAACTCAAATCGGGTCGGGCTTGACCGGCGTACTTTATATTCTAGATGAGCCGTCCATTGGCCTGCACCAGCGCGATAACCAAAAATTGATTGCCAGTTTGATGAATCTCAAAGCGTTGGGCAATACCGTAATTGTGGTTGAGCACGATGCAGAGACCATCCGCTCCGCGGATTTTGTGGTGGATATTGGGCCGGGGCCGGGGGTGCACGGGGGCCATATTGTAGCAGCGGGCACACTCAATAAAATTTTAAATTGCCCGGAGTCAATTACCGGTAAATATCTTTCCGGTAAATTGGAAATTCCAACGCCAACTTCCCGGCGCAAACCAAATGGTAAGTCACTCACCGTCGTTGGCGCCAAACACAATAACCTGAAGAATATTACGGTTAATTTCCCACTGGGTGTTTTTACCTGCGTTACCGGGGTTTCCGGGTCCGGTAAAAGTTCTTTGGTGAATGATGTCTTATATACTGCCTTGGCCAAGCACTTTTATCGTTCCATCGATAAAGCCGGCGAACACCGCGAAATTAAGGGGATTGATAATATTGATAAAATTATTATTATTGATCAATCGCCCATTGGCCGCACCCCGCGGTCCAACCCCGCCACCTATACCGGCGTGTTTGACCATATCCGAAATATTTTTTCCATAACGCCGGAGGCCCAGGCGCGCGGTTACCAATTGGGCCGATTTTCATTCAACGTTAAGGGCGGCCGCTGTGAGGCCTGTGGTGGTGACGGTTATGTGAAAATTGAAATGCACTTTTTGCCGGATGTATACGTGCCGTGTGATGTTTGTAAGGGGCATCGTTATAACCGTGAAACGCTGGAAGTGCACTATAAAGGCAAAAATATATATGATGTCCTGGATATGACGGTTGAAGAAGCGCTCTTGCTTTTTGAAAATATCCCGCAAATCAAGCGCAAATTACAGACCCTGCTGGACGTAGGTCTCTCTTACATTAAACTTGGGCAATCAGCCACTACTTTATCCGGCGGAGAAGCCCAGCGGGTAAAGTTGGCCACGGAGTTGGCCGCGCGCGCCACCGGCAAGACATTGTATCTTTTAGATGAGCCCACCACTGGGTTGCATTTTGACGACGTTAAGAAATTACTTAACGTTTTAAACCGGCTGGTGGATACCGGTAATTCTGTAATTGTGATTGAACATAATTTGGATGTCATGAAAACTGCGGACCATATTATTGATTTGGGGCCGGGGGGAGGGGATAAAGGCGGTTACGTGGTGGTGGAGGGGACGCCGGAACAAATAGCTGCCCATAAAAATTCTTATACTGGAAGATACTTAAAGGATTTGTTAAGATAAGGGCATGAACAATTTCCCCCATCTCCAATTTAAGGATTGGCCTTTCCAGGTGGTGCCGGACGAGCGTTTTGTGGAAATCTGGGCCGACCGCAAAGAAGTGCTGGCCGATATCCATAACCTGCTCCAGGGTTTTTCGCGGCGCAAGCAATCAACCATCAATTTGTTATGGGCCTGGTTTGGCGCCGGTAAATCCCATACTTTACGGCATATGCAATATCTTTGCCGCACCAAATACCAAACCATTATCCCGATTTATACTGAATTTCCCAAGTCAGTGAAGTCATTTTTTGATGTTTACCGCTATTTTATCAACGGGATCGGCTTTGAGCTTTTTAAAGAAGTTATTGCCGAGGTGCCCGTAACGCTTGCCGATTTTTCCGACTTTCCCGAAATCATGACCGCAGTAGACCTGATCTCTACCGGGGATCTTCAGGAAAAAGACATTGCCTGGCGGTGGATGCGCGGCGATAAAATTTATACGCAAACTCTGCGGCGCTACAATTTGGACACGCGCATTGAAACCTGTGATGATGCGGTACGCGCCATGGCGCTGATTTTGCGATTGCTTGAAAAAAGCGGCAAATACAGCCGGGTTTTGTGGATGATTGATGAGTTTCAGCGCATCGGGGTAGAAAAAAATCCCATTTGGGAAGATGTGAATACCGGCCTGCATTCTACTTTTAACGCCTGCCCCAATGCTTTGAGTTTGTTCCTTTCTTTTTCGGTTCATGAAAAGCAGGATATGATTGGATTATTGTCGCGTGAAATCATTGATCGCATCGGCATTTCAAAAATTATCCGGGTGCCGCAAATGAGCCGCCAGGATGCTTTTGCTTTTGTGGCGGACTTGATGTTTGCCTTTCGGCCGGACATTTATAATCTGCCGGCCACTTATTTTCCGTTTACCGAAGACGCGGTGCGGTTTATCTTGCTTTTGATAGAAAAAAATGCCGAGCTCAAGCCCCGGTCAATCATGCAGTATTTTAATGTGGTACTGGAGAGGGCCGAACCCGCCATCGCATTAAACCAGATGTCGTTGATCACCATTGATTACGTGAAGCAAATCCTGCAGGATTATGATTTATTTTTAACCTTTCAAGGCGATAAGGAAAAGGTCCCGGCACTGGTTTGAGGTTGGGTTGAATCCGCCCTCCGAATAAGTTAAAATTACGGGCCTTGGGAGATAATTGGAAATGACAAACGCAGATCGCGTCCCCCCGCAAAATTTAGAGGCCGAACAGGCCGTGATTGGTTCCATGCTGATGGACCGCAACGCTTTTGTCAAAGTGGTCGAAAGCCTGCGCCCGGACAGTTTTTACCGCGATGCCCACCGTTTTATCTATGAAGCCATGTTGGAGCTTTTTGACAAAGGCGAGCCGATCGACCTGGTAACCGTGACTGAACATTTGCGCAAGACCCAGAAATTGGATGCGGTGGGGGGCTCGGTTTACGTGGCCGACTTATTAAACTCGGTGCCCACCGCTGCCAACGTTGATTACCACGCCAAAATCGTAGAAGAAAAATTCATTTTACGTAAGTTGATTGAAGCGGGATCAAATATTGTGGCGGCCGCATTTGATTCACCCGAAGACGTGGACCTGGTTTTGGACCAGGCCGAAAAGAGTGTTTTTGATATCGCGCTGAAGCGCGTGCGGGAAGGTTTTTTTAAGATTGATTCTGTCCTGAAAAGGGTCCTGGATAAAATCGATAAGCTTTACGGCAAAGCCGACCCGATTACCGGGATACCCACCGGTTATCCTGACCTGGACCGTTTGACGGCGGGGTTCCAAAATGCGGACCTGATCATTGTGGCGGCTCGGCCCTCGGTGGGCAAAACCGCTTTAACTTTAAACATTGCACTGAACGCGGCGCTCAAACATAAAATTCCGGTGGCCATTTTTAGTTTGGAAATGTCAAAAGACCAGCTGGCCCAGCGGATGCTTTGCTCTGAAGCTGAAATTGATGCCCAAAAATTGCGGACGGCAACCCTGCCGGATGCCGGTTGGAAAAAGCTTACCAAAACGCTGGGAAAATTATCGGAAGCGCCGATTTTTATTGATGATTCTCCTTCCTGCTCCTCCACCGAAATTCGGGCCAAGGCCCGCCGCTTGAAACTGGAAAAGGGGTTGGGGATGGTGATTGTGGATTATTTACAGCTGATGCGGGGAGCCCGCTCCAAAATTGAAAACCGCGTGCAGGAAATTTCTGAGATTGCCCGGTCGTTAAAAACCTTGGCGCGGGAGTTGGAAGTGCCGGTGATTGCGGTTTCCCAGCTTTCGCGCGCAATTGAGCAGCGGACTGACCGCATTCCCCGCCTTTCTGATTTGCGCGAGTCAGGGGAAATTGAGCAGACGGCGGACGTCGTGCTGTTTATCCACCGCGATGATTATTATAACCCGGCCAGCGAGCGGGGTAATATTGCAGAAATCATCATTGCCAAACAGCGTAACGGTCCGGTCGGAACGGTAGAGCTGGTTTTTCGGAAGGACGTGGCAAAGTTTTGCAACAAAGAAAGCCGCTACGAAGAGGTCAGCGCCCGTTGAGCGTGAATGCAATGCGCCAGCCGCTTTTTGTTTTTGTGTTGCTACTATCCTGCTGCTGGTTTTCCTCGATGGGTTTGGCCGCTACAGTTGAAAGTATGGTTACCAACGACCTGAGTATTGAAGCGGAGCTGGTGGCATACGATAAAGCCATTCATCTGGTGGAGGCGGTTGGCTCCGTTGAGGCCGATTATCAGGATTACTCAATCTCAACAGAGCACCTGTTTTACCAGACCAGAGACAAAGTGGTGTCGACCGAGGCCAATTTTATTTTGCGCCGCGGCCTGCTTTCGATTGAGGGAAGAAATTTAAGGTTTGACGTGGCACAGGGGGACGGGCAGGCCGATGCGGTCCTGGTTGAATATAACGGGGTAAGCATTGCCGGGCGCCGCGTTGATTTTTCAAAAAATAAAGTCAGGTTGCAGGACGCAACCTTTACCTCCTGTGATTTGGAACCGCCGCATTACCACGTTACTGCCAACGAAATAATTTTTTACCCGGACGTTAAATGGGTAGTTTCAAATTGGGGTTTTTTCTGGTTTGGATCCTGGCCGATCATTCCGGTCCCAACCTATGTGTATGATTTAAGCGCCGAAAAAAGGGAGAGGCGCAATGCGCCTCCGGTGCCGGATTTTGGGTCTAATGCGGACGACGGTACTTATGTTTCCGAGCGGATTTCTTGGCATGCTACCGAAAGCTGGAACGACCGCGTGACTTTTTCTTATTTCCAAAACAAGGGGATCGGAGTGGGTATCGACGGTAATTATTACCTGAATGAAAACCAGGACGGCAACGTACGCCTATTTTGGAACCGGGTGAACCAGTTTTACGGCGGAGTGACGCACCATACGGCTTTGGGAATGGAACTTTCGGCCGCGGACCAGGACCTTTACGGGGTTTTCTTTATTCCTGAAGGTCGGGCGTTTGATTTGACTGCGGAGTTGTCGTACAACGAACGGATCAATTACCAGCGGGTTTCTTATTACCCGCGCCTCACACTGACCTCAAAACGAATCCCCTGGCTTTCTAAAAATTTAAAATGGGATATTAAAGTGGAAGGTGGGGGCGTGGCCGAGCTGGCCTCGGGATGCGATTTTGGCTTTGCCAGCGGGGCGCTGGGTACCTATTATGATATTCCCTTGCCCAATCAGGCATTTTTGACGCCGGCGATTAAATTTGATCACCGGTGGTACGGCGACGGGGAGAGATGGATACAAGCTACCACTAACCTGGCTTATCGACAATCGGTTAACGACAATTTTGGCTTTGTCCTGGCCCACAATCATTATCTTTATAATATAGGAGTCAGCCCGCTGAATTTTGAAAATTATAACTTAATTCCGCAGGATACGTTTGATACCAAATGGTTGTTTAAGGCGGGGATTAACCAGATTGGAATTAACACCTCCCATTATTTGCCCAGTTGGAATCCCCATGACATTGATTATATCTTTGCCCTGGGTTTTCATTGTTATGATATAATTTTTACTTACCGAGTTATGCGCAGCGAGTTGACCTTTGGGTTTAATCTGGTTTCGCGGTAAATTTTTTGCATGAATTTGGGTTGAGGACTTTATCATGTTTATAACTTTTGAGGGTTGTGAGGGTTGCGGCAAAAGCACCCAGATTGGCTTGCTGGCAAAATATCTGGAATCGCAGGGTTTGGCGGTGGTGACTACCCGGGAGCCCGGCGGGACTGTTTTTGGGCAAACGTTGCGCGAGATCCTTTTGGCGGACAGGCCTTCCGCCGGTGGTCCCGCCAGCCGGGAGGCCGAACTTTTTTTATTTGCCGCAGACCGGGCAGAGCACGTGGCAACAATAATCCAACCGGCGCTCTCCTCGGGTAAAATTGTCTTGTGCGACCGTTATCTTGATTCAACCAGCGCTTACCAGATTGGCGGCCGCGGCCTACCCGAAGACCTGGTGCACTATATCAATTTTATCTCTTCCGGCGGCCTGGTTCCGGATTTGACGATCTTTTTGGATTTGCCGGTGGCGGAGGGGTTGAAACGGGTGGGAAAGCGGGGAGGAGAAACCACCGGGTTTGACAAGGAGCAGTTGGACTTTCATGCGCGGGTTTATAGAGCGTATTGTTTACTGGCGGAGCAAAACCCGTCCCGCATCCGGCGCTTGGATGCAAGCTTGACCATTGCTGCACTGCAAGCCCAAGTGGCAACCCTTGTTCAGGAGGCAAGATTGAGGTGAAAGGCAAAGAGATTCGCGAAAAATTTCTTAAGTATTTTGAACAAAACGGCCACCAGCGCCTGCCCAGCGCTTCGTTGATTCCGGATGATCCCACCGTTTTATTGACCTTAGCCGGGATGCTGCCTTTTAAACCGATTTTTTTGGGCGTGAAGGCGCCCACGTACCGGAAAATTACCACCGTGCAAAAATGCGTCCGCATGAATGATATTGAAAATGTGGGTAAAACCGCACGCCACCAGACCTTTTTTGAAATGCTGGGCAATTTTTCCTTCGGCAGTTATTTTAAGAAAGAAGCGATGGTTTATGCGCTGGAATTGCTGACCAAGGTTTTTAATTTACCGCTGGAGCGATTGTCTTTTGCAGTTTATCATCAGGACCAGGAGGCCTATGCAATCTGGCGCGACACGCTGGGCTTGCCGCAGGAAAAAATAATCCGGCTGGGCGAAGACAATAATTTTTGGGCGGCGGGGCCCACCGGCCCCTGCGGGCCCTGCAGTGAAATTTATTATGATTTGGGGGCGGAGGTGGGCTGTAAAAAACCAACCTGCGCGCCCGGCTGTGATTGCGACCGTTTTTTGGAACTGTGGAACCTGGTTTTTGTTGAATTTAACCGTGATGAAAACGGAGTCCTGTCTCCGCTGCCCGCTAAAAATATTGATACCGGCATGGGGTTGGAGCGCCTGGCTGCGGTTTTGCAATCTGTCCCGACTAATTTTGATACCGACTTAATCAAGCCGGTGATGGACGAAACTTTGAAGCTTTGTGAAACCGATACCCACCCGGTTTCCTTGAAAGTAGTGGCGGACCATGTTCGGGCGGCAACTTTTTTGGTCGGTGACGGCCTGTTGCCTTCCAATGAAGGCCGCGGTTACGTTTTGCGCCGCTTAATCCGGCGCGCCGTCCGCCACGGCCAGGTATTGGGGATCGAAAAACCGTTTTTAGCGCGACTTTCAAAAGTGGTGGTGCACCTTTTTAAAGATGCTTATCCCGAGCTGTTGGTGCACGGTGACCATATTGAAAAAGTGGTGGCCATGGAAGAACAAAGTTTTTTGGAAACCCTGGAAAAGGGAATCCGGGTTTTCAAAGATCTGGTTTTGAAATACCGCGACCAGCAGGTTATTCCTGGACATGAAGTTTTTAAATTGCACGACACTTTTGGCTTTCCAATTGACCTTTCGGTTGAGATTGCAACCGAGGAACGCTTGGGCATTGACCGGGAGGGTTTTGAAAAATGCATGCTGGAGCAGCGGGAGCGGGCGCGGGCAGGGGGGATTTCCGTTTCCGACGCAAAATCTAAACTGCCGTTTTTGGATTTATCCGGAATGCGGCCTACCAAATTTGTGGGGTATGAACAGGGTCATACGGAGGCCAAAATCCAGAAGATTTTTGATGAAGACAAGCTGGTGATTTTGGATAAATCGCCTTTTTATCCGGAATCCGGGGGACAGGTGGCGGACAGCGGTATTTTAACCACCCACGATCGGGAAAGATTGGTGACAGCCGTTTTTGGCCGCACGGATTCGGTAATCTTGCACCAGCTTGAAAGTGTGGATAAATTAAAGGTAAACGATAAAGTTCAGTTGCAGATTGACCTGGCCAAGCGCGGCGCGGTTTCCGCCCACCACACGGCCACGCATCTTTTGCAGGCCGCCTTAAGAGAGGTGGTGTCCGCGCAGATAAAACAATCCGGGTCATTTGTGGCGCCGGACCGGCTACGTTTTGATTTTAATCATTCCGAAGGGTTGACCGCGCCGCAAATAGAAAAATTGGAAGATTTTGTGAATGTGGCGATTAAGCGCGGCATAGAGTTAAAAACGATTGAAACTAGTTTGGAAGAGGCCCAAAAAATGGGCGCCACCGCACTTTTCGGAGAAAAATACGGCAAGACGGTGAGAGTAGTAATGATTGATCAAATCAGCCGGGAGTTTTGCGGCGGTACCCATGTAAAAAATACCGGAGAAATCAGCTTTTTTAAAATTTTAAGTGAATCCGCGGTGGCGGCCGGTATTCGCCGGATTGAAGCTGTTGCCGGCCGTGCTGCCCGGGTTAATATTATGCTGCAGGGTAAAAACCTACGGGACCAGGTTTTTCGTTTGGCGCATGAATATAAGCTGCTGCAGGTTGAAAAGGCGCAGTTTGATCTGCCCCAGTCGTTGGAAACCGGCATCTTTGAAATTGAAAAAGAGGAATTAGAAAACCTGGGAAGTGCGGTGGACCAGGTTGACTCTTCGGCGGTGAATAAGTTTTTAGAGCATTTACGGGGAAGGGTAGAGTGGCTGCAGGACCGGAATGACAACGTGCGCCGGGAAATTGCCAGGAAAAAAAGGGAAAATGCGGGTCAATTGGTCCCAAAATTAATTGCCGGCGCGGATGATTTTGGTCAGGCCAAGTCCATCGTAGCCGCCTTTGATGATTTTGACATGGATACACTGCGTCAATTAGCGGATTGGATTGCCCGGGAAATCCAGAGTTATGCGGTTTTGCTGGCTTCGGTCATGGGGTCAAAAGTAATTTTGCTGTCCGTGGTTTCCAAGGACTGGGTGGAAAAGGGGCTGAATGCGGTTGAATTGGTGAATGTGGTGGCGGCTCCTTGTGGCGGGCGGGGTGGCGGCCGCAAAGACAAGGCGGAAGCCGGCGGTAAAGACCCGGAAAAATTAAAAGTTGCTCTGCAGATTGCCAAGGAATGGCTTAAGGGTAAAATGTCTTGAGGTACGTGGGACTTGATTTTGGAGAAAAACGCTTCGGCATCAGCTTGTCTGACCCGCTTTTTTTGACTGCGCAAAGTCGTGGTTTTATTACAGCCCGAACCAAAGATTTGCTGGATCTTTTGCAAACCTTCAATGAAAAATACGGCGAAATCACGCTGGTGGTGGGGATGCCCATAACTTTGCAGGGCAAAGTTTCCCAATCCACTCAAAAGGTCATTGCTTTTGTAGAAAAAATCCGCCGTGAAATTACCCGTCGGCATTTAAAGGTTTTCGTGGATACATTTGATGAAAGGTTATCAACTAAAGCCGCGGAGCGTACCTTGATTGAAGCCGGAGTTTCCCGAAAGGCGCGCAAACAGGCGGTGGATGGCATGGCGGCGGCGTTTATTCTGCAGGGGTATTTAGACAAAATAAATCCCAAATCCCAAATCCCAAATCCAAACAAGGTTCGATTATAATGAATTTTTTCTCCAGGGACTTTTTCAGGTATCTAACTCAACACCCCTTGGTACAAAATTTTTACAAGGATGCAGCAAAATTCGCCGAAAACATAAGACGGGCGGTGAGACGCGAGGTTTCTGAGCAATCGGTTTGGTGGTATTTGCGCTGGAGCGGGTTTTTGTTTTTTTTAGCGGCAATAATGTGTGCTACCGCAATTTTTTTGCAGGTTGCAGATCGCCACGACAAGAGTTTGTATGATTTTGACATTCAGCGCGGCCAATCGGCCAAAACCGTAATTTTTGCATTAAAGGAAAGGCAGCTGGTGCCAAATAATGCCGGGATCAACTTGGTAATTTATGCTTTTGGCTTGGGACCCCGGATTCGGGCCGGTACTTATGAATTATCTCCCAGTATGACCGTGGCCCAAATTGTTTTCAAGATAACCTCCGGCGCGGGCCAAAGCTCAAAAGCTTTTCGGTTAGTGGTTCCGGAAGGAACGTCAATTTATAAAATCGGGGAAATATTAAAATCAGCTAAAATAAAATGTGCCGTCGATTTTCAGCAATTAGCCGATCGGCCGATTGATCCGGCGTTAATTAAAAAATATCCGTTTCTGCACTCAATTAAAACCAATTCACTGGAGGGATATCTTTTTCCGGATACGTATTTTATCCGCACGGATATTTCTGCCGATGCGCTGGCCGACTTGATGCTGGGCCGTTTTAATCAATTAGTGATCCCGTTTTGGAATGAGATGCACGGTCGCACTAATTTATCTTTACATGCGGCGGTAACCCTGGCTTCCATTATCGAAAAAGAAGCCGCCTACAATTTTGAGCGTCCGGTAATTTCTTCGGTTTTTTATAACCGACTGCGTCGCGGCATGGGGCTGGCCGCCGATCCAACCATTAAATACGCGCTGGAAAATCCCAAGAAAAAGGTTTCGCTGAAAGATTTACGGGTCAATTCGCCTTATAATACATATAAGTACCGCGGCTTGCCGCCCGGGCCCATTTGCAACCCGGGCTATTATTCAATTAAATATGCCATCCTGCCGGATAAGACCGATTATTATTTCTTTGTAGCACAGCCGGATGGGACGCATGTGTTTTCCCGCACTTGGCATGAACACCAGTTGGAAGTAAAAAAGGGGCAGAGAAAATAATCTTACTGAAGAAAACCTTTTATTAGCTTTTCGAGAATTTTTTTAGATTCTTCATTGGGTAGGAGCGAGCTTAATTGCTTAAACAGAGGTTTTTGGGAATTAGCCTCATTGAGCTCGTCAATGATTTTTTTGACATTTTTTTCTAACGCATACCCTTCGTCACTAATAATTTTTTGGTCAATCAACGATTTCCAGACAGCATTAGCGTGTTCGTTAAACATTTGTAACTCTTCTCGATATAAGAAGGGAGGAAAGAAAAGGTTTCGCCTTAAAAGAACAATAAAAACAATAAAAATCCCTATTAAAGCCAATAAATAAATTATGCAGAATGTAGGGAGTAGCCATATCGGAGGAATCATTGCGGGTAAATCAAATTGCGGTTGGCTTAAAAAATAGGTAGACCCAATAAATGCTACTATAATTAATAACGAATAAACTAGTAGCAGAATGATTTTGTTGAAATCCTTTGCCCCACCACTTTTGTATATAAAAACATCATTTTGTATATAAATTAATTTTTCTATTCGATAATGTAGCTGTTCAACCGCATTTAGTTTAGAAACAAATAGTCCAATCAATATCATTAAATATGCCAAAAACCACAAAAACGAAAAACCTATAAATTCTCGAAAAAGTAATTTTTCCGGAAGATTTAATGCGGCCCATATCACACCACCAAAAATCACGAGCGAAAACTGCATCATCAAGTTTTCACGATTTCTGCAGTCTTGCGCAACGCGAAGTGCGGCTCTGTGTCTTTCTAATTCGAGCTCTTCTTTTAAGTTTAGGTCTGACACTTCAAAATCCTTCTTTTTACTTGATACACAATTATAGCGCATTTCTGTATTTCTTTCCCTTCCCTCCGCCTCCGAATACTAGGGAGGTGGTTGGGGCATCATCACTTCCAGTGATGGGGGTGTGGGTGATGGAACAGGGGTGGTGGGGTGTTTATTCGGAGGCTTGATTTTTCTTTGTTTACTTTCTTTGTATCAAGACAAAGAAAGTAAAACAATCACTCCCACTCGATAGTTGACGGCGGCTTAGAAGAGATATCATAAACCACGCGGTTAACTTCGGGCACTTCATTTACTATTCGGTTAGATATTTTTTCCAGTAAATCGTAAGGCAGGCGCGCCCAATCGGCGGTCATGGCGTCGCTGGAAGTTACACAACGCAGGGCTACTGTGTTTAGATAAGTGCGTTTATCGCCCATCACCCCGACGGTGCGGATGGGAAGTAATACCCCAAACGATTGCCAAAGTTTTTTATAAAAGCCGGCTTCTTTGATTTCGTTTACGATGATGGCGTCAACTTCCTGTAATATTTTTACTCTTTCGGGAGTAACTTCGCCAATGATGCGAATCGCTAGCCCCGGCCCCGGAAACGGCTGTCGGGATATAATTTCTTCGTCAATTCCCAATCCTCTGCCCAGCGCCCGCACCTCATCCTTAAATAATTTGCGGAGCGGCTCCACCAGTTTAAATTGCATATCTTCAGGCAATCCGCCAACGTTATGGTGAGTTTTAATCCTTGCCGCGGCTTTGCTGTGGTAGCCCTTGGCGGGGCTACCGGATTGCGCGCCCGTCTCTTTGGCCGCGGGTTTTACTGCCGACTCAATCACGTCCGGATAAAGCGTCCCTTGCCCTAAAAACAATATTTTCCCTAATTTAGCGGATTCTTCTTCAAATGTCCGGATAAACTCGGTGCCGATGGCTTTGCGTTTTTCTTCGGGATCGGTGATGCCTTTCATTTTTCCGAAAAAGCGCGCGGTCGCGTCAATGTGGATCAGATTGATCTTAAAATGTTTATGGAAAATCTCGACAATTTTCTGCGCTTCGTTTTTGCGCATGAAACCCTGGTCAATAAACATGCAGGTTAATTGGTCGCCTAGGGCCTTGTGCACCAGCACCGCCACGGTAGTTGAGTCCACCCCGCCGGAAAGTGCCACCAATATTTTTTCTTTGCCCACTTCTTTTTTGATTTTCTCGGTGGCGTATTCGATAAAATTTTGCGTGGTCCAGGTGGGCTGAATTTTACATACGATATAAAGGAAATTTTTGATAATATCGAGTCCCAGCGGGGTATGCGCCACTTCAGGATGGAATTGGACGCCATAAATACTTTTTTCTTTTGATCCGACGGCGGCAGTTTTACAATTTTCAGTTGTTCCCAAAACCTTGAAACTATCGGGGAGCTTAGTTACCAAGTCGCCGTGGCTCATCCAGCATTGGGTTTCGGGAGGCAGACCGGCAAACAGGTCAGAGTGGTCGTCAATTTTAAGCGTGGCCTTGCCGTATTCGCGCTTTTTGCCTTCTTTTACTTCGCCGCCCAGCTCTTTGGCTAATAGCTGGGTGCCGTAGCAAATGCCTAAAATGGGGATGCCGCTGGTCCAGATTTTGGGGTCGGGGTGGGGGGCGTCTTCTTCGTAAACCGAGGCGGGTCCGCCGGATAAAATTATTCCCTTGCAATCGATTTTCTTAAGTTCTTCCGCGGAGATGTCATAAGGTTTTAGTTCGCAGTAAACATTGCATTCGCGCACTCTGCGGGCAATCAGCATGGAATACTGCGCGCCAAAATCGAGGACTACAATTAGGTCGTGTTTTTTGGTCATTACTTATACATTCCCAGTGCCTGCGCCTTTTGGTAAACTTTGCCTTCGGTCAAAATTGATGGGGCAATAATTACTTCAACCTGTTGCATTTCTTTAATATTTGAGGCGCCTAAAGTTCCCATTGAGGTTTTAAGCGCTCCGATAAAATTCATTGAGCCGTCATCGTACCTTGCCGGGCCCAGCAGGATTTCTTTTAGTGTTCCAACCGTGCCAACTTTAATGCGTGATCCGCGAGGGAGGGTAGCGTTGGGAGTCGCCATGCCCCAATGGTATCCTTTTCCCGGAGCTTCGGCACATTTAGCAATTGGGGAGCCAACCATTACGGCATCAGCTCCGCAAGCGATAGCTTTACAAATATCTCCGCCGACGGCCATCCCGCCATCGCCAATTATAGGAATATACTTTCCGGTTTCTTTGTAATAAACATCTCTCGCCGCGGCGCAATCGGCAATGCAGGTGGCCATGGGAACGCCAATTCCTAAAACCCCCCGCGAAGTGCACGCCGCCCCCGGCCCAATCCCAACCATCAGCGCCGCAATTCCCTGGCTCATTAATTCAAGTGCTACATCGTAAGTTGCGCAGTTGCCCACCACAACCGGCAAACCAATATTTTTAGTAAATTTTGCCAGGTCCAGCGGTTTGGAGCGCACTGATTTGTGGCGGGTTGAGATTACGGTTGATTGGATGACAAAAATATCCACGCCGGCGTCTTTGGCAATGGGAGCCAGTTCTTCAGCTTGTTGAGGGATAGAAGAAACCGCGGCCACTCCGCCCGCGTCCTTAATTTCACGGATACGTTTTTTGATTAATTCATTTTTAACGGGTTCTTCGTAAAGCTTTTGCATTAAGACCACGTATTCATCTTTACTGACGGAGGCAATTTGATCATAAATTTTTCCGACGTTGTCGTAGCGGGTTTGGATACCTTGTAAATTCAACACTCCCAGTCCGCCGTATTTGGACATTAATGCAGCAGTTTGCGGCGAAATGCAAGAATCCATGGCGGAGGCAATGATCGGGATTTCTAACTTAATGCCGGCGATAGTAACTGCCGTATTGCAGTCTTCCGGGTTGACGGTAATGATGGAAGGGCAGAGGGCGATTTCGTCAAAGCCGTAAGTCCTTCTTGATTTTTTATTTTTACCGAGCTCATTTTCCATTATTAAGGTCCTTTCTTCTGGGGTTTATGGCCAGGGTGCGCTATCTTGGGCGGCATTTTCTTTTTGGTGATTTTCTTGCGGCTTTTGACAAATTCAATCATTTTTTCAAACTCGTGGATAATTTCTTCGGGAATCCAGGTTTCGCCGCAGAGCAGGCAAACGTAAGCGGGGATATTTTCCATGTGATAAAGCTTGCCGCCTTCAAATTCTTCCAGGTTGATTTTTTCCAGTTTTAAGCTGCCCCCGCAGGCCTCACAGGTTACCGGCTCTTCTGCTCCATTTTCGTCCGCCGGTGGAGGAGTAGCCGTATCGTTGGTTTCAGTCATGATTTAATTATACCGGCTTTGTTTGGCGTTGACAATTCGTTGTTTTATTATATGATTTAGATAATTCTGTGCTGCACATTTATCTTAATAAAATAAAATTAATGTCCAATCAGTCGCTCATCAAAAAAGGATTGTGGCTTTTCACCCTTTTATTGTTAGGGTTGTGTTTTGGCTGTTTGACTGCGGCGCCTCAATGGGGCACGATTAATGGGATGCTGGTTGATATTGCTTACACCGCGATCTCCGGGGCTACGG
>JBAZQH010000033.1:0-16030 GCA_041645285.1 Candidatus Margulisiibacteriota bacterium | reverse complement strand
TTCAAAACTTCGTTAACAAAAATTTTAACGAACTGTTTTTGTGCTTCGATTTTGCCCGCCGCGCCGGTCGTTTCATTTTGCAGTGCCTGCCGCGCCAGCTCCGGACCCAAACTCTGGATGGGATTTAAAGCGCCAAAATAATCCATCAAATCACCTCAATCTCCGCCGACATGGCACCGGATTCTTTAATTGCCTGTAAAATCACAATCATGTCCTTGGGCGTAGCTCCAATAGAATTCAGCGCCGCCACCAGCTCGGCCAAGCTGGCAGTTTGGCCCAGCTGGGTAAACTCGCCAGCCGGTCGGGTTACCCGCGCATTGGTCCGGACCGTATTGGTGGCGTTTTCAACATCGGTCCCCATCACACCGGTCTGGGAATACAAGCTGATACTGCCCACGGTAACCGTATAGTTGCCGTAAGTAACCGCCACCGGCGCAATCCGCACATCTTCGCCAATGACAATGGTGCCGGTTTTTTCGTTGACCACTACCTTGGCGACCGTGGCCGGCACCACCTCAAAGTTTTCGATGCGCGCAATGATTTTGACCGGGTCTTCTCCTTCAAAATACGGGATGGTGACGGTAGCAGCATCTTTGGCAATGGCGTCCATGCCGTTACGTTTGATTGAATCGGCCACCCGCACGGCAGTGGTAAAGTCGGGCTTATCCAAAACAATGGTAACCATCTGTTTTCCCGCAAGCGATACCGCAACTTCTTTTTCCACCAGAGCTCCCCCCGGGATATTTCCCACATTGCTATTTTCAATCCGCATCGGCACAATTGTCTGGGTTTCTCCCACCCCGCCAATTAAAACCTTACCCTGCGCCACCGCGTAAACATCGTCATCCACACCCATCAAAGGGGTAATCAGCAAAGAACCGCCGGTCAAACTTCTGGCATCTCCCATGGCCGCAACCGTTACGTTCAATTTTTGGCCGGGCTTTACAAAAGGCGGCAAAGTGGCCGTGACCATAACCGCCGCCACATTCCGCGACTTAAAATCATCCGCCTGCGGCACTACTCCCATGCGCGACAAAAGATTGGTCAACGCCTGTTTGGTAAAACCGGTCTGCTGACTATCGCCCGTGTTGCGCAACCCCACCACCAGACCAAACCCCATCAATTGGTTTTCGCGGGCTTCCAAAATATGGGAAATATTTTTAACCTTCACCGGGACAGCGGCCGGATAGGCAATCCCTGTGAAAGCAGTTGTTGCTATTAAGAAAATTAAAATTTTTTTCAACATTGTACTTTGAACCTTAAACTAAAATATCCAGTTTATAACCCGCGTAATCCATCCCGGAGATTCGGCTTCGGCTACCATGCCCGAGCCGCTGACCACAATTTTGGCATTGGCCACCTGATAAGAAAAAATCGCATTGGCCGAATTGATATCTTTAGAGCGCACCACACCCGAGATGATAATTGACTGCTCTTCCCCGTTGACCTCAACAACATGATGGCCCACCAGTTTGATATTGCCGTTATCCAAAACCTGAGTAACCCGCGCCGCCACCCGCGCCTGGATATCGGTGCTGCGCGTGGTGTTGCCCGAACCTTTATAATCGTTTTGGATTTTGGGAACGATGGAAGCATCCGTAGGGATTGACGCCGCCAGACTATCCAGCGTGTGCTGCAAGCTCAAAGAAAGTTCGTCCTTGACTTTGGTTTCGGTGCCCGCCTTGGAAAGTGCAGAACTGGACTCTAAAATTACGATGTAGACCAGGTCTCCGACCCGATAAATTTTGGAAGTGCTGTACGGCGAAGTGCTGGCCCCGCTTTTCCAGATTGAATCCGCGGCAGCAATTTGAGAAAAAACCAGGATAAAAGCCAGAACCAAAAACCAGGCCTTTTTCATTTTTTCCCCTAACTACTTTTTTTAATTTGATTTTTTGGGCCCACTAAAACAATTTTGGGTTTTAGTTTTGCGGCCTTTTTTTCTTCGAGCAAAGTATAACATATTACAATAATCAAGTCGCCCGCAACCGCTAAGCGTGCCGCCGCTCCGTTTAAGCAAACTTCCCCGGCAGCCCCCGGAATAACGTAGGTCTCAAAACGCGCACCATTGTTGACATTGACTACCGCAACTTTTTCCATCGGCCAGATATCCGCCGCAGCTAAAAGCCGGCGGTCAATGGTGATGCTGCCCTCGTAGTTTACGTTGGTTTCGGTTACAGTCAAACGATGCAATTTGGCCCGGCACATTTCCCTGAACATTTTAATCCATCTCCACGATTAATTAATTTCTACTTCAGCCGTCCCCACCACCACCGCCGCAATTTCCTGCTTATTGTCAGCTCTCCGCACCTTTATTTTTGTGCCCAGCTTTCCGTCAGAGAGCGCTTTTCCCATAACTTCAACCTGGACCAGCCCGCGTACCACCTTAATTTTTACTATATCTCCGCGATATACCAAAGGCACCGGCCGCACCATCCACGACAGGAGCGGCATACCGGATCTAATTATAGTTTTTGTTTCGCAACCTAGCAACTCATCTTTTTGGGTAAAAAAATCTTTGGCAATGCGCACTAAATCCACTCGCCGCAGAACTAAGTCCGCATCCTCAATAACTGTTTGTTTTTTTAACATCCGGCTGGCGACCACCACCGGCCGATAAATTTCCACCTGGGTCTTCAAATATATTTTTGTGTCCGGCCGCCCGTTTTGGAAAACCTGGACGGGCACCGTCACCTTGCCCAAGAGCTGGCCGCGCGGGTACAGCTCCAGCACTTTGAAAGTAAATTCCTTAGTTTCGTCCGCCAGCGCAGAAAAGATATTGTCGGCCAAGCTGAAGCTGATTTTGATTTCATCGTTTTTATATTCTGGATATTTTTCGACCACCGCAGACCAGACCACGGCCTTAATTTGTTTTTCTATTTCTAAAGACGAAGCAGAGAAGACGGGAACAGGAAAAAAAGCTGACATCCCAAAATAAAACAAACCCGCCGCAACCCAAACTGCTATTAACTTTCTCAAAATCATTCCTTTATTTGCGGCTCAAGATTGCTTCATATTTTGCAGTGAAGTCAACATGGCTTCGTAGGACTGCACCGCTTTGGTAACCGTGTCAAAAACCCGCTGCACGATAACCATCCGCATCATTTCGGAAATGACATCCACATTGGAAGCTTCCAGCGAATACTGAGCCACCGCCCCAAAGCCTTCTTCGGTAGGGTTACCCACGATGGCATCCCCCGAAGCGGCAGTGGATTGGAAGAGGTTTTGCCCCAACGCCTCCAACCCCGCCGGGTTAGTAAAACGCGCAATGGTAATCTGGCCAATCTCGGTAGCCGTATTTTCGTTGTTGACATTGACCCATACCGTGCCGTCTTTTTTGATAATAATTGCAGTGGCCCCTTCCGGAATAACCAGCTCCGGCGCCAGCAAATGCCCGTTGGGATCGGCGATATTGCCCTCGTTATCCATGTGGAAATTTCCGGCGCGCGTATAGGCCGTGGTGTCGTCCGGCAATTTTACCCGGAAAAATCCTTCTCCCTGCACTGCCAAATCCAGCGGATTGGAGGTAATTTCGATTGTTCCCTGGGTAAAATTTTTCGGCGTCCCAATCACGCGCACCCCGGTGCCAACCTGGATCGGCATATTTTGCCCGCTAATTTCCTGTTGGGCCATGGCTTGGGTCAACTGATCCTGGAAGGTTCTTTCAATATAATCCAAACTCTCATATTCGGTCCGGCTGGCCTTAAAACCCACGGTGCTGGCATTGGCCAAATTATCGGTAATGGAAGACATTTCCTGCTCAAAAGAATCTAGACCGGTAGCGGCGACATAAAGTGGCTGGAACATAATTAGATGCCTCCTTTTATTTTACTGTCCCATCTCCCCCATCTTCAATGCCGCAGACAAATCCACATCCCGCGACTGAACTACTTTGGTGGAAAGCCCGTACTTTTTGCTCAAAAAAATCAAGTCCATCATCTGGTCAACCACCGAAACATTGGAGGTTTCGATATAACCCTGGATCACCTGCGGGTTAGCATCTTCGGAAATTTCAGCCCCAATTGGGGCGGCCTTATAGAAACTTCCGGTAACCGGCTGCAAGGCCCCCGTATTGGCAATATTAACCACCCTTAAAATTGCCACCTCTTCCCCGTCCACCATAATTTTACCCTCCGGATTGATTGTAACGTTTTCCGACAAATCTAAAGTTATGGGACCGTTCTGCCCCATAACCTTATAATTGCCCGCAACCGTCAACAAATTTCCCTGGGTGTCAACCGTAAACCGGCCGTCGCGGGTATACATTTCATTATTCATTCCACTATTACTGCCTTCAACCACCAAGTAACCGTCGCCACCCAGTGCTACGTCAAGCTTTCCCCCCGTTTTTATCAGCGAGCCCTTAATGTGGCTATAAAAAGTTCCTTCGATTTTGGGCTCCATGGCCCCCATTGAAGAACGCATGCTTTGCCGGTCGATGGCAGATTGTAATTCGATGGGGAAAGCACGGGTAACAATTTCACTTTTCTGGTAAGCCGGGGTCTTGGCATTAACCATGTCATTGACCAGCGCTTTGACGCGCTCGTCAGAAACTTCCAGATCGGCTCCGCTGATCCTTAATATCCGGTCTTTCACTTAAACCTCCTCCACCAATCCCGTGGTTTTTTTATTATAACACCAGAGCTAAAAAAAACAATTATTATTAAGAGGAATTTAAGCTCTACGCGCCGGATTTATTTTTTTGTTCTTCGCGGATTTTTGAGAGAAGTTTTCCACGTTTTTCCGCCATACGATCCAGCTTGTAAACAAAAAACAAGACCTCCGCCACCATGACGTACAGTTCCGACGGGATATTGGAATCCAACTCTAATTTTCCCAGCAATGCCGCCAGGTCCGGGTCTTCGTAGAGGGGAATTTTATTTTCTTCGGCCAAGCGGACAATTTCGTCGGCAATCGGACCCCGCCCAGTTGCCAAAACCAGCGGCGCTTTGTCTTTGTCCACATTGTAGCGCAAAGCAACGGCGCGGTGCTTGGCGGAATCATCCGGCAGTTTTTCGGCTGCGGTTTCTTCAAAAACTTTTTTTTCTTCTTCAGCCATATAAATCCTTAATTCAGAGCTCAAAGCTCCGCGCCGGAAGCTCGCTACGCTTGCACATCAATTTTCATCAAATCATCCAGCCCTACCGTAGGCAGATAAAAATCAATCACCGCCACCTTTGGATTTTTTATCGCGTGGAACGAAGTGACAATACATTCTTTTTCGGCCATGCTTTTCAAGAAATCGCCGGAGTTTTGCGCCACGGCTTCTTTGGCTTCCTCGGTTTCGGTATTAAAAATGGCGGTGACATTTTTCTTTGCGTTGACTTCGCGCACTGACATCGAAACGTAAAATTTACCCAGGTTTTTGGTTCCCATCGACAGGTTAATCTGGGTTTTTTGGGCGTCGATTTCGGCCTTGGGACCGGAGCCGTCGCGGCGCACCTGGATTACCACATCTTCTCCCGTGACCGCCGGGTTAGGAACGTTGTAGAGCACATAATTATTTTCCGGCCGCTCGGTGGGCCGGCTTAAAACGGCTTGGGAAGTGATATTTTCCAGCGCGGCGTTGGCCTGGTTGATAATATTTTTAAGTGAAGCGCGCAAGGCATCCTGGCCGGTCTGGTCGGCCTTGCCGGCTTGGCCCATTTGCCCCTCAACACTTTCGCACAACGCTTTTACCGCGCGCAAACTGCTGGCCAGTTCTTCGCGCGTTAAGGTGCCATCGCCGGTAAATTTATAACGGTCCGATAAGCCGTTAATTTCTTTTTCAAACTGAGAAAAAATTTCGGCCAGTTTTCCCGCGACACCGGATAAGGTCAGGGCTTTCATCACACCGATTGTGGTCGCCATTTCTTGACCCAGCGCGCTCAATTGGCCGGTCATCTGCGGACTGTTTTGCAGCTGCTGGGTAATTAGTTTCATGCCCGGCTGGGAATCAATCTCCTTGGCCAGCATGACCAACGCCGAATCAATTGCTCCCTGGCTTTTATTAGTGCCTTCCAAATTTGAAAGCACGCTCAGGATATTGGCGCGCGATAATTCAAATCCGCGGTTTAACATTTGCATCGCCAGGCTGCGGTGCAGGGGTATCGGGTATGTTATTGGACAAAAGCAGGGCTGAAATATCTTGCAAGGTTTGCGGACGGGAAATGGTGGGAGTTGGACGGGTAACCGCTGGTTGGGTAGTAGCGCCGGCCTGGGTAGCGCCCGCTTGCTGGGTGGCTTGCGCCGCACCGGTTTTGCCGGTGGAAACGCTGGCCCGCGATCCGCCCGCTTCGGCTACCTGCTCAGATGAAATCGGCTGGACAGAAGACGAGCTGGATTTTCCGGTCGGCCAGATTATGGGTTTACCGGGGTGGACTCCACCGCCGGACACATTCCCTTCCGCCACAGATAACTCCTTAATAAATTAATGGAGTTATTTTATCACAAAAGCGTTCTGCCCGCACCACCTGCACTAAAAACCAACCCCAAATACCAGCTGTTGATGCCGTATTCGCGCCGGAAAAAAGAAGAAATATCCAGCCCAGCATGCGGGGTAACGTTAGTGCCGGTTATGGAAAAAGGCAATAAATCACGGGTTTGCAAAATTACACCCTGCGTCCAATATGGTTCATTGTTTGGATAACGCTGGCCTAAATAAAAACGTGCCGATGGAATCTTCCAGCGAGCCCTGGGGTCCGCCGGCTCATAGGTTGCCGCCAACATCCAATCGGCATGATCGTGCTCCACTGCAGTTTGGCTTTGACAGATAAACTCCAACCCAGCTTCGTGGCGACGCATCGCGGCAACCAGCCCCACCTGAATTGTGTGCACCCAATAATCCTGCGTATACAATTCAGAATTGGTACCATTGGCCGCCGTCGCTTCATCGCCAAAAGCGCTAAAGGAATTTTCGCCCTGTTCAACAACTTTTTGCGGAATATACCTGAGTTTTGAAAAGAGCGAAAAAGCACTACCAATAACCAGCGGAAAACCACCTTGAAACTGCAAATGATAACCATTAGTAGAACGGGGATTTTCCGGCGGCAAACCTCCACCACCGGCGCCACCATACGCTTCAGCTCCTTCAATATAATCATAAGCAATTGCTCCCCCATCAAAGTATCCCCCCACCCCCGCAAATGCATCCGCGCCAACCCTGGCTTCCGCACCCAACGAATTGCCAATTGCATACGGATTAACCAAAGTCGGGTACTGCGGGTGCGCCGCGGAATACCGGTAATCAAGTGTCACCGAAGCAAACCTGGGATATGACTCCCAATATGCGGCACCTTCCGCATTAAAACGCTGGTCAATAACTTGTTGTGCAGAACTGCCGCTGTCGCTGGTCCCATCATAAGATATGTTTTGCAAATCTACCAAAACGCCAAAATTACCGGCAGTTGCGGTTTCAACACTTAAGTCGCCCGCCACACTTAATCCCCGTACCGCTCCCTGGGTGCGCTGATACTCAAAGTAATTGTCTCTGTCAGGCAACGGCGTGCCCGCAATGGCTCTGCCTACATCCACCGATACATCAACCGCATTCCCGGCCGGAAAATCCGGGCAGGAAGGCCCGCTGGTATTATTTAAACCAAATAAGTTTGCAGAGTTATATAACGGGATATGGGTTGGTGAAATTGACACATTCGGTATGCTCATAGTACTTTCTTATCGCATAAAAGCAAAAAAAATTGCAGTTTTTGGGGTGTTTTTTTGCGGTCGCAATAAATTTGCATCAAAGGAATTATGGTATTATCTGCAGTGAATCAGAAGCCGTGAATTTTTGGCCATCTAAAAGCCGGCCGTTTTCCATCGGCGTATATTCAAAAGTAAACTGCAGTTTTTCCAAAGCTTGGGGAGCAACAAACACAGTCAAAACATCATCTTTCCCAATCACCCGATCGACACCGAGGCTAAAACCACGTACCTTCAATCGATCAAAAGCCTCTCGCGAATTAACGCCCAAAACCGAAGGGTTGTTTATGGCTAAAACAAAATTTTTCCCCGACATCCGGACTGCCGGATTACCGGCCCCCGCCGCCGCCGGCAAATATTCATACTGAACACCCTCGCCCCCCACAATCAAGTGAACCGGATTGGCGGGATCGGCTGCCGTCAGAAATAATTGAAAATGCTCGTTCTGATTAAACCGCAGTCGACCGACTACGAAAGGAGAATTAGGAGCCAATAATATCTCAGTAGAAGCATTTAAAATAATTGGCTGATCAGGTGTCAGCGCCCCGGCATTTTTATCTGAATCCGGGTAGACAGTTGCTGCATCCGGTACACCCAAAATAGCAATGCTTTTACTAATACCAATCGGCTGTGCGTCCCCTCCCTGTCCCTGGTAACTTGCAATCGTCAAATCAAACCGATCCCCAGTATAGGGACATAATCTGCGTAGTTCTGCTAAATTTATGTCGCGCGTATCGAAATATACTTCTAATATTTTCAATAAGGAATCGTAACGAGTTTTAGGGACACGATAAAATAATTTTTCTATCTTGAATCGCGTTGGGTCAAATATTACCCGCCCCGCCGGCGTGACCCTAACTTCCGTCGGCAAAACATAAGGCAGCATTACTTTTGTCCCGTAAGT
Source organism: Candidatus Margulisiibacteriota bacterium (assembly GCA_041645285.1). Taxonomy (GTDB): domain Bacteria; phylum Margulisbacteria; class WOR-1; order JAHJIW01; family JAHJIW01; genus JBAZQH01. The sequence continues at coordinate 7,449 of JBAZQH010000033.1, read as the reverse complement.
GATATTGGGGGCATCTTCATAATTCTCAGGAAAAAGTTGATCGTAGGAAAAATATGGAATGGTTGATTCAGGTGGTTTACTTAAATCTTTCGCGCGCGTCTGCGACTCCGCCCTTTCCGCCTCCCTTTGTGCGCGCCTTTCCATCCGTTTTAGTTTGCCGCTTTTTTTAACCGTTATATCCCAGGTTTTCCTTAAAGATGTATCCGCGGCTGAATCAAAAAATTTCAAAGTGTAGTACGCTGGGCCCTGACCGTCAAAAGGGATTACAACCTGGTCATGGAGATTAAGCGGGTTATAATAAACGCGAAATTTAATATTCCTAAGTCCACGGCTAAATTGGACCGGCTGTCCTGTATCGTCCAGCAATTGCGGCAAAGATATTGCATTTTTTTCAGCATCGTTTAGCGGCGTGCCGTCTGCGTGAGTAATTTCCCACCTGGCAAATTGTTGCCAATTGGGGATAAGTCCCCTGGCCGGTAGTTGAAATGTATAGGTTTGTTCGATTTTTTTAAACTCTACACTTTCGGTTTTGGCGGCCGGGGCGGTCTTGGGTTTTCGGCGTAAATGCAACGCATTCAGAAATCTACCCCACCCTGTCAGACCATCCGGCGCCGCCGCCGCGTGCGGCTGGCGTGATTTTTTTGCCGTAAATTTTTCGATCTTTCTGTTGATTCTATCCACGCTGCGGGCGTACCGGTTGGTTTTTTTGACAGTAAGTTGAATGCTACCAGTATTTTCGCGCGGCACCCATTCCCCAGCGGAATCATCATAAGCAACAAACTGTAAATCAAAATCAGCCGATTTATCTGGCGATGCTAAAAAGTTTCTTCCGCCGGCGGCCTCATCAAACTCGGGCAAATATATTAGTTCATAATGAATTTTCCCAAATATGTCTGTTTTTGTAACAAATTTTGCCCCAACATGTTTGGAAGGATCCCTTAATGAAATTTTTGTAATATCCATGCTGTCAATATCCACACCCAGGGCAGCAAACTCTTTTTTGGAAAAAGCAATGGAAGTCATAGGGATAAGGTCGCGATCAACTCTAACTTTCCCTAGTTTGGATTGTTTGTTAAGTGTCGGAGGAGAAAACACTTTTGGCGGCGGGGCCGAAAGCGCTGGACCAGCTTCAGCTAGTCTTTTTTTTTAGATTTTACGATGGTCACCTGAATTTCGGTGAATTCTGTGTTGCCAGACACTAAATGTAAAGTAAAAGAGGTTTTCCTTGGGCTGTTATCATCTTCTAAAAAGGCCTTTATATTTGGCAATTTTGAAACATCAAAAGCCAGAAGCTTAGGTATCACAATGGGTCGATCGGCAGATAAAGCCAAAGGCATTCCAGCAGGTTCACTTTGTAATGTTAACTTCGATAAATCAAATTCACTATCCAAGCCCGCTCTAATTAATTCTTTTTTGGTTAAAGCCAGATATTCAAGCGTCCCAGCTTCGCTTACGGTTAATTTTTGGGACAGAACAGGAATGGGACTGCCGGTGGCATAAGAAAAAGTCCTGCCTCTATCGGGCCGATCCACGCTGAACACCAAATTACCGCCCAATTCCATTTCGTTGCGCCCCTGGCTGGATCCCGTACCGCTGATTGAAATTTGACGTCTATTGCCATACAACTCCAAAGCCGGCACAACTCCTTTTTTACTCCACAATTTTGGCGTCACCGGCACTCTTAGCCGCGCCCCCAGATCCATCCAATCGTATTGCGGAATACCCTGACCTTCAAATTGCCTGCCCGACTGGATACTCAACCGCAGGAGATTTTCATCACCCACACCAAGATAGCCGCCCAAAACCCGGGAATACGGATTGCCCGCTTCATCTAATTCCATAAAGCCAATGACTCCACCACCCACCGAACTTAACCACGGCCACAAGGAAGGATTGATAGGGATTTTTGTTTCCAAAACCCCGCTAAAAATACTATGCCAGACCGCCGGGACAGTAAATTCGCTGGAAGTTTGTCCACCCGAACCAGATTCCTGCCCGTAAGCGTTAAACTCGTTTAACCCCTCGTAGCCCCCAATCCGCCTCCATCCACCGTGCAAATCCACTTTAATCGGAACACCCATCGGACCAAAATCAATCACGCTTTTACCCAAATATGATTGGCGTGAAACGGGCGTTTCTTCCGGTGTTTCTCCCTCAAGAACAATATCCGCCACCTGCATGCCACCCTCGTGCATAAACTCCGGACCAAATGACCATTCCGGCAATCCCATTAGCCAGTGAGATTCCAGCCGGAAAACATTTTCAGATGGGACAAAAACAGAAGGGTAATCACTGCTAAATGTGTGTTGGCCAAGCCGCACCGACAAATCACGCGCAAAGGAAAATCTTTCTTTTTCGCCAACCCGCAAAGCATTAGACAGACGCAAACTGCCGCCGCCATAGGCAGATTGATCATCTCTTATATATCCATACACGCCCCCGGAAAAGGTTGCAAATGCTTTGCGATCAACTTTAATACCGTCTCGACTTTTATCAATATCGTTACCAACATCATTGCCAATTGGTACGGTAAATAAAAGCTGACCATCGATGTCGGGCAAACCCCAAAATGACTCGGATTGCCGCATGAGATAGTAACTGGTTGGAGTACCATTCCAATTTGTCCCGTTCACGCCCACGCGCAGACGCGAACCAAATTCAGAATCTGCGCCAGCAACGGTGCGGGTCGGGTCAAGATTATTTTCTAATGCAGTGAATTTAAGAAATAAATTAGGATCCGTAACATCCAACTGCCGCAATGACGTGCCAAGAAGATCGGTAAAACCATTACCCGGGCGAGCGATGGGTTCAGGAGAAGGCGCCACGGCCAGCAACGTTATTTGTGGCGGGGCTATGACATTGATGGTTAATTGCTGCTGTTGAATAACCCAACCATTCCACTTAGCTCGAAGAGTAATCGTTTTCGTGCCAGTAGATGCCGTATCCACCAAAACACCCGGCCCTAAATCTTGCCAAGGTCTGCCACCGTTTGAATATTGAAAAGTAATATTGCCGCGTTCACTTTGGGGCACCGAGGCAAATTCTTCAGATAAATTAAAAGAAAATTCTTTGTCGCCGAGATTAAAAATTACCCTCTTCTCGACATCGCGATCCGCCAATTCTATTTTTTGAATACTTATATTAGCATTTGTGCCAACCGCAATATTAAATGTAGTGTTCACAAATTTCCCAAACTTATCGCCAAGCTCAGAAAGGGAAGGAACACCATTATTAACCCAGGCGTAATATGCCAATTCGTAATCAAGGTTTGAGCTTTTTAATGGTAAAGTCCGGGAAACTACTTGAGCTTGCAATGGCTTAGTCCCAGCGCCAGAAATATCAAAGTGGTTTTTTGTAACTTGTGTTATGGCTGCATCGTTGCGAATCAAAGCCCAGGCTGGTAATAATTTATCACTCGCCGAGTCAATGCCGGTTGCATTTGCAACAGCAATTATGCCATCGCTAATATCATTGGCATCACTTAGCACCGCATTTTGATAATTCAATATATCTTTTAAAATCAGCATCTGTTTCATTGCTGATTTAATTTTATCCAAATCGGCCTGTTTACTAGGATCACTAATACCCAATGCGGATAAAGTTAATTGATCAACTACAGATAAAGCTTTCTGTAAATCTCGCCCTGTCTTGTCCCCTACTTTGGGTGGCAACAATTTAGCAAAAAAATTCTTCGTTTTAGGGCCCGCAGAAGAAATTGAAAGTTTTGAAAAAATTGCTGCTATTAAATCTTGCTGAGTAGAGTCAAGTATAACACTACCAACCGAATCAAAAGCCGCATCCAATCCTTGCGAATTTACAAGATCTTGTGTCGCCAAATCTAGCTGACTAACACGCACTGAAATATAATGGTTTATATCTGCCAGCAGAATAAACTGATGCACGGCATTTGCGTTAGCTGGCGCCATTCCGCTAATGGGGATACGATTTACTAATGCTAGTTCCATTTTTCTATCCTAATAATACAAAATAATATAACAACATTTTCAATATTACTATTTGTCCCCTGTTTTATAAGCAAGCTTACAATTACCGCGCATTTTAGGATCAGGATATTTTACTGCCGTGCAATCCAGGTCACAGGCATCAACAACAGGTTGAGTAAACCCCCACTGTAATAAAGAGGAGCAATACGTTGGCGCGGTAACGGTAACGGTTCCGCCACCTGTCCCCCCTTTTCCACCCCTTCCTGTCCCTGTAACTGTCCTCTGCGTTACCGGAACCGGCGGCAGTACATCCCTAAGCGACGGCACAACCAATTCAACTACATCAAGGCAAGGAAATATGGGAGAGACCGATGTTTGCCAGTCACTAGGAGCTCCGGTCAAGTCATTTAGAGGACTGGGCCGCATGGCAAATTTATCCGCAGGAAAATTACCTTCAACTAATTTTATTGCGAAATCTCTCGCAGAAACGCCTTCAGGTAATTGCCATACCAATGGGGCTATCTCCGTCCAGGCACGTATCCTGTCAGCATTAGTACTGTCCGCGCTTAATTCTTTAATAACTTCCGGCGGCGCTTTTAATTGTACTAAAGAGTGAAATCCGCCTTCTGTCAAACGAGGAAAAACATCTCTTACCTGTGCAAAACTATGACAATCAATCGCCGGCGCTTTTTCCACGACGGGCGGACAATTTGTTGATCGCGGACATCCTTTAGACAAGGCAATGCCAATTGCCCCTACCCCAAGCAATGCGGCCGACGTTATCGTCGGAGACCACCTATGCGCCCACACTCTGGCTCGGCTTGGCGCTCTTACTGCTCTCTCTGCGGCAGGTGCCACTGGTGCTGTCATAATTTTTCCTCCTTGATTGTTCTTCCGTTTCTTATTTTAACTTTTTCCCGCTGCACGAATAACTAAAACTCTCACCGTATATATATCGCCAGCGGGGTCAAAAAATTTCAGTTTTGGGGGTAGTTTTTTTGGGAGGTAGGTTATTTTTTATCGGGGGCTTTGGCAGTCGGTTTGGCCGCGGTTTTGCCTTCGGCAGGAGCAGCTTGCCCCGCCCTGGCGGGGGCTTTTTCGCCGGGCTTGGCGGCGGCTTCAGGAACCGCGCCTTCCGCGCCGGCTTCTGCCACAGGAACCACTCCACCTTCAGCCAAAACGGTTTCGGCGGCCGGGGCAACGGGAGCTTCTTCTTTGGAAGCGGCGGAAACAAACGCAATCAATTCTTCGGCGCCGCTTAAGATGGTTACCCCTTCCGGGACCACCAAGTCGGAAACCCGCTTCGAATGGTTAATGATCAACTCAGACACGTCAATTGAAAATTTGTCGGGAATGTTACCCGGTAAACATTCCACTTCGATTTCGCGCAGACCGTGCACCAGAACCCCACCCTCATCTTTTACTCCCAGCGGCTCGCCTAACAATTCAACGTGAATCTTGGCCTTAATTTTTTCGGTCATGCTGATTTTGCGGAAATCCACGTGAATAATTGCATCAGACAACGGATCGCGCTGAATAGCATAAGTAATGACCGGCAATTCCTGCTGTTTGTCACCGTCTGAAACTTTTAAGTTGATGATAACGTTGGTCCCGGCCCCCCCCGCAATCACTTTACGGAACGCCTTGGCCTCCACCGCCACCACCAATTCTTCAAATTTAGGGGCATAGACCACCGCCGGGATCAGGCCCTGGGCCCGCACTTTTTTTACCCGCTTGCCTCTTTCTGTCCGTGCCTTTGCTTTTAATTCAAGTGTTTCCAACTTTTATCTCCTTAAAAACGTGGTTATTTTAGCATACATATGTGAAAAGCGTCAAACCATAATTTGGGGAGCGCAATTTTAGGGTGTCGTAACTGGTTTTGGAAAATACGGCTCCGGGTAAGTCCCGTGCAAAATATACTGCTGTTTACGCGGCTCTTCGGGGTATTTTTTGGTCAGGCGGTGTTCTTTGTACCATTGCAAAATTTTGCCGGCAATGCGCGCCGCACCTTGATCGCCATGCTGGCCGTGCTCCACAAAACTAACTACCACGATTTCCGGATCATCCACCGGCGCAAAGCATACAAACCAGGCATGCGGTAGGCCCGGATTTTCGGCGGTGCCGGTCTTGCCTCCGGCCGGCAGTCCCGGAACATACGCCGCCACCCCGGTGGCGCGTTTCACTACATTCCACAAAGCATCTTTAATTTTCAGCTGGTTATCCCGGCTTAAAGGAAGAGAAAAAACCATTTTGATTTCATTTTTAAATAACTCCCGCCCGCGGCGCGACACGACCTTGGACACTACAAACGGGCGGTAACGCTTGCCCACGGCTATGGCGGCGTAGGCCTGGGCCAGCTGGAGAGGCGTAACCTGCACGTATCCCTGCCCAATCCCAACATTGATGGTATCGCCTTTAAACCAGGGCTGGTGCAAATAATCTCTTTTCCATTTTTCCGTTGGCATCAGGCCTTCTTTTTCTCCCGGCAGGTCAATGCCGGTTTTTTCTCCCAGGCCATAATAACCGGCATATTTGGCCATCAAATCTACGCCCGCCCGCAATCCCATTTCGTAAAAAGCCACGTCACAGGACCAAACCAGCGCCTCCAGGGGAGAAAGCATGCCATGGCCAAAAGTCCTCCAGCATTTTGCCACCCTTTGTCCCAGGCGGAAATAACCCGGGCAGTGGAACATTTCTCTGGGGTTGACCAGTTTTTCCTGCAAAACGGCCGACAATGTAATCAACTTAAAAGTTGATCCCGGAGGATAAGCGCTCAAGGCACGGTTCATGAATGGAAAGCGGACCCGGTTCACTTCACGCCAGGTGGCGGCATCAATCGGTTCGGCAAAAATCTGCGGGTCAAAAACCGGCCGGCTCAACATGGCTAAAATTTCACCGGTTTTGGGATTAAGGATTACGCCGGCGCCATTGAGTCCATCAAAGGCCTCTTCCGCGGCTTTTTGTAGTTCGATATCAAGTGTCAGATACAAGTCATTCCCGGGCACAGGATCGGAGGAAGATACCATCCGCACGGGATTACCCCGTACATCCACCTCAAATTTTTGGCCGCCGTCCACCCCGCGCAAGACCGCATCATAATTTTTTTCCACGCCGGCCTTGCCGATAAAGTCCCCCATTTTAAACCCGCGCTCGTGCAGACGGTTTAATTCCGCCGGCTCAATTTCCCCTACATAGCCCAAAACATGCGCCGCCAATTTGCCGTAAGGGTAAAAGCGTACTGGGCGGTAGCGGACCACCATACCTTCCTGACGCTGTCTCATTTCGGACAGGCGGGCAACCATTTCTGGAGCTAAACGATCTTTTATCAAAACCGGCTCAAACGGGCGGAACCGATTTTTATTAATTTTTTGCCAAATTGCTACCGAGGAAACATTGACGACCCCCGCTAGCCGGTTGACTACACCCTGCGCCCGATTTTGGTCTTTGGGAAGTGAGCTGGGCAGGATATAAACCGCAAAAACCGCACGGTTGGCCACGATCACTT
>JBAZQH010000032.1:0-16074 GCA_041645285.1 Candidatus Margulisiibacteriota bacterium | reverse complement strand
CCCACCCTTTTTGGTTGGCGACCGCCACCGCCACTTCTTTTTCTCCCAACGAAACCGACAGGCTGACGTTGGTCTGTATCGTAAAAATCCCGTCTTCCGCTTTGGCGTCCCCCCACAACCCGTTATCTACCAGCATCATGTTGGATAACTTCCCGATTTCGCTTAAATCCGCCCGGACACCCTGGATATTGACCAAGCCCCCCGGATCATCCACGGAGGCCTGCAATTCAATAATGGTGCGGCCGTCGGGCGGGGCTTTGCGGGGAATCGCTAAAATATAATTAATCACCGGAACTACTTTGGCGCGGTTTACCTTTGAAATATCGTAGCCAATGGTCCAGGAAAGCAGCGCTCCAATCTTGTTTTTCAAAAAATCCGATGCCGTCAAGAACGCCACCGCATCCCCTTTGGTCAGGTATTTTTTTTGCTCGGCGGCGGAGGCGGCAAAGGGAAAAACTGCCGTCAACATGACCGCGGCCAGCACTACTGCCAGCGCCAGCTTAAAAATATTCCCGCTTAAAATCCCATTCCGCATCATTGGATTATTCCAAATTTCTTAAAAATTGCTTTCCCTTCACTTTCGGTCACCGGCGCATCCGGTCGAAAAGTCCCGTCCGGAAAACCCTGCATTACTTCCAGATCCGAAACCGCTTTTATATAAGGTGCCAGAGGATGGTCCGGCGGGACATCTTTGAAAACCGGGCTGGTAACCTGCTCCAGCGGAATCCCGGCCGCTTTCACCAGCCAGCTGGCCAATTCCCCCCGGCTCACCGCCGCCTCCATTTCAAATTCCTTGTTTGGAGCCACTTCCACGACTCCCATCGTGACCAACACTTCCACTTTTTCCTTGCGTTCGGCAATCTTTTGCTTTTCTTTGACCAAGGCCGTCTTCTTCTGGGTTACTTTTTTCTCCTGTGCCGCCAGTTTCTTTTTGGTCTTAAGCAACTCGGTTTTTTGCCCCTGCGTAGTTTTACTGGATTTTAGCTTGGCTTCCACCTGTTGTTGTTGTTCCGTAATCTTACGTTCCTCGGTTTTAATTAGTTTGTCAATTTTTTGCTCCACGGCTTTTTCCTCGGCAATTACTACTTTGGCCTTGCGTAAAACCTTCTTCTCAAAATGCAAAACCGTTTTTCCGCGGTATTCGCCTTTAATATCAATCAGGTTTTTTCCCAAATTCAAGGGCACCACTACGCTAAAGGTCTCACCATCTGACAAATAGGCATCGGCGCCGTTAATATAAACGTGCCCGCCGCTGGCCACCTCACCCGAAATAGTCATGGAGTCCTCATAATAGACATCTTCCTCCTCCCCCACCCAAACTTTAATTGAGTCCGTAATGGGTTGCCGCTCCACAAAAGTCCAGTCCTTGGGGAAATAAAGGAAAGAAAGCAGTACTTTGCTGTAACGGGAATCCGTTAAATTAGTGGCCGCCAGGTCTACACCCCAGCCCTCTTTGCGCACCCCGGCCCCGCAAGAAAAACCGCCGCTGCCAGGCAACCCTCCGGTACTCCCCAACCCCGCCCGGGCAAAATAAGTATTCCAGTAAGCCCATTCAGCCCCCACCGTCAACTGGGAACTTTCTCCGCCGCTTAATGCCGTATTATAGTCAAGATTTACAAACAGCTCATTGCCCAAAAGATAATAGAGCGCATCCGCATCGCCAATCAACTTAACCGAAGTCCCCAAGATGAGTTTTTCCGGAATGGCCTCAACCGTACCGGAGGTCCAAACAAAGCGTCCGGCGCCCAACGTGCCGTTGCCCAAAAAATTTTGCAAATTACCGCCAAAGCTTAACCAGGAACGGGTTTTCCATAAGACGCCTAAATCCATATCCCAGCCACTTGAATACTGGTCAGTTATGCCAGCTTGACGGTAGGATTGGCTGAGTACGGCTTTTAGGTTTGCCCCAACCGATAAATTATCCGTAAAATTATTCTGCGGAAGCATCGGCAGGTAACTCAATTTCCAAGCCGCGGAACCTACCAGCAAATTTTCGTTATAGCCCGACAAATTGCGAAATACTAATCCAAATCCCACCGCGTAGCCGGCCGGCGACGGATACACCTGAAAAGCGGAAATGTTATCCGGCGCCGAGTTGAGGGAAATGCCCTTGGTAAAAGCCAATCCCGCCGGATTGTACATTGCCGCAGTAACGTCATCGGCCTGGGCAACAAATGCACCGATGGCCTGCGGCCGCGCGCCCACCCCAAAACTCACGGCCGAAATGCCAACCTCATTCAAGTAAGCGCTGGCGGAAGACGCCAGCAAAGTAAAAAGTAACACCAGGAAATAAAACAATGTACGCCCGCAGCGCATACCGGCGTTAGTCATTGGTGCGTTGGTCATTGGGCATTTTCCTTATTCCACTACCATCAATCTATTTTGTGCAGACCCCTGCCATCCCTTTTTGTCCAGCGCAATTACCTTGAGCAGATATCCTCCGGTGGCTTCCACGCTTACAGAAAGGTTAAGCGTAAAAATGGCATCGCCCTTCTTGACATCGCCTTCCACCCCTTGATCTGCCATTTCCGCATCCGGCGGCCCGCCCAACGAAGACAAATCCACCCTGACCCCAATGATATCCGCGTAACCTTGACGGTCAGCAACCATGGCAGTCAACGACACCGGCCGGCTGGTTGACTTAGAAATCCTGGCCGGAACCACTTTGAACCAGACAATTTGGGGCGGAGTATCAATCTGCGCATAAACACTGCGACCGTAGCCAATAGAAAAATTAGCCAGTGCCCTGGTCTGAACAGAGACAAAAGATAGCCGGGAAAGGAGCGTCACCGCTTCTTCGCGGGTAATATAACGGTTGGGATCAAACAATTTGAAGTAATCGGAGACCCCCTCCACCAAATTATTTTTCCAGGCAAGGTATACTTCTTTTGCCGCTTCGTGCACTAGGGGCACGTCCTGAAAAACACGCTTGGCACTGGCCGCCTGTGCCCCACCCATTAATTGCAGTACACTTTTTACTGTTTCCGCGCGGGTAACTTCGCGGTTGGTCCCGAAGGTTTCGGGATCATCCATTTGCAGGTACCCCTTGTCTAAACAGGCCTTAATGTACGGGGCGCGCCAGTGTTCCCGCGGCACGTCAAACGCCACATCATCTTCCGGCACAGCAGTTTTTAAGCCCCTGGCTTTGGCAATCCAGGTAGCCAGCTCCCCTTTGGTCAACGGCTTTTTAGGATAAAAATTATTGTCTGGGTAGGGCTCCACAATTCCCAGCGTGCCCAATTCTTCAATTGGCTTCAGCGAAAAATGTTTGGGGGCGTGGGCTTCAATACTGGCCAAATCCGGAAAGTTAATCATGCGTAATATGCGGCGGGTGAGGATTTGGGTTCCCCCGGATCGGGTAATCGCGGCAACCTCAACAAAATTCTTGCCGGGAGACAGAAAAATACCGGCGGAAAAGTTGCCCTGGGAGCTTACGTCGATCAAATTGCCGTTAACTTTGACTTCCTTAAAACCGGCAGCGCGGCCCTGCAGCATCACCATATTATCGCGGGTAACCAGCCGGTCTTTTGGGGAAGAAATTTCAAACGCCGCCGCTAAAACCACAGAAGAAAAAAGCAATAAACCACATGCCGCAACCAACAGAAAAGTCCAGGTGTTTTTTGACAAACCGACTCTCCTCAAATTTTTTTATATCTTAACATTTGAGAGAGTAAAGTCAAGAAAACTTAGCGCGCGGAAAATAATTTTTCGCCTGGCGCAGGGCAAATTTATGTTATAATCTTTTTTCATTATGGCTAAAACCATTGCCGAAAAAATATTAAGCGCCCACAGCGGCAAAGATGCCCGCGCCGGCGACATTGTGATTGCCGACCTGGATTTTTGCTTGGGGCAGGACGGCACCAGCGGGGTGGCAATTGATGCTTTCCACAAAAAGCACGGCGACCATGTGTTTAACCCCGACAAAATCGCCATGATTATTGACCATTCCGCCCCTTCCCCCAACGAAGGCGTCTCCGCCATCCATAAAAAAATCCGTGAATTTGCCGCACAATATAAAATTAAACTATATGATATCGGATGCGGGGTCTGCCACCAGCTTACTCCAGAGCAAGGTCATGTAGTGCCGGGCAATTTGGTCATTGGCGCCGACTCGCACACCTGCACCTACGGCGCGATTAACGTTTTTTCTACCGGGGTTGGCTCCACCGATTTTTCGGCCGCAATGATTTCGGGAAAATTGTGGTTTAAAGTACCGGAAAGCATGAAAATCACTTATAAAGGTTCCCTACCGAAAGGCGTTTTCTCCAAAGATTTAATCCTTTATACTGTCGGACAAATTAGGGCCGACGGTGCTACCTACATGTCAATGGAATTTTACGGAAAAGCCATTGGAGATATGTCAGTAGATGCACGGTTTACAATTTCGAACATGGCAATTGAAGCCGGCGGCAAAGCCGGGATCATGGAAGCTGATACAAAAACACTGGAGTGGGTTAAAAAGCACGCGGCCAAATCTGTCTGTTGCTCACCGCACGGTTGTTGCGCCGCCAAAAAGCCAAATCCCGTTTTTGCCGATAACGGCGCTCACTACGCTAAAGAAATAGACTTTGATATTTCCAAGCTCTCGCCGCAAATTGCCAAACCGCATGCGGTGGATAATGTATCTTCAATTGAAGAAGTAGTGGGATTACCAATCCAGCAAGGGTTGATTGGGACTTGCACCAACGGCCGGTTGGAAGACTTTGAAATCGCCGCAAAAATATTAAAAGGCAAAAAAGTAAAATCCGGTTGTCGGCTAATATTAGCTCCCGCTTCAAAAGAGATTTTTTTGCAATTAATTAAATCCGGCATGGCTACCGTACTAATTGAGGCGGGCGGAGCATTTGTTACGCCGGGATGCGGACCATGTGTTGGCACTCACAACGGCGTGCCTTCAGACGGGGAAAACGTAATTTCCACCGCCAACCGCAATTTCTTGGGCCGGATGGGCAACCGTAAGGCATTTATTTATCTGGGGTCGCCGGCAACGGTAGCGGCATCGGTAATTGAAGGGCAAATTGCGGACCCGAGGAGATATTTATGATTTTAAAAGGCAAAGCACGGCGGCTGCCGCAAAATGATGACATCAATACAGATTATATTATTTCAGGTCGGTGGAAATTTAAAATTCAAGATCCAAATGAATTAGCTCAACATGTAATGGAAGATTTGGATCCTACTTTTTTCAGCCGCCTGCAAAAAGGCGATTTTATTATCGCCGGCAAAAACTTTGGCTGCGGCTCCAGCCGCGAACAGGCCCCGATGGCAATAAAATACGCTGGGATTTCTGCGGTTTTAGCAAAATCCTTCGCGCGGATTTTTTACCGTAACTGCTTCAATTTAGGATTACCGGCCATTGAGTTTAATACCGACGGCATCGAAGAAGGCGATGAGCTGGAAGTTGACCTAGACAACGGTATGGTAAAAAACTTAACCAAAAACACTGAAGCAAAATTTAGCCCCATCCCCCCCACCATGCAGGTTTTGCTCTCCGACGGCGGCCTGGTTGAACACTTCAAAAAACACGGCGGGTTTAAGCTGTAAAATAAACTGAAATTTTTCCAGCAAAGTGCAGAGAATATAATACAATGAGTGACTTTTTAGCAGCTGACTGCGGATCACCGCAAAGATTGCATAGAAGGTGGACACCCTCGCGGGGGCGGGCCCTTCCAGAAGATCGAGCAATACTGGTTCATACCGGAGCAGAAATTTTACAGTCAAGATTGGTTTGTTCACCCTCGCATCCCTCTCTGGCATCAAAAATTGCTCACATACCGCCCGAAAATATGCGTGATCGCCGCCAAGTTACATGGAAAGTTATCGGTGATTTTATTAGATTTGCTAACCGGGTTTCACCGCAAGATGCGCTAGTTGCTTTTGACGCCGCCACTCTTGCAATGGAAAGAAACCTCGCCGAAACCGCCGCCCACCAAAGGAGGGTTGCCTCACTGGCCACCGAAATCGCTTTTCTGGTAGGGCTATCTCCAAAGGAAATCTCTGACTTAAATTTTGCTGCCAGCTTACATGACTTTGGTAAACTGGGGGTAAGCCCAGGACTATTATCCCGGCCACGCGGATTGTCCTTTTGTGAAAAAATCAAAGTTAGAACCCATCTTGAAATTGGATATTTTATACTCGAAGCCATTGCGGATTATTCTTCTGCCAGCGAAATATTACTTTATAATCATGTTTTTGACGGGTATCCAAAATGGCTAGTGGAACAGTTAAAGGGGAACCCCATGCCCTTGGCGGCACAAATTTTATCTATGGCAGATTGTTTTGACGCACTCGGTGATGGCAGCCGAAGGTATCTCCAGGGCAATGGATTGGTTCTCTCGCCTTCCCAAACCCTACGTGAAATTCGGAAACGCAATTATGACTCACGCCTGATAGATGCCTTGGCAGAAATAACTTCGTGTTTAGAAGAGGGTATTGAATTACAAACAATTACCCCCCACAATCTGTTAGCTTTTTTACAAGATCGGGATTAATCGGCTAAGTTAATCGGCAAGTTTCTCGAGCGGCGCATACCTTAGCAGCAGATTCTTCTCCCCCACAGAGTCAAACTTAACCAGCAAAATACTGTCCATCCCCTCCCCCTCAATTTCCAAAACCTTGCCCCGCCCCCATTTTTTGTGTTTTACCCAATCGCCAATTTTGAAATTATCCTTCTGCAGGACGCGGCCTTCCCCATCGCCAACGGCTTTCCCGCCAAGCTCACCCCCGTCAGCAAAACTACTCCCCGCCGCCAATTTTCCAAGGCCAAACACATCATCAACTTTAATGTCCAGCAATGTTTCGGGAATTTCACGAATAAAGCGTGAGGCGCCATTGTTCCAGGTCTCCCCAAAAATCAGGCGCGACCGGGCCGCCACTAAATAAAGCCGCTGTTTCGCGCGGGTAATGCCCACGTAACAAAGGCGCCGCTCTTCTTCCAGCTCCTCCGAGTCGTTGATGCTCCGGTAATGCGGAAAAATGCCTTCCTCCATCCCCACCACAAACACCACCGGAAATTCCAACCCCTTGGCTGCGTGCAGTGTCATTAACGTTACCGCGGGCTGATCCGAATTTTCAAAATTGATGTCGGTAATTAAGGTGACCTGCGCTAAAAACCCGGCCAAAGACGGGTCATCATAGGCCTTTTCGTATTCCTTAGCCACCGAAATCAATTCTTTGATATTTTCGGCGCGGGACAAGCTTTCTTCGGTGCCTTCTTCCTCTAACTTGCGCTTATAACCTGACTGTATCAATACTTTTTCAATAATGATGGACGCGGATTCTTCTTCTGCATCAAGGCGCAGGCGGCTTAATTTTTTGTGAAGTTCGGAAAGTGCCAGCTTTACTTTTGGCGGAACATCCAGTTGGTTGGTTTGGCTAAAAGTTTCGACAATCGGGAGGTTATGCTTTTTTGCCAAAGCTTCGAGACGCATTAAAGAGGTTTTTCCAACTCCGTCAATGATATTAGTCAAAACCCGCTTGGCACCTAAATCATCCCGCGGGTTTATGATAATGCGCAAATAGGCCAAAATATCTTTAATTTCCCGGCGCTCGTAAAACTTCACTCCAGAAAAAATGCGGTACGGCACGCCCGCACGCATGAAAACCTCTTCCAAAACACGCGACTGGGCGTTGGTGCGGTACAAAACCACAAATTCGTTATGCTGAAAATGTTCGGCCAGACGTTTGATCTCCCCCACCACATAAAATGCCTCGGCGTGTTCATCCTCGGCCTCAAAAAATACGGGTAAGTTACCTTCCGGGTTACGGGTCCATAAATTCTTATGTTTACGCACCAGATTGTTTTTGATGACGTGATTAGCCACTTCCAAAACGCTTTGTGTCGAGCGGTAATTTTGCTCAAGCAAGATCACTTTGGCCTTGGGGTAATCTTTTTCAAAATTTATGATATTGCGAAAATCGGCGCCGCGAAAACGATAGATGGATTGGTCGGAATCCCCTACCACGCAGATATTTTTGTGTTTTTCCGCCAGTAAATTGGTCAAAACATACTGGGCGCGGTTGGTATCCTGGTATTCATCAACAGAAATATAACGGAAGCGCTCTTGGTAATGCGCCAAAACTTCCGGCGCAACTTCAAACAATTTCACCGTCAGCATCAACATATCGTCAAAATCCAGCGCGTTTTGCTCCACCAGTTTTTCCTGGTAGCGGCGGTAGGCCTGGGCCACGTTTTCGGAAAAATAATCGCTGGCGCTCCGGCCAAATTCCACATCATCCACCAGCTCGTTTTTGGCGTTGCCGATAAGGCCCAAAACCACCTGCGGCCGGAACCTTTTTTCCGGCAAATCCATCGCACGCAAAATTTCACCCATGATTTTTAGCTGGTCATCTTCATCGTAAATTACAAAATTGGTGCCGTAACCCAAAACATCAATGTGGCGGCGCAAAATCCGGCCGCAAATTGAGTGGAACGTGCCCAGCCACATCTCGCGCGCGGATAACCCTACCAATTTTTTCAAGCGGTCGCGCATTTCTCCCGCCGCTTTATTGGTAAACGTCACCGCCAAAATGTTGTGCGGGGAAACCATTTTTTCGCGGATTAAATAAGCGATGCGGTGGGTTAAAACGCGGGTCTTGCCGGAGCCGGCGCCGGCCACAATTAAGAGCGGACCTTCGGTAGTTTGCACCGCTTCGGCTTGTTTTTCGTTAAGTGATTTAAGCAGCATTGGGAGTGGAATTATACCCGATGCGGGTAATGGAAGCAAAAAAAAATCATGGCAACCTTTTTCCCGTCAACCGCATTATTCATGCAACGAGGTTAAAGCCGCGTGATATTGTTTAAGAAATGCCTCAATCCACGACTGCGGAATATATTCTTCGCAACACAGCCTGCAAGCTACGGGATCGCTTGCTTGCCAGTAGTCAATCTGCATCGAAACATCCAGCGGCGAGACAGAAACATTCGGGCGACGCTGATAATCGCCACTGATTCTCCAGTCTTCTCTTTCCAGACATAAATCAACCGGCAATATCCAGATATCAGTGTCTGCGGGCCACGATCCCGGCAAGGGTAAAAAGAAAAGATACTGCCCTCCCAAAGTTTGGGGGCCCAATCTAGCAGCCTCTATGGTTCTCCTTTGAAACGTTGCTGCTCGCGCTCCCGCGGCGGCCTCCCCCTTATCAAGAAAGCTTAATTCATTTGCTGCCATCTTTTCTCTAACAAAGGCCTCTATTCTAGAGACCGCAACTCCATCCTCAACACATAAAACTGCCCTGGCTCCGGTCACAGGAAAAATAAGCATTGCGTTAGTTCCGTGAACATCGAAACTTTCAGGAGCTAATGAAACGGCCGCGGCTCTCCCCATTGGTGCACGCATAAGAGGTATGCTTTTGCGCTTTCTTGCCATCGATCGAGGCAGATACCACGGCAATGAAGGGGCAGTTTCTCTGCATGGAGGATCAAATACCCACCCTATTACTTCAGGCCCATTCACCATTTGGTCTCTTGCCGTCAGCATTTGCGGCGCACTCAGTTCCAATCTAGAGGAAAAAACCGCCGGAGGCGCATCCCCAGGTGGTTTGGATGGCGGAGGCGCGACCACCTGGTTAGAATGTACATCTGTACCTACAAAAGCAGTATGCACCGCATAAAAAGCTGCTTCCCCTTTACGCGCGGGGAAAAAACTATTTCCATGACCCGCGCATCTACCCCGTCCCCTTCTCTTAAGGTCAGTGGCCGTCCCTTAAAACAAGCAGGAATCTGTGCCAGACTAACTGTTACCCCATCAACCAAAAGTTTCGGCTTGCCCTCTCTGAATACGACTGTTCCTGAAACTTCCTGGCAGGAAAAAAAAGATTGACCCCTTATAATACAGGATGAAACTGTATTTGGCCGCGGAGGCGCCGCCTTTGCCGCCGACTGGCGCGTGGAGTCAGGCAGGAACCCCACCCTAAATAATTTCCTCGTAGCTGCATTGCTGCTCATGTCATTGTTTCGGCCATTTCCCAAAATAATTTCACTAAATTTTTGTTTTTCTGATGCAAGTTTTTGGCTTCCCGCTACGATATATATAGTGCAATGGGACTAACTACAACTGATAAACAAACAATGATAAAATCGGGCGAAAACGCATATCCACTGCGTACACCTTTTAATGTACCACGTGATCATTCTTCACCAACGCATTCTATCCCTGCCAAGTTATCCGTTTTGATAGAAATGGTAAAAACCCTGCTTAGCGAAAAAGGCCTTTTGCGCGGCCGAACTTTTGCTTTTGTAAATTCATTCGGGAAAGAAGTCAGCGCAGGCGACGAACAACTTTTTGCAGAACTATTGCCTAACGGAAAAAACTCTTCATTGGCAGAAATTGAGTTGGCTGCCACAATTATTTTCGGTTTACATCAGGAATTAAAAAACGGAACCCTCTCTCCTGATCGGACTAATGCAATAAGATTCGACCCAAAAATTATGCAGCGAAAATGGGGAAGAGCTTGTCATGAAGAAGCCGTAGCTGCAAAGCCGTTAAAAAACGCCTTTACGCCTAATCGTCAGGCCCCGGACTCGATCCCTTACCTGCCATCGGGCTACGGCGCCGCCCCGGTGGTTGCGGTCGGTAATTTTACGAATACCCCAAATGGCATTGAATACAAAGATTCGTGGAAGGTTCTGGATGAGCTTGGTCCCGAGTTAGGAATTCCTAGGGGAATTATTGCCGGCGCGCGACGCGAGCAAATTTTACTGTCTGAAGGATAAAACATGGAAAGCCAAAGCCAACAAACTAGTTTAGACAAAGTTGAAGCGGCGCTGAATGAGTTTTGGAATACTTACAGCAAGCAGCTGCCGATTAAAGGCCGCCACACCGAGGTTACCATAAAACCCAGGGTTTTTATCGGCGACGAATTAAACCCGCAGATTATCCAAAAAATTATTGAGGTTTACCTATTAAAAATGTCGATCAAGCATATTCTTTCCGGCAAAGTAGTCATCACCGACTCAAACCTCCAAATTAAAAATGACGAGGGTAAAGTGATTGTGGAAATCTCCAATGCGGCCTTAATTAAAAAAATAGTCAACCAGGTTACGGTGCAATTGGGCCGGCATTTAGCAGAAAAAAAGCTGGTAGCACCGCGCCCCAACCAAATTTATTGCTTGGGCGATATCCAGGGAGCGCTGGTTGAATATTTAAAACAATCTGAAAAGTGCGATTCCAAAAACCTGGTGCGCGACGCCACGGTATTACTGCTAAAAGATAAACAACTCACGCGGTAAAACCCCGCACCTTGTCCGCCGGGCATTCAAGCTGTAGTGATAAACACCCTCTGCAATTGCAAACTCCATTCATCGGCAGATAACCCGCGAACGTCCAGCAGCAGCTTGTGCCGCACAAATTTAATGCGATTTTTAAAAACTGCGGCCGCTTTTTGGATTATTTTTTTATCCGGAATTTCCGCAAACTCAACTGCCACTTGCCGGGCCTCACCTCTAATGCTCACTACGCCTGCACCCCGCGCCAGCACCTTTAACTCAAGCAGCTTAAGCAATGTTTTTACGGATTTTGGCAATTTCCCATAGCGGTCGCCTAATTCTTCTTTCATTTGTTCGATGGCAATCGTTTCTTCCAGTAAATTCATCCGCCGGTAAAGTGCAATCCGCTCACTTTCTTCCTGCACATAATCGGCGGGGATAAACGCATCGGTCTTGATGTCCAGTACAACCTGGCGCGGCGCAATTTCAACTTTGCCGCGGAGTTCCGCCACCGCTTCAGCCACCAATTCGCAATACATATCAAATCCCACCGCCGCCAAATGCCCGCTTTGCTCTGCGCCTAAAATATTCCCTGCCCCCCGGATTTCCAAATCGCGCATCGCCAGTTTATAGCCCGAGCCCAGTCGGGTAAACTCCTGGATTGCCAACAACCTTTTTATGGCGTCTTCGGTTAGTCCCGCACCTTTGCGGCTCAAAAGATATGCATAGGCGCGCACTGATGAGCGCCCCACCCTGCCCCGCAATTGGTAAAGCTGGGCCAGCCCCAAGCGGTCGGCCTGGTCAATAATAATGGTATTGACGTTAGGCATATCCAGCCCCGATTCGATAATGGCGGAACAGAGCAAAAGGTCATATTTTTTCTGGTAAAAATCGAGGACGTTTTTTTCAAGCAGGGAGGAAGACATCTGCCCGTGCGCCACCACAATTTTTATCCCCGGCACCAATTTTTTAAGTTGGGCTGCCATCGCATCAATTGAATGCACAAAATTATGCACAAAATATATCTGCCCGCCGCGTTCCACTTCGCGCAAAATGGCTTCTTTTACTACGGCTTCATTCCAATCTAAAACGTAAGTCCTAACCGGAGAACGATCCAGCGGCGGCGTGTTAATTAAGCTCAAATCGCGCGTCCCGGCCAGCGACATATGCAATGTACGCGGGATGGGCGTGGCGGTTAGCGTCAAAACATCCACCGATAATTTCAGCATTTTGATTTTTTCTTTGTGCGCCACCCCAAACCGGTGCTCTTCGTCAATGACCAAAAGTCCCAGGTCGGCAAACGCTACGTCCTTGCTTAACAAGCGGTGCGTGCCGATAATAATATCAATCCTTCCCAATTTCATCTCTTCCACAATTTGCTTTTGCTCTCCTTTATCCTTAAAGCGCGAAAGCATTTCTATTTTTATGGGAAAGGATTTAAGCCGCTCGGAAAAAGTTAAAAAATGTTGTTTGGCTAAAACCGTGGTTGGCACCAACACCGCCACCTGCTTGCCCGACGACACCGCTTTTACCGCGGCCCGGATGGCCACCTCGGTCTTGCCGTAGCCCACGTCCCCGCAAAGCAAACGGTCCATCGGGCGGGCCGTTTCCATATCTTGTTTAATCTCGATAATGGCTTTTTTTTGGTCCGGGGTTTCTTCGTACTCAAACGACGTCGCCAACTCTTTTTGCCAGATATCATCGGGGGCATAGGCAAAGCCGGGCCGCGCCGATCTCTCGGCATACAACGCCAAAAGTTCTTTGGTCATCTCGCGGATTTTTTTCTTTGCCCGGCCTTTGGTGTTGAGCCATTGTTTTGAACCCAGGTGATCCAGCTTAGGGTGTAAATCTGAACCCGAAGAATACTTAGTAATCAAACCCATGGCGGTTATCGGCACGTGGAGCTGGTCCTCGCCCGCATATTCAATGGCTAGATATTCCTGCTTGCTGCCGATATCTTCTAATATTTCCATCCCCAAGTATTTGCCGATCCCGTAATTTTCGTGGACCACATAATCGCCGGGGTCAAGGTTAAGCGTGTGGATCTGGTCAATTCCTTCGATCGACTGCTTTTCGTGGGTTACTCCGGAGCCCTTCTCGCCAAAAATTTCATAATCCGACAGCACCCAGGTGTTTAAATCATCGAGGTTAAACCCGCTGGTTAGCTGCCCGTCAATAATTTCAGCGGCTACATTTTCTTCATTAAAAATCTCGCGCAAAGAAACCGCGTGTTTTGAGATAATTATCGTGGGAGTTTTTTTCTCCTGACGCCGGGCCAGCGCTTTAGTCAGTTCTTCCCGAAAAGAAGCAAAATGCGAATAATTATTGACCTGGCCGTCAGACAAAAACGTTAAATCCGCCGGCGCTAAAAACGGCGAACACAATAGTTGTGGGCAACTGCCAAACTGTTGCGCCATGGCATCAAAATCAGCAAACGCCAATTGTTGTGCATAATTTTTCTGATCAAATTTCTCCGCCGCATAAACTTCTTGTATCAATTCATCAATCACGCGGGCAACTTCCACTTTTTCGCTAAGCATGACCCGCGCATCCTTCGGCAAGTAATCGGCCAGGGTTGCCTCCGGCGACAACTCTTTGGCCGGCAGTACCCGGGCCGAATCAATTTTACTGATCGATCGCTGCGACAGGGGATCCACCGCACGGAGAGAAACAATTTGATCATCGTCCAATTCAACGCGGCACGGGTTCTCCTGGTCAGAAGTAAAAATATCGACAATCCCTCCGCGGACGGCAAATTCGCCTCTTTCTCCCACCAAATTGACGCGGGTATATCCCATGCCAATTAATTTATGGCTTAATTCATCCAGATTCACGCGCTCACCGCACGTAAAATTAATAATATTGTTTTGAATAAACTTTTTTGCCGGCAGTTTAAATATCAGCGCTTTAATCGGCGCCACCAATACTTTTACCTGGCCGGTTAAGATTTTATGCAAACTCGTAATGCGTTTCCCCTGCAAATCCAAACTGGGAGAGGTTGACTCAAACGGCAGCGAATCCAACCTGGGCAATAATTCAATGTCCGCTTCAGGTAAAAAATTCAGCAAGTCCTGGTACTTACGCTCTGCCGACAAGATGGAAGGGGTAATAATCAAAGAAAAATTTTTAAAATGACACTGTAATGCGGCAAATAAAAGAGATTCCCGGCCGCCCACCACACCTCCCACCGCCACCGGTGCCCCCGCCAATTTTAATGCAGCGATAATTTTCTGGGTATCTTCCCGATCCTGCACCGGTTGAATCAGTTTTGATAAAATCATCCGCGGTTAAGTTCCTGCGTAGCCGGTTCCACCCCATCCCTAATAATCGCCAACACGGCCTGCGCCGCTTTTTCTATGGCCGGCTCAATCTTATCCATCTGCGCGGGAGGAATTTTGGAAAGGACATAATCCGTGATGTCGTCGGAGGCAGTTTCTCTCCCAATGCCAAGGCGAACACGGATAAATTCCGAGGTGCAAAGAGAAGTGATGACCGATTGCACGCCTTTGTGCCCGGCCGAACTGCCTTTTTCCCTGATCTTAACTTCTCCTATTTCCAAATCAACATCATCATAAATCAAGATTAGGCGCTTGGCGTCAATTTTGTGCCAGGCCAAAATGGCGGCCACTGCCTCGCCGCTGCGGTTCATAAAGGTCTGCGGCATGGCTAAAATAACTTTCCTGCCCGAAAATTCCAGCGCGGCCATAAAAGAAGAAAACTTGGGTTTGAGCGTTTCCACCCCTAGATTGCGGCACAATTGCTCCACCACCATAAACCCCAGGTTATGCCGGGTGGCGGCATACTCTTCACCTGGATTTCCCAGACCAACCACTAAATACACGCCGCAATCCTACCTTCCAATCGTAAACTCAACGCCCGCCCGAAAATCAGTGCTGATGTTAGTTGTTGGCGCATCCTTAAAATAAGCCATGCCCAACCCCTCGCCAAACATCTTCAGTTTGAATAACCAGGCAGAGGTCGGGTCATCCGTAAACCTAAACGGCTCGACGCGCACACCCAAGCCGTAGCTCATGCGGTTTAGCCACGAATAGTTTTTGCCGCTGTTGACAAAATCAAACGTCAAATACGGCTGGAAAAGCGGCCCGTTGTTTTGGCCCTCACCCAGAAATAAGCCGGTTTTTTCCTGAATGCGTAAAATATAAGAGTTAAAATTATCCTCGTAAAAATTGGTCTGGCGGAAACTTAAGTTGGCCCACACCTCGCTCCAAGGGGAGGCAAAGCTGTAGTTTTTATCCCCGCTCCACTGCGGCTGGTTCCATTCATACCAAAGGTCTAATCCAAAAACGGTATCCTGGTTTGGACGTCCGGCTGCCACCGCCGCTTCCCCGTCCTTATAATAAGAAGCGGACAACGACTCGTAAAATATTTTTAACGCATTAATCGGCGAAGGGCTATCGGTTTTGGCAAAAGGCAGGACGCGCACCCCAACCCCAGTATATAAATTATTGTTCCAGTAATTGGGATCGCCGGAATATGCGCCCTGGGCAGTAACGTAGGGCATCAAGTAAGTATCTCCCCACAGCGGAACCAGGTAAATGCCAACCTTAGCATCTTCCCGCAAAACGTACGTGGCAAAACCATTTCTCTCAAAATTGGTGTTTTCGTAAGCCCCGTTGGCCCAAACGTCGGTCCACGCCCCAAATAGAGAAGGCGCCGCCGCGACCTCCCCCGCCAACAGGCCAACCACCACCCCAATGAAAAGCAACCAACCAAGGATTAATTTTTTTATCATAAAACACTCCTCCGGCGCAAACTTGCTTTTACGCCCGGGGTTAAAGTTATTCTACTACCTTTTATCGTCGTTTCTCAAGAATAATTTCAGTGGAGTTTCCCCGCCTTACCCCTTC
>JBAZQH010000031.1:0-16100 GCA_041645285.1 Candidatus Margulisiibacteriota bacterium | reverse complement strand
CCACCCGCGAAAATATCTTAAAAAACCACCACCAGCTCATTAAAGAACTCAACACCCCGCGCACATTGGAAAAACGGATGGGAGGGGAAATTTTGCGCACCATTCACAAATGGAACTCTTCCACCCCGCTTTTTTCGCACGGCATCAGCCAGGGCGGCGGATACTTGTTGACCCTGCGCAATCCGCGGGGAGAATTAAAAGGCATTGCCATTGATCCGGGCTACGATTTTTACGACATCTTCCGCGATTTGGGGCTGGGAATTGTTGACCTGGACGCCATTATCATGACCCATGACCATGACGACCACACTGAATCCGTGGAAGGCATCCTATCACTGCTGGCGCGCTACAACGACTTAAATTTTGAGCGGGGCTCAAAAACCATTGATGTTTTTGGCTCGGCAGGCACGCTGTTAAAATTCCACGGCCTCTTGTCCGCCACCGATCCTTTGGGCAACAAAGAAATCAATTTCAAGTTAATGGTTCCCGGCAATACCATTGAAGAAATTGAAGGGGCGGCACTGGTAGATAAATACGGTTTTCGCATCAAAGTTAAACCGGCGCACCACACCGAGCGCTGGACCAACCAGGAATCATCGCTGGGGCTGGTCATTGAAACCTTGATCCGCGACAGCACCGAACAGCAGTTAAAAATCGGGATTACGGGGGACTCCCGCTACGAAATCGGCCTGGGACGGGAATATAAAGAATGCCAATTGATCTTAATCAACATCGGCTCGGTGGAAAAAGAGGAAGGCAAACTGCTGAAACAGCATTTAGGGTTATGCGGCTGTATTAATTTATTAAAAGAAGCCAGATTGGGCAAACCGCTCCTGGCGGTCTTAACCGAGTTTGGCGAAGAATTTTCGGGAAAACGCGAAATCATCAGCCGCATCATTGAAAACTGGGCCAAGCCCATTGAAGGCGCCCACAACCAAAAAGAATTTCGCGTCATCCCGGCCGATGTGAACCTGGAAATAAAGCTGTCAAACCTCAACATTCGGGAAACCGACACCAACGTCTTTTTTCACTACAGCATGATCGATGTAGATGAATCCAATCCGGAAAATTTGAAATACAAATTTAACGGGTAAATCCAGCCCGAATGACGGCAACAAGGGGGGTAGGTTTGCTGCCGCCATCCAGGGCTTTTAAAAACATGGGTCACGCATCATTACACTAAAACTATTTCTTCGTCGGGTTCCAGCTCTGCCGTTTCGGCCGCGGCGGGCTCATCGGCCGCAACCTTGCCGGCCGCGCTGAAAAACCGGCTGTCCAAAAGCTGGATGTTGCTCACCACTACTTCGGCGGCGGTGCGATTTTGCCCTTCTTTGGTTTCAAACTTGCGCACCTGCAACCTGCCTTCAACGGCCACCAGACGGCCCTTTTTTAAATACATCGAGCAAAGCTTAGCGGTCCCGCGCCAGGCCACGCACTTTACAAAGCTGACTTCCTTTTCGCCTTTTTTCTTAAAACGGTCTACCGCCAGCGAAAAGGTGGCAATCTGCAGGTCCTTGCCTACGGTCCTGGTTTCGGGATCATGGGTCAACCTGCCGGTCAAAACAATCCGATTAATACTGGTCATGTTTCACCTCCTTTCTGATCAACAATAAAACCAATTCTTTTCCTGGGGGGCTCCTCTGGCGGCAACATTAATTTTTTAATTGCCTCAAAAATCATCACGATTTCATGATCATGCTTTTCTAGCCGCCCGCCAAACTTTCTTTCCAGTTCTTCGATCTTGCGCGCCAGTTCCTTATGAGAAGAAATTAACTGCCGCAGCCGAACAAACGCACGCATAATTGCAATATTTACTAATACTGCCCGACGGCTTTTCAAAACCGAAGACAACATCGCTACCCCTTGTTCAGTAAAAACTCTGGGTAATTTCCGAGTTCCTCCCCAACTTGATGTTCCAATTTGGAACATCAAGTTATTAAACTCTTGCTTTGACAGCTTAAATGAAAAGTCTTTCGGAAAACGCTCACGGTTTCTGGTGACAGCTTTATTTATTTCTCTAGTCCTTACCCCATAAAGTTCCGCTAAATCCTTATCCAGTATCACTTTTTGGCCGCGGATCAGCAAAATTTTGTTTTCTATTCGTTCAATTGGAACTAGATTAGGCATTTGGGCTTCCTTTGTTCAGATATAAAGCAACTTTCTTGCCAACGCCGGCCGTGCTCATAGGTGGCGAAACTGACTTCCCATCGGCGAAAAACTGACAGCCCCATCTGAAGCGAGGGTTTACTTTACTCTGCAACCCGTCTATAATTTTCCCATGCAAAAAAGCCCAAAGGCCATCCGCATTGCTGTCTGCTGCTTGTTTTGCCTCACTATTATTTTAGGCGTCCACCAAGCGCTATCCAAAAATCCGCCGCTGGCAACCATAAAACTGCCGGAACCCAGGATTGACAGCGCCGTATCACTGGAAAATTCAATCAAAAACCGCCGTTCGGAACGAAGTTTTTTGAGTGATGAGCTGACTTTGGCGCAAATTTCACAGTTGCTCTGGGCCGCGCAGGGCATTACCGATCCCGATTGGGGACTGCGCGCCGCCCCTTCGGCCGGCGCCATTTATCCCCTGGAAATCTACGTGGTCCGCCCTTCCGGCATTTTCCATTTTGTGCCGGAAAAAAACATTCTGGAACAAACCAGCAACCAGGATCGCCGCTCCGCCCTGGCCCAGGCCGCACTGGGACAATCTTTTGTTGAGGAAGCCCCGGCCGTATTTGTGCTGGCCGCCAATTTTATCAAGGTCCGCCAAAAATACGGCGGCCGCACCGAGCGTTATGTATACATTGAAACCGGCCAC
This sequence comes from Candidatus Margulisiibacteriota bacterium, assembly GCA_041645285.1. Classification (GTDB taxonomy): domain Bacteria; phylum Margulisbacteria; class WOR-1; order JAHJIW01; family JAHJIW01; genus JBAZQH01. Next base: position 13,288 of record JBAZQH010000031.1, on the reverse strand, counting down.
GCCGCCGAAAACCTGCTCCTGGAAGCAACGGCACTGGGACTGGGGGCCATCCCGGTGGGGGCTTTTTGGGATGATATTGCCAAAAGGATGCTGGCTCTCCCCGAAGAATTATTCCCCATTTATCTCATCCCGGTAGGCTACGTGGCGCGGCAATAACATGGCCAGAAAAAAAGCCGACACTTTAAGGGTTTGGGCACTGCTGTTTGTAGCGGCAGGAATCGTTTATTTCAACCTATACCTATTTTATCCCCGCCTCATCCCCGGGCTGCTGCTGTTAGGTATCCCCAACCAGCCGGAAAACCTGCTGGTCATCGGCTCCGATTATTTATACGATATCGATGCCAGCCGGATCAAAAACAGCCAGGGCGGCAACTCCGACACCCTGATCCTGCTCAACCTCAACCCTTTCAATAAAAAAATCTCTGCCCTTTCCATCCCGCGCGATACGCTGGTCAATATCCGCGGCTACGGCATGCAAAAAATCAACGCGGCCTACTTTATCGGCGGGCCCAACTTTACCATGCAGGTGATTGCCGATAATTTTGGGATCCACCCCACCGGATACTTGGCCTTAAATTTAAACGGCGTCCCCCAAATTGTCGACACGTTAGGCGGCATCAAAATTTATATTGATAAAGACATGTTTTACGAAGACCGCTGTGCCAATTTGCACATTGATTTAAAAAAAGGGGAACAGGTGTTGAATGGCCAACAAGCGGTAGGTTTCATCCGCTTCCGCATGGAAGCGTTGGGCGACATTGCCCGGGTTTCCCGCCAGCAGGAATTCATTAAGCAGCTGGCGCGCCAAATGTTGTCTTTGCGCGCCCTGATTGCTTCGCCGCGGCTACTCTCAATCGTCAAGAAAAATTCCCGGACCAATTTATCCTTTGCCCGGCTGGTCCGAACCATCAACCTGGTACGCACGGTCAAACCGGCCAATATACAGTTTTATACTCTGCCGGGTAGTTTTGCTTATTACGGCCCATTGAGCATCTGGAAAGAAGACAAAATAGAAAGTGAAGCACTGATTAAAAAGATTTTCTAGTGTTATAATTAAACAACCATGCGTAAACGTACCGCTTTTTTCTTATCATTTTTCGTGGTCGGCCTGGGACAAATTTATTTGGGCAAAGGCAACCAAGGGTTAATTCTATGCCTTACTTTTTACTTAGGCATCCCGTTTTTTCTGCTGTTTTTTTTAAATTTTGCGTCTTACCTGCTCTCGGCAGCGCTGGGAGCCGCGCTTTTGGCCGGGATCGTTCTCTGGGGATACGGGATATGGGACGTAATTAAAAATTAAAAATGTAGCATTAAAATTTATAAGAGAGTGTCTGACTACTAATGAAAACTTCTTTTAAGCTGATGACCGTTGCTAAAATCCCGATCGAAATCAACTATACCTGGTTTGTTATCTTCGGCCTGGTCTTAATTTCACTGGCGCAGGAATATTTTCCTGCCACCAATCCCGGCAAGTCAATTTACGTCTATTGGCTAATTGCAACCCTGGCCGCGGTTTTACTGTTTGCCTCGCTGCTGCTGCACGAATTATCCCATGCACTGGTCGCCCAAAAAAATAAGTTAAATATTACCGGCATCACGCTGTTTATATTTGGCGGAGTGGCCCACCTGGCTAGAGAGCCGCAAAATGCGGTCACCGAACTCAAAATGGCCGTGGCCGGTCCTCTCTGCAGTTTAGGCCTGGCGGCGGTCTTTTTCTTGTGCGGGGTGGGTCTCAATTCAATCAGCCCACACCCCATATTGCAATCGCTGGTGCAATACCTGTTTATGCTAAATTTAATCATTGCCGTTTTTAATTTAATCCCTGGGTTCCCCTTGGACGGCGGCCGGATTGTCCGCGCCCTAATTTGGAAGGCCACCAAAAACATCAAGGCCGCCACCCGCATTGCCAGTGCCGCAGGCCAGGGGGTAGCTTATGTTCTAATGGCGCTGGGCCTCTTGTTTTTGCTGGAGGGGCAATTCATTTCCGGGGTTTGGTTTATTTTCATCGGGTTTTTCCTGGTGGAGGCCGCCCAAACTTCGTATCGCCAGCTGGTGTTTAACCGCACTTTAAGCGGCGTACACGTTGACGATATTATGTCGCGCAACGTGATAACCGTACCGCCCGATTTGACCTTGTCCCGCCTGGTGGACGATTATTTTTTCCGCTTCCGTTTTAACAGCTTTCCGGTAGTGGAAGCAGATCGGGTGATTGGCATCGTGACGCTCCACGACGTAAAAGACATTTCCAAAGAAGAATGGCCCAGCCAAACCGTAGCGCGCGTCATGACTCCGCTGAATCCGGCTTTCCTTGTCAATCGCCACTTCACTGCCTTTTCTGCCCTGCACCAATTGGGAGAAAACGGTTTGGGGCGGCTTTTGGTGATGGACGAAAACAAATTAGTGGGCATTGTTTCACAAAAGGATATTGCCAGGTTGTTTGAGATTAAGGAAAAATTGGAGAAATGAAAAAAGCTCTTTTAATCATTGCCAGTCGAAATTTTCGAGATGAAGAATACACCGAGCCCAAAGCCGCGCTGGAAAAAGCCGGAATCCAAACCGTTACCGCTTCATCAAACAGCGGCGTGGCGCTAGGCAAGCTGGGGCACAAGGTTAATCCCGATATAACCATTGACCAAATAAACGTTGCCGACTACGACGCCGTGCTTTTTATCGGAGGGCCCGGCAGTTCTGAATATTTTGATAACCCGATTGCCCACAAAATTGCGCAGGATACGGTAAAACTGGGAAAAATTTTGGGGGCGGTGTGCGCGGCGCCAACCATATTATCCAACGCCGGAGTATTAAAAGGCAAAAAGGCCACCATGTACGCGGATGACGGAAGTTTGGGGAGGGGCGGAGCCATCTATACCGGAAAAGGCATCGAAATTGACGGAAACATTATTACGGCTTCCGGGCCCGCAACATCAAGACGGTGGGGAGAAGTGGTAGCTAAGGCTCTATCCGGTCCCTGAATGTGCCTTTTACAAATCTACCATCACCATCAGCACCGCCAGCCGCGACAACCGGTTTGTACAATGTGATTTCTAGTAAAAACGGATCAAAAACTTCCACCGCTTCAATCAATGAATCTGCGCCGGCTTTTATAAAATGACCGGAAACCTCAAACGTTCCCCCTTTCGATAAACAAGTCCAATGGGTTGGTAAATCAAATGGAGACCTGCGATCCTCCCCTGATGACCCAGGAAAATGCATTTTTACAAATTGCCCAAGAACCCGTACTCCCAGCGCTCCTGGAATCTGAGCCTGCTCAAAACAGGTAGACATATCTAGGAGATCCCAGCTGCGGTCTACGCCGGTTATCAGTAAACGGGCTATTCCTTCTGGACACAGATCAACCTGATCAATGACGCTCCTGTCCCCGCGTCTTATCACTGCGGTAGCAACCCTTTTCCCGGAACCCTGCTGTCTCAAGTAAAAAGAGAGTGCTCCTTCTATCTTTACGCGTTGAATTCCAGCCATATTATCTCCTCCCGATTTAATTCTGATTTGGCCTGCTCTTCTTTTTATTTATCGCCAATAATTCAAAGAAATTTCATTTTTTATGCAGATTTTTTAGGGTACAATATTGCCATTATGGAAAACTCTGAAATCGCCGGCATATTCTGGGAAATGGCCGAATTCCTGGAGCTTAAATCGGATAACCCTTTTAAAATCCGGGCGTACCGCCGCGCCGCCCAAAACATTGAAAGCTTGTCCCATGATTTAAAAGATACTTATGCGTCCGGCGGCCTTGCTGCTCTGGAAGAGATCCCCGGCATTGGCCTGCACATTGCCGAAAAAATTGAAGAATATATCAAAACCGGCAAAGTTTCCGCACACGAAAAATTAAAAAAATCTTTCCCGAAAAACTTCCTATCGCTAGTGGATATTCCGGGGATGGGGACCAAAACCGCCGTCCTGCTTTACAAAAAGCTAAAAATCGACTCCCCCGAAAAGCTGGAAAAAGCCGTGCGCGCAGGAAAATTAACCGGCATCCCCGGCATGGGCGAAAAAAAGGCAGATAATTTCTTGCGCGGGATTGAGCTTAAGAAAAAAAGCCGCGGCCGGTTTTTGCTGGACGTTGCCAGCGCGCACGCCGAATTGATCGTGGAAGAATTGAGCCGTTTGAAAGCAGTGAAAAAAATCCTGCCCTGCGGGAGCTTGCGGAGGGAACAGGAAACCGTAGGCGACCTCGACATATTGGTAGTTTCTTCCCAACCCCAAAAAGTGATGAGTGCTTTCGTTGCTTTGCCTGCGGTAAAAACCGTCCTGGCGCATGGCCAAACCAAATCATCAGTTATCTTAAAAAACGGCATGCAGGCCGATTTACGGGTGGTGGAGAAAAAAGCATTTGGGGCGGCGGCGCATTATTTTACCGGGTGTAAATCACACAATATCCATCTGCGCCAGCTGGCGCAAAAAAAGGGCTGGAAGGTTTCGGAATATGGGATTTTCGCGCCCGCCCGCACACCCTCCGGCCGCGCATCCTCCGGCCGCGAAATCCAAATTGGCGGCGCCACCGAAGCAGAAATGTTTTCCAAATTCAACCTGCAATATATCCCGCCAGAGTTGCGCGAATCCCGCGGCGAATTTGAGGCCGCCGCAAAAGGAAAAATACCAAAACTGATTGAGCCAACAGACCTGCGCGGTGATTTACATATGCATACTAATGCCTCGGACGGAGCCAATACAATTGAAGAGATGGCGCGCACCGCCCAAAAACTGGGCTACGAATATATTTTAATCAGCGACCACTCCTACTCTACGCGCGTTGCCGGCGGCCTCTCCGCCGCCGCCATGGAACAGCATCTTAAAAAAATCCGCGCCGCCGACAAAAAGGTCAAAGGCATAAAAATTTTAGCCGGGGCGGAAGTAGACATTAAAAACGACGGCACGCTCGATTATCCGGATAAATTATTATCGCAAATGGATCTAGTTATAGCGGCAATCCATTCGAGCTTTAAAATGCAAGCAGAAAAAATGACCACGCGCATCACCCGCGCCCTGCAAAATAAATACGTAAATATTTTCTCCCATCCCTCCGGCCGCCTGATCAACCAGCGCGAACCTTACGCCGTAGACATGGAGGCGGTCCTCGCCACCGCAAAAAAACACAACGTCGCAATTGAAATCAACGCCCATCCTAAGCGGCTGGACTTAACCGATGTTTATTGTATGCGCGCCAAAGAACTGGGAGTAAAGCTGGTAATCTCAACCGATGCACACGCTACGGGCGAACTTGAATTGATGAAATATGGCGTCATGGTAGCCCGCCGCGGCTGGCTGGAAAAGAAAAATGTAATTAACACTCTGCCTCTGAAGCAGTTACTTGCCACATTGAAAAAGTAAATTTTCAAAAATCTCCAAAAATGATCCCCTTCATACCTGAAATTATTTTCTATAGTGGACGATAGAAGCGCATGAGAGCAATTGAGAGAAGCCTTGTTCCAACTTATCAAAGAGCAAAATGTGCCGCCAAACGGAATATACGTGCGGTTGGTACAACCATGCGCGAATTTTATCGCGATGAGCGCGGATCTATTGATGTATGCGCAATCGCTGCAGGCGTGGCATTATTTGGTGGTTTGACATATTTGGCTGTTTGGGGGCGTACCTCAGCGCATAAATCTGCGGCGGAAAGAGAAAACAAAAGACAATTAGAACAAAGACAATTAATGGAAACAGAAGCAATCGTACAAGGCCTGGCTGAAGTCGGTCGCATGACGCGAGATGAAACAGGGATTGCCGCCGCAATAGCAATAGAACAATCAAGACACCGATTGAAATATAAACGTGAGGCTATCGTGCAAGCCGCCGATTTATCTGCCAGCGTAGATGAGCTGTTTGCTCTTATTGCAAGTGAAATCAGTACGGAAGAGTTCTTAATAGAACATTATGAAGATGCACAGCGCTCCCCCAATGTGCACCTAAGAGTGATGGATACGCTGGTTAGGCAAGGAATGGAGCGGCGAGAGGTTTTTAATCGGGTATTTCTCATGCATCGGCGGGAACGTCCCTGGGCAAAAGCCCTGCTTACAACCGGATTAATTGACCAAGAAAATATTGACAAAGCAAAGGTAGATGCAAAAAAAAGATCAATTATTCAAGCCACCTGCCTTTATGTTAATGAAGCCGCTGAACCCCAGTTCACATTATTATCAATATCTGTTGCCACGACAGAAGAAACCAGAGAAATTTTAAATACATTATTTACTGAGCGGTGGGCGACGTATGGTCCCGTAAGCTCAATGGCACAACGGGTGGAAAGGCTAATTGGATTTCTTATTGCACTTCCATTTACTGACTTGGACTTGATCTTTGCAAAGGTAGGAAGGAGAGTAACCTTTATTTTATTGGGCGAATGGCACTCGTCCTCGATAGATGGAGCGTCGCGTTCTTCCCAGCAGGAGGATCCGTATCCGCATGATTTTTCCGATATTATTTTAAGAGGTTTAGTGAAAAGGCTTGGCGTCGCTGGCGTTGTTGCGGGGCTGCTCCGATCGAGAAACACCGAGGAATATATTGTTGGGGTTGCAGAAAAAGCTGGGGAAAATGCAATAGCAGAACACATCGCAAGATCGTCTACTGATCTAACTCTACTGGCGAAACTTGCACGAAAAGGTGGGACAGTCGGACAATTAGCGCGCCAAAATTATAGAGTCAGAACCGGATTAGATATTGATTGATAAGGCGGACTCAAAGCCCCTTACGGTACCGTATATTCCACCCGCAGCATCGGCTTATTTACAGAATTATGCCGGCTCAAAAATTCGACACTTCCCGCCGCCGCGGTCGCCTTACGAATAATTACGCCATAATTACTGCTGGTGCCATCCAACCAATTTTGCGCGGCCGTTGTGATCTCTGATGCCGAAACGGTATTATAACTGCCGGAAGTAAAGCTTTTGTTGGTCAAGTAATCTCCTTCGGTGGGTTTATTGCTCCATTTGACGGTGGTTTCCGCCCAGGTTGTCGAAACTAAATAGATCACAAATTCCGTGCCGTCAGTGGAAGAAACATACAATTTTAACGATGCGGACTCAATTGATGCCGTGGCCGGGATCGAACTGGTCGGGAATTTTAAATATACATAGAGCGAGGTGCCGAGCGTAGCATTGTAGCTTGCCGTCAGCGAAGTATCGGTCCCGTGATTGGCCTCCGGACTGCCGCTGTCAACGTAAGAATCCGCCTCCGCGGTAATCTCAACAATATAACCCTCAACCGTAACCGTCGCATGTCCTACCACCTCCCCCGAAGTGCAATTAACCGTTGTGCTGCCCTGCGCCGCACCATAGAAAATGCCGTTCACCGCATCAATTGTGCCAATCGAGGTATCATCAACGCTCCAGGTTGGAGTAAAGGTCACCACCGCGCGGTTGATATCGTACCCCGTGCCGGCAAAGGTCTGGGTACCGCCGGATTTAATCGTGGCACTGACCGGAGAAACCTCAATCGAAACTAACTCTCCGGACTCGTGCGTAATCGTGCAGGTAACGGTTGCGTAAGCGGTCAAACTGCCGTAAGTGGCCTCAATTGTGCCGCTGCCTTCGGCCGTAGCGTAAAAAAGGCCGGTAACGTCAATGGTTCCCACTCCCCCAATTACCGCCCAGGTTGCCTCCACCGTCCCGGTATTGGTTGTGCCCCGGTAGGCGTAACAGCGAAACTGCTGGGTAGCCTCCACCGATACGTAAGCCGAAATCGGCATCACCCGGATTGAAGATGAAGAACTACTGGAAGAACTGCAGCCAAAAAAGAGGACCGCGGCAAAAATTGCGAAAATAATTATTAAGATAAAACTAGATGCGGCCGAATATTTACTGCGCTCGCGCATGCCCCCGATTATACTACAAAACGCAAAAAATCCCGCCGGTTAGTTTACGGATTTGGCATCTTTTGTAGACCCATGGGATTCCGGCGTATGATCAACCGGCAATTCTTTTGATGTCTTCCCCCATACCAATAAAGAATCCAGGCAGGAGCGCGCATCTTTATTTTGCTCCAAAAACCGTCCAACAATTAACAGCGTTTCCTTAATATGAGAACAAAAATTGGACGCTCTTCTTGCTATCGAGCCATCATCACGATACAAATTTACTCTGTCACCTTTTTCAATCAAGCGCAAGATAAAGGGGAGCAGCAATCTAATCGGGAAGCCCTCTTTATTTTCAAAAATTGCGCGCGCAGTTAAAGTTGCAGTGGCAGAATCGCGGTCAACGCTGCCCTCCACCAAAATAGCAGTTTCCGGTGTTGTTTTCACTTCCCAACGAATTTCAACCAAAACCGCAGCGCTATCCTCCAATTTAAATTTTCCGCATAATTCAGCAAATTCCTGAGCAGATAATGCACCCAGGGCCGCTGCCGTAAAATGCGGATCCCGGTCAATTAGCATTGAGGTGGGCTCTGCGCAGACCTTTAAACGATTGGCAAATTCTTTTTGGGCCGCACCCGACACGCCTTCATAAATTGGATTAGAAGATGTTTTTGCTCTTTGCCACAATATTTCCAGCCCCCAGTTGCTGGTAACCGAACTTTGCGCACGCACAATTGGCGGCCTGATAATCCGGTTCAAAGCCCTACGCGCCAAAACCTCACCGCAAGAATAGACCTTCGCTAATCCTGATAACTCCACCATACTCATTTCCTCCTTAAAAAAGTTTTTATGCGCGCAGCGTAACAACAGCGCCACCGCGCACTTTCATCGTTTCTTTATCGGTGAAACTGGCAAAAAATTGCAGAAAATAACAAGGTTTTTTTTACAAAATAAAGTTAAACAAATAGCCGATGAGAATTATGCCGATGGCCACAAGTACGTAAAAAATAGCCAGCAAACGATAAGACATTGAACCTTTCAAGATCAAGGCCTCCGGCAGAGATAATCCTGCCACTGCCATCATAAACGCTAAAGCCGTCCCCAGCGGCACTCCTTTTGTGACAAAAGCAAACACTACCGGGACCACGGTAGAACATCCCGCATAAATCGGGACCCCAACCAAAACCGCTAAAGGTACCGCCCACCAATTACCCTTACCCAAATAATTGGCAAAAAATTCAGCCGGCACCAAACCATGGATTAATGCGCCCACTGCCACCCCACCCACTACAAACCAAAACATTTTGCGTACAATCCAGTAAACTTCTTCGGCGGCAAATTTTATACGCGCTATATTATTATCCGGCCACCCCTCATTGGTTTGGTCATTGCGTCTCAAAATCAGTTCTTTTTGTAAATTCAGCCGGCCTAAAATAGCTCCCGCCAACATTCCTAATGTTATCCCGCTGACTGCATATAAGAGCGCAATTTTCCAGCCAAAGGTTCCCACCATGATCCCCAACGCAACTTCGTTAACTAAGGGAGAAGTAATCAAAAAAGTAAATGCCACACCCAAAGGCGCCTGCGCTTCAATAATACCCAAAAATATGGGGATGGCCGAGCAAGAGCAGAAAGGCGATAACACCCCAAAAAATGCGGCGGTAAGATAATTTAATCCCCATTTTTCATGCGACAAAATCTCTTTGATCTTTTGCGGCGGAAAAAAACTGCGCACCAATGCCACGACAAAAACCACCGTCATCATTAAAACTAATATTTTCAAGGTGTCGTATATAAAGAAGTTCAATACTTCACTCCAGCGGGAAGCAGGATCCATCTGGAAAACTGAAAACACTAACCAGTCGGCAATTAATTTAAACATGGTTAAATTACCTTTCTTCTAGTCCCCAAGCGCAATATGCGCAGCGGCTGTGTTTGTCAGGAATTTCTCCTTTTAAGCTTTGCACGGCAAAGCGCAAAGTTTGCCGGGCGCGTTCCGGATTGGTTGTCATTTTTTTTACCACTACATCAAATCGCACCTTACTCCCCGACAAAACTTCTTTGGGAATGTAATATACCAAATAAGCATGGTTGGCGTGTGCATAGCCGTTTTCTTCCAGCAGCAGCGTATAACAATCCAGCTGGTTCTGGTAAAAATTGGAAGAATCCTCTTTTAAATCAAAGCCGCGCGTCTTGTAGTCAACTGGAATATATTTATCTTCGTCCAAGAGGCAATCGTCCAGCGCGCCGCTTAAAATTGCTCCGCATTCAGCATCGGCAAAGCTCAATCCGCTGCGCCAGTTGCGCCACTTTTTCATCAGTTCCATGTCGGGCAGGAGGCGGCCGTCCACTTTTCCTTCAATTTCGGGCGGGAGCAATCCCTTTTCGCGGTATGCATCAAAATATTTTTTAATCACAATGTCCATGCCGCCGGGTAGCGATGGAAAAATACCGGCCGGGCGATGAATCCCTTTATTATATTGCAGCCAAAAACAGCGTGGGCATTCCAAAAACAAATTCAGGGCCGTTGGGGAAAATTTAAGCTGATTGTTTTCTGCGGAAGAATTTTTTGCCATAAATAACCTGCGGGGAAATTATAACACGGCCGCACTATGGGTGGGCCAGGAAAAAGTCCGCGATCTGCCGCATTAATGGCGGCGCTTTTTTGCCTACCACTAAATCCAAGTGGCCGGCTTCTGCAACCTCAACTAATGTAATGTCTTTTTCACGCCCGGGATCATCTCCAACATACGACTCACGCACCAAGCGTACATTTGACGGAGCGGCTACGTGATCGAGACCTCCCAGCACCACCATTAACGGTTGGCGGATGTTTCGCATGTTGCCGCCAAAATCTTTTGATACCCTCCCTCTTTCATCATAAGAAGTAAACCCCCCCGTCCGTATCATGCCGTGAAAAAAATCCAGCACCTGGGGAAAAATCGGTTCGGCAATTCTGAGGACAAACGGGCTTATCGCCGCCGGATCAACATTAGCATAATTAAACAAAAACGGGTCAAAAATACTGAAACGGGCAAAAATTGGCGGCAGATGGCCGACCCAGTTAGTAACCGTCACAATATGCCGATTTAAAGCATGATTTGGATGAAAATATCGTTCCAATACTTTTGCGCTAGAAAAAACCCTGTCCGTTTTCCCCAACAATCGCAAAATTCGCTGATTACGCCGCGCCTCTTTCCCTTTTTTCCCATTAGCCCCCAACCTGACGGGACTGGCCAGCGTTGCCAGCGCTTTAACGCGCGGATCTTGATTGAGCCCTAAATATCCATATCCCAACATGCCGCCAAAACTATGGCCCAACCAATAAATCGGCAATCCTCCGGAAACTTTGTAAACATAATCCAGCACTGCTTTAACATCTATATCAATTAAGTCATCAACATTCACATCTTCCCGCGGAACGGCCCGCAAAGTTGAGCTTTGTATTTTCCGTGCAACATAACGATCGTAAATTCGAGAGCAAAATAAGTTCACGGCCCAAAACTCCAAGCCTTGATCTGCAAAAAAATTAGCCCAAGCATCCAGGTCATCCAGCTCCCCTGCATAAAGTAATTTGCCGTTAAAATGGATGCGCCAGAGGTTGCCGTTTTCCCATGAACCCGGGCAGGCAATTACCTCTCCTTTTCCAACCGCTTGTCCCTCCGCCGCCAAATGTACTGGGCGATAAATTCTTTTGAGGAAAATATGGAACCCCCCCGGGGTTTCAGCAAAATGATCTTCGGAGACAAGATTTGATCTTAACCCTCGCGCCCGATAATCCCCCACCCCCCAAGTATGATAAACCGGGGTACGCGGAGGCGGCTGCAATCCCTGCCTGACCTTGCTACATAAAGTTTCTACGCCACTTACAATAACGCTCATAACTCATCCATTCCCTAAATAATTATTCTATACGGGCAACAAATGCATTCTAGCCGCCGCTAAAATTTGCGGCATAAACTCACTGTGTTTTGGCCCTCGCATCGCGGCCGCCAAATGCCCCGAATCACAATCTTTATCCAACACTACCGCCACCGCCCAATTACTGGGATCTACTATGCCACGAAGAATTCCCGGTAAATCATCGGCAACCTGTGCGCCGCGTAATCCAAACATTATTACATGTTCTCTATCCGCTAAAGAAAGCCCCCGAAAAACCTCCGGAAAACCTTCCGGCGGCGCCCATGGATCACCCTGCGCATGCACGGCAACAATTTTTACGCGCTCGCTGATCGGAAGCGGCCCTCTCAAATAAGGCGGATACCCGTTAATCAAGCTGTTGTACATTATGCCTTGAATCATCATGTAGGAAATTGTTCCGCCCGCCCAGCCAAAAAAGTTACGCATGATTTCCGGCGTTAAGTCCCTCCCCAATAGCGGCCGATCCGCTATGCGGCGCACGGCCCAATCCGGCAATAATTCGCAAAGCGGCCCCAATGTATAGTACGGCAAAGTACGCACCCTGGTTCCATTTTCAAGGTGACGGTTAAGGAACGGGTCCAAAGATAACAATCCCGCCAAAGACGGATCTAAATCCGGAAAAATGCGCAACGGCAGGGCAATTGCGGTAATCGCGATGCGCTCTCTTCCCAGTTGCCGCAATAATTCAGTTTCTCCAAAATGCGCCAACATCATCAGCGGCACGGCCGCACCCTGGCTGTGGCCGATAAAATTCAACTGCAAGCCGTGCAAAAGTTCGTCATCTTTGCATAATTGGTTTACCTCCGGCATCATTTTTTCCACAAAAACCTGATAGTAATCCCCGTTTGACCAGGTAATCTTTTCACTCTTCCCCAGCCCGGGGGCATCGACAATTACCACCACATTGCCCGCGGCTAACGATTCCCGAATCATTGAACTTTTGGTTTCTCCGTTAGTCCGGCAATGTTCTCTAAAGCTCGCTTCTGCTTTCAATCCCAAACCAGCTAAATAAATATCTGCGATTCCGCTTCTGGCTAAACCTTCCAACGGCAAAATCATTTTTACCGTAAAGGTTTCCGTGCGACCGTTATTTTCTATTATCAGCTCACGGCGCAAGCAAGTATGCGGGAAATTACCGTTTGGCTTGGCTCTCTGCGGCGGGCGTGCTCTCCTAATAATCTCTGCAGGAAGAAAACCGGCAAGGGAATGAACTGCGCGCTTGGTGATTCTGCCGGTTTCGTCATAGCCCGCGCGCAATCCGCTTTCAAGGCGTGGGTACTCGGATAAAAATGCAAACCCACTTAAAACTGCTCTAGCCAATTGCCCATTGGCCTGGCGGCGGGCAACTTCAGCGCGGCTCAAATCAAACTTAAATTCTCCCGGCCTGGCTAAAGCATCGTGATCAAAAGCGGCCCGAACCGACGTCCGTCCATGCCGTCTAAAAAATACTGGGGAGCGCGCATCTCTGCCGCATACCGCACCGGCAAGGCAGCGCGGGATCCTGTCCGACATTTTAATCCTCCGATCCCACCGGGCACCGGGATTCAAGGGATTCTG
>JBAZQH010000030.1:0-16638 GCA_041645285.1 Candidatus Margulisiibacteriota bacterium | reverse complement strand
GGTTTGACTAATAACCCAGCATAAATGATAACAACCGGAGTTTCCCCGTCATCATTGGTTGGGGTAAATAGATCGTATCTTACCCCGTTTTTGGTGAATCCGGCTTCCAGCGTCAGCGTGGGTGTGTTGGCTGACGTTGTTTTAGGGAGAGCTGGGGGCGGCGTTGGAGAGGGTTGCATGGTTTGTGCCGATCCGACCCAAATAGTTGTAATAGCTGTGGCTAAGGGCATGGTGGTTGGTTTCCCTGGTTTTTAGATTTTCTTAGAGGATTATCGTTAACCGGGCAAAAAAATTTCAGATTAAGCAGCGATTGTTTCGCGCGCCCATTGGTCGGCGGCGAGGAGATCATTGAGGGAAGGAGTGGTTTTATTCTGATGCTTTTCCAGCGCGGCTTTGATTTTGGCGGGAATTTGCGGGAAGGTTATTTTTTTATTTAAAAATTGTTGGACGGCGACTTCATTGGCGGCATTAAGCACTGCTCCCGCCGTTCCACCAGCTTTACCGGCTTCATACGCCAATTGTAAGCAAGGGAATTTGTTTTTATCCGGTGGCATGAAATTAAGCGCAGAAATTTTGGAAATATCCAGCCGCTTGAAAAAGTTGGGGGCGCGTTTGCCCTCTAAGAGTGCGTATTGGATTGGCAGGCGCATATCCGGCGGGCCAATCTGCGCCAAAATTGATCCGTCAATAAACTCCACCATTGAGTGGATAATGCTTTGCGGATGGATAATAACTTCAATTTGCGCATAATCCAGCCCAAATAAATAATGCGCTTCCATGACCTCAAAACCTTTGTTCATGAGCGTGGCGGAATCAATTGTGATTTTTGGTCCCATTTTCCAGGTGGGGTGGGAGAGTGCATCTTTGGGAGTGATGGCTTCCATTTTTTCGGGCGACAGGTTTAAAAACGGCCCGCCGGAAGCGGTTAAAATGATTTTTTTAATGGCTTTTTTGTCTTCGCCGATCAAGCATTGGTAGACGGCGCTGTGCTCAGAATCAATCGGCATGACTTTAATGCCGGCTTTTTTGATTTCTTCCATCATCAGGTCGCCGGCGGCAACCAAAATTTCTTTAGTCGCTAGCGCAAGATTTTTTTTAGCTTTGATGGCTTCAAGCGTTGGCAAAAGCGAGAGCGAGCCGGGAATGGCAACCACCACTGTATTGACCGCGGCTTCGGTGGCAACGGCCAATAATCCCTCGGTGCCGGTTAAAATTTTAGTGTTGGTTTTGCCTAATTTTGCTTCAACCTGGGTTTTGGTGGCGTCATCTAAAACCGAAACCACTTTGGGCGCAAATTTTTTGATTTGGTCAACAATGAGATCAACTTCATTTTTGGCGGCCAGCGCAATGACATTGAAACTGCTGGGATAGGCCAAAACTACTTCCAGTGTTTGCGTGCCGATGGAACCGGTGGAGCCGAGGATGGCGAGTTTTTGCATGGGAGAATGATAGCATGCTGACAAAATCTTGGCAAAAAAAGATAGTTACTTTTCCCCGCGCGCTTTCCTGTTTTTCAAATGGTTCAAAATAAACCGCAGGATTAAGAACACAATTACCACGCCTACCACCACATCCAAAACATCCCCGTATTTGCGGATAATCATCCAGTTGTTGCCCAGCAGGTTGCCCAGATAGGCCAGCGCAAAGCACCAGGGGATGGAGCCAATAAACGAGTAAACGGCAAACTTGGTAAAGTTCATTTCGGCCACGCCGGCGGGGAGCGAGATAAACGTGCGAATTACCGGCAGGTTGCGGCCCAAAAACACGGCAAAATCGCCCCATTTATTGAAAAACTTTTCCGCATGATGCAGTTCTTTTTCGCGCACAAAAAAGTATTTGCCGTATTGCATAATAAACGGGCGGCCGCCCCAATAGCCAATGGCATAAGTGATGACTGCGCCGATTAAATTGCCCAATGCGCCGGCCAGGGTTACCCAAAATAGAGAAAGTTTTCCCGCCGAAACCAAAAATCCGGAAAACGGCATGATGATTTCGGAGGGGATGGGTACACAGGCGGATTCGAATACCATCAAGGTAACGATGCCAAGATAACCAACGTTGGAAATGGTACTGGTGACAAAATGGACCAGCAGTTCAATAATGTGTGTGATCAATTAGGTTATTTCTTTTTGGTTTTTTTGGCCGTCTTTTTTTGCGTTTTGCGCGCGCCGGCTAATTGCTTGATGGGCTCGGCAACTTTCTTAGGGTTGAGCCAGCTCATCATTGAGCGTAGCACCCCGCCAAATTCTTCAATTAAGTGTTTGTTGTCTTTTTCCAGCAATTTGTTAAATACCGGGCGGCCAGCCAGGTTTTCCAGAATCCATTCTTTGGCAAACGTGCCGTTTTGGATACGGGAGAGGACATAGCGCATCCTTTGTTTTACGCTTTCGTCAATTAACATTGGGCCCACGGTAATGTCGCCGTATTTAGCGGTATTGGAAATGGCCTGGCGCATACCGTAAATTCCTTTGGCGTACATCAAATCAACGATCAATTTAAGCTCGTGCATGCATTCAAAATAGGCCATTTCCGGCTGGTAGCCGGCCTCAACCAAAACTTCAAAACCAGCTTTGACCAACGCGGTGCAGCCGCCGCAGAGTACTGCTTGTTCGCCAAAGAGGTCAGTTTCGGTTTCTTCTTTGAAAGTGGTTTCAAATACTCCGGCGCGGGTGGCGCCGATACCTTTGGCCAGTGCCAGTGCAATTTTTTTGGCATTGCCGGTAAAGTTGTGATGGATGGCGATTAGCGCGGGTACTCCGGCGCCTTCCAGGTAGGTTTGGCGGACCATGGGGCCGGGGCCCTTGGGTGCCACCATGATAACGTCAACGTACTTTGGCGGGAGGATTTGATAATAATGAATGTTAAAACCATGGGAAAAAACCAGGCATTTTCCCTTGGTCATGTGTTTTTCAACAGATTCTTTGTAAACCTTGGCTTGAACTTCGTCCGGCACCAGCATTTGGATGATGTCAGATTTTTTGGCCACTTCTTCGGCGGTCATGACATTGAGGCCGGCTTCTTCAGCCCTCAGCCAGTTTTCGGTGCCCGGGATTTCAGCGACAATTACTTTTACGCCGCTGTCCTTGTGGTTTTGGGATTGAGCATGGCCTTGCGACCCAAACCCGATAATTCCCAACGTTTTACCATTCAAAACCGATAAATCCGCGTCGTTGTTATAATATACTTTTGCCATAAAAATACCTCCTAAAAATGAAATTAGCGATTGTTTATAACGAAGTAAAATTATAGCTCTAGATTTTATTTAGGGCAAGCGGCATTTGAGGTTACAAAAATTTTGGAAGGCGTGATCAGATGAGTATTTCCTTGCCTGGAAAAGATGTTAGATTAGCGTTGGTTAATTTAATATCTTCAAATCCTGCCAAAGTTGCCCGTCGGCAACCCGGGCTTGCGGTGAGAACGTTGGCTGGCTATTTGCGCTGCAGAACTGCGGCCACGGTGGGCGTTTTTGATATGCAAACGGCACTGGATACGCAACTTCCCGCCAGAGCGGTTTTTGCTGAACCTCACGCTCTGGATGGTGCACTTGAAACTACGGTTGCAGAAATTGTGCGATATTCTCCAGATGTAATTGGGCTTTCAATGAAATGGGAAACCCTTGGCAGTGCCAGCCACCTGGTTGAAAAAGTAAAGGCGGCCGGATTAGCCCCGTTTTTTGTTTTGGGGTCCTATCTCCCAACCTTTGCGGCCGGTGAAATTTTAGGTGTGTTTCACGATGCATTACAGGAAAAAAGGGTGGTGGCGGTTTTGGGGGAGGGCGAAGAGGCGATGGTTGATATTTTTGCTCGAATGCAAAGCAATGGCAGAGAAGTGACGGCAGAAGATTTTGAGGGAGTAAGCAATGTTCGAGCACATCTGGATAGTTCTGTTGAATATAGAAGAGTTGATCTGGACGACTATCCAATTTTGACGCCGGAAAATTCACCCGAACTGTTTGCACGAGCGGCAATCGAGAGTGCGCGCGGGTCTATTCCCCTGGAATCCAGTCGAGGGTGTCCGTGGGGGCATTGTACTTTTTGTTCTTTAAGTGGTCTTTACGGTCCGGGGCTTGGTATGCGGAGGGAGTTTTCAGTGCAGCACGTGCTTGGCCGAATGCGTGCATATGCAGAATCAGGGGCCAGACGATTTTATTTTATTGATTCGGAGTTTTTGGGTAAATCGCGCAGTGATGAAGAATTTATGCGTTCGCTGGAGAGGGCAGAGGAAATTGCCAGAGGCGTGATGGCGTTGAACGATGAGCTGGGATTGCAGGGAGATGCCAGAATATCGATATCAACTTTCCCTGCCCGGGTGGATATTATTTACCACGAATCGAATCCCGGACGAAATCGGAGAGCAAATGATATGCTTGCATTACTTAAAGAAGCGGGATTTCGGCATGCATACCTTGGAATTGAATCCGGTTCTCCCCGCCAGCTTAGAAGGTTTGGCAAAGGGGTAGCGGTTGGGCAGAATGCGGGAGCCAAAGGGGCAATAGAAGCATCGGGCTTGGGAGTGGAAATAGGGTTTATATTTTTTGATCCACTGGCAACCATGGAAGATTTAAGAGAAAACGTAGCATTTATCAGACGAAATAATTTGCAAAAGGCCGATGCCAGAATTTTAGGCGAGTTGGGGGTTTACGCGGGGAGTCCAATGCAGACGAGGCTAAAGAATGAAGGATTAATTTCCGGAGGTCTCGACCTTGCTTCTTTAACGTATCCGTACGAATATCAAGATATACACGTGAAGTTGGTGCGCGATATTTTTATGGGCTGGGAAACACAAACCCGTTTATTGACAAGAATTTTAGCCAATTTTGCCGGTTTGCCTCAGGTAAGCCAGGAATTTCCAGAAATTGTGTCCACGCTGAGGGAACTTGATTTTGAACTTGTGGAGCAATTATGCAAGGTAAGTTATGCTGAACTTTTACAGCCAGAATGTAGGAGCCGAATCTTAGGAGCTTTTACCCCAAGACTTGAAGCGGTATTGCAAAAATTAGAAGGAATTGAAAAAGAGCGTCTTCCCCAAGGTTTTGATAAAATTCTAGAAGAAACAAGAAAGGCAATGCGGGTGTTTGGAAATAAATGGCTACGCTGATTGATGCTTCGGTTACTTGTTTTCCGAACCCTTCAACAGTGCAATCTTCCCCGTCTGTACCATCTCTTTGATGCCGAATTTTTCCAGCATTTTGATGAACCCGGCAATTTTTTCGGACTCGCCGACGGCCTCAATGGTGACCGAGTCGTTGGTGACATCCACGATTTTGCTGTTGAATAAGTCCACCAGCTCGGTGATTTCGGTACGGTTTTTATTGTTGGTGGCCACTTTTACCAAAATCAACTCGCGGTCGATGGATTTTTCCGGCGGCAGGTCAAAAACTTTAAGCACGTTAATCAACTTATAAAGCTGTTTTTGAATTTGCTCCAGTACCTGGTCATCGCCCTCTACCACAATGGTCATGCGTGAGAGGTTGGGGTTTTCGGTGGTGCCTACGGCTAAGCTGTCGATATTAAATCCGCGGCGCGCAAACAGCCCCGCCACCTTATTTAGGACCCCGGGATGGTTTTCGACAATGACTGAGATAGTATGTTTCATATATTTGGCCCTTCATTTGGCGGGGAACCATCCCCGGCCACTTATCCCTTCTTTAATCAATCAACATCTCATTAATTGCCTGTCCCGACGGCACAAACGGAAATACGTTTTCTTCTTTTTCGACGACGAAATCAATTAATGTCGGGCGGTCTTTGATTTTGAGCGCTTTTTTTAAGGCCGCTTTTACGTCTTCGGCTTTTTCTACGCGGAACGCGGCGGCGCCATACGCCTCGGCAACTTTGACCAGGTCGGGATTGTTGCATAAATTTGTGGCCGAGTATCTTTTGCCGTGCAAAAGTTCCTGCCATTGCCGTACCATGCCTAAACACGAGTTATTTAATACGGCAATGATAATTGGCAGTTTATGGTTTACGGCGGTAGTCATTTCTTGGATATTCATTTGGATACTGCCGTCGCCTGCAATATCGATCACCGTGGCATCGGGTTTGGCAAACTGAGCGCCAATGGCGGCCGGAAAGCCGTAGCCCATGGTGCCCAATCCCCCGGAAGAAATAAACGTGCGCGGCTTGGTATAACGGTAAAACTGCGCCGCCCACATCTGGTTTTGGCCCACTTCGGTGCAGATAATTGCTTCGCCTTTGGTAATTTCATAGATACATTCAATTACAAATTGCGGTTTAATCCGCTCGGTCTTTTTGTAATACAACGGATATTTCTTTTTCCATTCTTCTACCTGTGCTACCCAGGCCGCGTGTTTTTCGCGGGCCGCGGCTTTCTCAAATCCAATTTTTTTTAACAGTGCCTGTAAAACATTTTTTACGTCGCCCACAATGGGGATATCGACGCGCACGTTTTTGCCGATTTCGGCGGGGTCAATGTCAATGTGGATGATTTTGGCGTTGGGCGCAAACCGCGCGATGTGGCCGGTGACGCGGTCGTCAAACCGCGCGCCCACGGCAATCAATACATCACAATCGGTTACGGCAAAATTGGCATAGGCCGTGCCGTGCATTCCCAGCATTCCCAGAGATAAATCGTTGGTTTCGGGGAAACCACCTTTGCCCATCAATGTGGTGGTTACTGGAATGTGGCATTGGTCGGCCAGGGCAAATAATTCTTTATGTGCATCCGAAATTATTACTCCGCCGCCCGCGTAGATTACCGGTTTTTGCGCCAGCTCAATCATTTTGGCAGCGGCTTTAATTTGTTTGGGGTGCCCAACATAGTTGGGGTTGTAGCCGGGATGCTCAAATTTTTCGGGATAATTAAATTCGGCTTTTTTCATTTGGGCGTCTTTGCAAATGTCAATGACGACTGGGCCCGGCCGCCCCGTGGATGCGATAAAAAAGGCCTCTTTCACTGCTTGGGCAATATCCTCCGGATTTTTCACCAAATAATTGTGTTTGGAAATGGGAGCCGTGATGCCGGTAACATCGGCCTCCTGAAAAGAGTCCCGCCCCAAAAGCGACGTGGCTACCTGTCCGGTGATGGCGACCATCGGGACTGAATCCATGTGCGCATTGGCAATGCCGGTGATTAAATTGGTGGCGCCGGGGCCGGACGTTGCCAGGCATACGCCTACTTTACCGGAGGCGCGAGCATATCCGTCGGCGGCGTGGGCGGCGCCCTGTTCGTGGCGCACTAAAATATGCTGGATTTCTTTTTCACTATATAATGCGTCGTAAATGGGCAGGGTGGCGCCGCCGGGGTAGCCAAAAATAATTTTGACCCCTTCTTTTTTCAAACTTTCCAATAATATTTCTGCGCCGGTGAGTTGCATAGGAGTTATTTTAACACCCCGCCGGTATGCGCACCAGTAACCAGCCGGGCGTAGCGCCCCAGCCACCCCGTATTTATTCGCGGAATATGTGGTTTTACTTTTTTCAAGCGCTTTTTTATTTCTGCGGCGCTGACCAGCAAGTTTAATTTGCGGTTAGGAATATCGATTTCAATTTTGTCGCCGTTTTTAATGGCGGCGATGGGGCCGCCTTCAGCCGCCTCCGGAGAAATGTGCCCGATGCAGGGGCCTTGCGTGCCGCCCGAAAATCTGCCGTCGGTGATGAGAGCCACAGACGTGGATAATCCCATACCGGTAATGGCGGCGGTAGGGGAGAGCATTTCGCGCTTGCCTGGGCCGCCCTTGGGACCTTCGTAGCGGATAACCACAACGTCGCCGGACTTGATTTTTCTTTGCATGATGGCGCGCATGGCGTCTTCTTCGCGATCATATACTTTAGCGGTGCCAATAAAGTGCCGCATATTTTCGGACACGGCGGATTGTTTGATGACCGAACCCAAAGGTGCCAGGTTGCCCTTTAATACCGCGATGCCGCCTTCTTTATGATAAGGGCGGTTAAGTGGGCGAATGGCCTCGCTGTCTAATACTTTGCCTTCTTTGGCAATTTGTTTAATGTTTTTCCCGCTGACGGTGAAGGCGCTTTCTAATTTGCTTTGTAAAACGTGCAAAGCGGCGGGCACGCCCCCGGCGGCGTCAAAATCCTCCATAAAGTATTTGCCGGACGGCAGAATATCTGTGATATGCGGCGTTTCCCGGCTGATTTTGTCAAACAGCTCAAGCGGAATATTGATATCCGCTTCGTGCGCGATGGCGGGAATATGTAATGCCGTATTGGTAGATCCGCCCAAGGCCATATCAATGCGCAGTGCATTGCGAAATGCAGCCGGGGTCATAATGTCGCGCGGTTTAATATTTTTCTTGGCAATCGTGACTGCGGTTTTGCCACTTTCATAAGCAATTTTTTTCTTTTCTTTAGAAATGGCCAGACGAGTGCCACAGTAAGGGAGCGACATGCCGATGGCTTCACAAATACAAGCCATGGTATTAGCGGTATAAAGCCCCTGGCAGGCGCCGGGGCCGGGACAGGCGCGGCATTCCAGGGCTTCCAACTCCTGCTTGCTGATTTTGCCGGCCTGGTAAGCGGCCAGTGCTTCAAAAGAATCTTTTACTAAAGATAACCGGCGGCCTTTGTAATTTCCGGATTTCATCGGGCCAGCGGTAACCACAATTGATGGGACATTTACCCGCATGGCGGCCATCAGCATGCCCGGGGTAATTTTGTCGCAGGCGGTAAGTAATACTAATCCATCTAATTGATAGGCCTCGGCCATGGTTTCAACGCAGTCGGCAATTAGTTCGCGTAGAGGGAGAGAATAATGCATGCCCGAGTGTCCCATTGCGATGCCGTCGCAAATGGCGGGCACGCCAAAAATAAACGGCACGCCGCCGGCGTCGCGGATGCCTTTTACAATTTCTGCTTCCAGCTCGCGCATGTTGACGTGGCCGGGCACCATATTGGTATAAGATGAAGCAATGGCAATAAATGGCTTATCAAAATCTTCTTTCTTTAATCCGGTGGCGTAGAGTAATGTCCTTACCGGGGTTCTTTCGAGGCCTTGTTTTATTTTATCGGAGCGCATGGGCTTATCTCCTTTTACTTTTTTTGTCCTTCTTGATTATCTTTATTATCATTTAATACTTCCTCAATCCACTTCAACGCTCCCCGCGCGGCGTAAACCCCCTCATGGATTTCGGGTTTCTTGGCTTTTTTGCCCAGTAGCATAATATAAGCAATACGGCCTTCGCGCGACGGGATGTGGTTGAATTTTTTCATCAGTTTTTGCAGGTCGTCGCTCATAAACGGGACAATTCCGTAAGCGCCGATACCGTGGACTTCAGTCATAATTTATTCCTTAATTTTCCGGCGGAAGGATGGATACCAGCTCGTCCACCCGCGCGTGAGCCATAAAATAATTAAACCTTTCCTTGAAAAAAGCGTATTCTTCCTCGGTGCCAAGCTTTTGGTCAACGTAAAGCTTGCTCGCATGACTGTCGTAAGAAAAAACCCGGAAACGCTCCCCGCTCCCGCGCTGGTAAATCAATATCCAGTGGCCGTCGTCAATGCCCACCGCAATTTTTGAATTGTCGGGCAGGGTGATCTCTTCATTGCGGAAAGCAATCGTGCCCACAAACTGCTTGTCAAAATAATTGATTTTTTCAATATAGTTTTTGATGGTTGACATTGGTTTTATTATAAATCAAAACGTGAGATTTTGCGAGGGAATGGACGATATATGTATAAGGGAATAAATGCAGCGGATAATTTAAATAAGGTTATCTAGGAGAGGATAAATGGCTATGCGGAGCGAGGTTTTGGCCCTAGTCAGAACAGGCATTGCTTGCCGGCGGGAGCTACCACGGGAAATACGTGGAAAATTTGTGACAAAGAGGTCGGAGGCAATGCGATTGTTAAATGACCGATTAAGTACAGCAATTACCGCCACGGCCAGTTCTCCTTTTATTAGAATAATGGATATCGACGCGTGTTTTGCGCAGGCGGCTTTCACCTTAAATCCTCGCTCGGTACGGGTTTATTATTTTGATGTAATCCATGGGGCATTAATCGGACAAGCCGGGTTTGAGCGTTGTGATGGGGCAGTTTTCAGAAAAACGGAAGATTTATCAGCTAATTGTCCCTCTGCATTGACGCAGTTAGCCAAGGCAGAGCTGGTGGGCGGGCAGTTGCGGGATCGATTGGTGGAAGACGAAAAAAGTGTCGTTTGGGTTAGAGAGTCGCAGTTCAAAGGACAAAGGGTTGTTTATGAATTAAATTTTGATTCGCCTTTTCAATCAAGGGAGAATGCAATTATTTTAGAAGACCTTGCCGAAAGATGCGGCCGGGTACGGATGGATCTGATGCGCCTGCAAATGGAGGCAATCAAGCATACTTTATTTAGTGACCTGATTCGTGCACGGTTGGATTTGTTTTGTATCTTTCGTGCGGTTAGTAATGCTTTATTGGGTATAGTTTTTCACCCGGCAATGCCTCCGTCGGAAGTCAGCGTCATGTTTTTCGATGAGGCGGCAGGGGCTTTTATCATGGGCAGCCGCTATAAAGGTGAAGGGTCAACCACCGGATTGATTGCCGAGGAACAGGGAACGCATAATGGCTTGCGGGTACGTTATGTTGATGAAAAAGAAAACGGCAAAGCCGCGGATCCGGAAGCCGCGGGCAGTCAAAGTGCCGGGGTTGGCATCGCCTGGAAGGTGATTGAGGAAGGGATACCGCTGTGTTTGAATCGCAAGGCTGAGTTTGAAGCAATCAGCGGCGTGCGCTGGAGAAAAAATTCAGGCACAGATTCGTACGGGTCATTGATGGCGGTGCCTTTATTGGTGCAGGGGAAAATTGTGGGGGTTATTTTTGTAAAAAACGAAAGGGAGGACGCTTTTTCTCTGCCCGATTTAATTTTTTTGCAGGATGCATCGGAAGAAATCGGCAACGCGTTGTCCAGTGCGCATGCTTATCAGGAATTCAGGCGTTTAGCGCGACTGGACCCGATGTTGGGAGTACACGGCATATTAAGCAAGCGTTATGTTAAAGATGATCTGGCCGCCAGGGTGCGTGAGGCCCAAGCTCGCGGCAATCGCATATTATTATTATTTGCGGATATTGATAACTTTGGTGCCACGGATCGTGCTTTTGACCATGTAATGGCTGACGATGTTTTGCATGAAATTAGCCAAAGGATGGTGGTGGTCAAAGCGAGAGCTGAAGATGATATCTATCGTTATGGAGGGGGGGAAGAATTTGTCTGGGTCTTAGAAGTTCCTGCCAGTGTTTCGTTGGATGAGCAAGAAGCAGCTGCCTTAAAGATTTGTCGGAGAATTCGAAGGTCCGTTGGCCGCCAATTGATATCAATTTGTTCTGAATTTGCTACACCGGTTGAAGCGGAAGCAAAACTTGCTGGGATAAAAGATCGTTTGCGGCATCGTGAAAATATAGGTGCTGGTTGTACGGTTGACCAACTTCCCCATAAGCCTGAGATAGGGCGTGAGGGCAGATCGGCATTAAGGTTTCGCATCCGCAAAACTCTGAGCGTGGGAGCAACGTTGATTCGCGAAGGAGAAGACCCGATAACAGCTATTCAAAGAGCAAACGAAGCCGAGCATCAGGCTAAGGAGGGGGGGCGAAATCAAGAGTTTTTCTTGCTGTAAGGTTTTTTATTCTGCTATAATCTTCCCATGTTACGTTACCTTACCGCCGGCGAGTCACACGGCAAAAGTTTAGTGACAATTTTAGAAGGCATCCCCGCCCATCTCCCGCTTTTAGCCAAAGATATTGATGTTGATTTGGCGCGACGACAGGTTGGGCCGGGCCGCGGCGGCCGGATGAAAATCGAGAAAGACCTCGTTGAAATTTTGTCGGGCGTGCGTAAAAATAAAACCATTGGCAGTCCCATTGCAATGTTGATCCCCAATAAAAGCACCGAATTTTTTAATCAACCCGTTACTACTCCGCGCCCCGGCCACGCCGACCTGGCAGGGGTATTAAAATATAGTTTCGATGATGCCCGCAACGTATTGGAACGCGCCTCGGCACGCGAAACCGCCGCCCGGGTAGCGGTGGGTGCGGTTTGCAAAAAGCTTTTAGCTCAATTTAATATCTCGATTGGAAGCAAAGTAATCCACGTTTGCGGCGCCAAAACCGCCAAAGAAATTGCGGCTCTGGTGGAAAAAGCGCGCCGCGCGGGCGATACTTTAGGCGGAGTGTTTGAGATTGTAGCTAAAGGTGTTCCCGCAGGATTAGGCAGTTATGTCCAATACGACCGGCGGCTGGACGGCCGGATTGCGCTGAGCTTGATGAGTATCCCGGCAATTAAAGGAGTAGGCATAGGATTAGGGTTTGAGGTAGCTTGCAGAAAGGGCTCTGAAGCGCACGATGCCATTTTCTACGAAAAAGGCGGCTATTATCACAAAACAAACCATGCCGGAGGGTTGGAGGGTGGCGTAACCAACGGGGAAGATATAATTGTCCGTGCGGCCATGAAACCCATTTCAACTTTACTGCGTCCCCTGCAATCGGTTGATCTTAAGACCAAAAAACCGGCGAGCGCCCACGTTGAGCGCTCCGACATTGAGGCGGTGGAAGCGGCGGCGGTGGTGGGGGAAGCGGCGCTGGCGTTTGAAATTGCCCGGGCGCTGCTAGACAAGTTTGGTTGCGATTCCCTTCCGGCAATTAAGGCGGCTTATTCCAAGTATACAATTTGACGCTGCCCCCTCTCTTATGGTATCATTCCCAAGTTGTTTTTTGTTAAAAGGAGGATTAACCTTGGCCGCAAAGCTTAAGTTAAAGAGGATGGGAGCTAAAAAGAAACCAATTTACCGCCTGGTGGTGATTGACGAGTCGAGACCCACTACTTCGGTGGCCTTAGACACAGTGGGACGGTATGAACCACGGCACAACCCGCCAATCATTGATTTTAATGCAGATAAGATCAAGGCCTGGCTGGCAAAAGGTGCCCAACCTACCGATAAGGTCAGGTATTTGCTGGGTAAAATGCAAATTTTGTCCCCTTTAAATTTTGAAGGAAAGGTTAAACGCAAATCTAAAAAAGAAGCTGCAGCCGCGGCGGAAGCGGCTGGAGCTAAGCCCGTGCCCGCGACGGCGACGGCGCCGGCAGCGGAAGCCAAAGCAGCGTAAGTTTTTTAGAGCAGGAGAGAGCATGAAAGAATTAGTTGAGTTTATCGTAAAAGCATTGGTAGACAAGCCCGCAGACGTCAGTGTTTCCCAAAACGAAAGTGAAAGCACCACCATTTTGGAAATTCGGGTAGCACAGGAAGATATCGGTAAGGTGATTGGTAAAGAAGGACGGATTGCCAACGCCATCCGCACCATTACCAAGGCCGCGGCGGCAAAAGATCGCAAAAGGGTTACGGTAGAAATCTTGACGCCCGGCGAAGAGAGCCGGGATAAGGGATAAAAAAGGAGGAAAATTAAATGGCAGAGCAAAAAATGAGTTTTGATTCGATTGAACTGAAACGGGTAGTAATGGTTAAGGCAATTGTTACCGAAGCGTTTAAGGAAAATTTGATCCGGGAGTTGGAGCGGGCCATCCGGAACTTGGAAGATCAGGCCACCAAAATTGAAGACCAAAGCAAGGCCTATTTTGAAAATTTGAAACAAAAAGGCATGGTCCAGCGGGCCAACACGTTTAAACAGCAGTTGGAAGATGAGCGCGCCCGGCAAATTGCCGCCAAAAGCGACCTGATGATGAAAATTGAAGACGCCAAGAATTTGCAATTGGGGAACGAATTTGTACAGGGCCCGCTCGAAGGCCCGGTTGAAGTTGCGGTAGGCGACAATCTGTACAAAAAAATCGGCGGGGCCGAGATTATCGTAAAAGACGGGATCATCCAGGAAATTCGCGGCGTAGAGTAACCTGCGTGAAAATCGACATCCTGACCCTTTTTCCGGAGGCGTTTACCTCTGTTTTGCAGTTTAGCCTGCTAAAAAAAGCGGTTGACCGTGGCCTTTTGAAAATTACGGTTGAGGATATCCGACAGTGGACCCAAGATAAGCATAAGACCGCGGACGATAGTCCATATGGCGGAGGGGTGGGGATGGTTCTCTTGGCCGATCCGGTCATGCAAGCCCTTGAAAAGTTAAAACGTAAAAACTCGCAGGTGGTGGCATTTACGCCGCGCGGAAAAAAGTTAACGCCCGCGCGAGCCCGCCAACTGGCGCGCTCTCCGCACTTAATTTTGGTTTGCGGGCATTATGAAGAAATTGACCAGCGTTTTTACCAGCTGTCCGGGGCGGAAGAAATTTCAATTGGCGACTATGTTTTAAGTGGCGGGGAAATACCGGCGATGGTTTTGGTTGATGCCGTAGCCCGGTTTATTCCTGGGGTAGTGGGAAAGGCAGCTTCGGTAGCGGAAGATTCATTTGAAAATGGACTGCTGGATTATCCCCATTACACTCGCCCGGCGGAGTATCGGGGTAAAAAAGTCCCGCCCGATTTGATGAGCGGCAACCATAAAGCCATCGGGCGCTATCGCCGCAAAGAGGCCTTGCGCCAAACTTTATTCCGGCGGCCGGATTTGTTTGCCAGGGCGGAGATAAGTAAAATTGACCGGGTGCTGTTACAAGAGATAATTTTGGAATAAATGCAGTAATTTATACTTTTGGTTTTTTAATGCTATGAACCTATACCTGGCGCTGTTGCATTACCCGGTCTATAACAAAAACGGTGAAGTAGTTACCACTGCCATTACCGGTTTTGACTTGCATGATATTGCGCGCAGCGCCATGACGTTTGGGGTCAAAAAATATTTTGTGGTAAATCCGGTGGCGGCCCAATTAAAATTTGCGGAGCGCATCGTTGCCGCCTGGGCCGAAGCCGAAAGTTTTGTGCAAAATTGGACGCGCGCCAAGGCCTTGGCGCGCTTGTCTTTGCAAAAAGATTTGGACAATGTGATTCTTGAAATTGAAAATGAGACGGGCAAGCTCCCTTCTCTGGTGGCCACTTCGGCCCGGCCCAAGGGGGCCTTGAGTTATGCGGCTTTTAGAGGAAAAATGGCCGCGCAAGAGGGTCAGCCCTGGCTGTTGTTGTTCGGGACTGGCTGGGGAATGACGGATGAGATCCTGCAGCGTTGTGATTATGTTTTGGAGCCAATTGCCGGAGCGGATCAGGATAATTATAACCACTTATCAGTTCGCTCTGCAGTTGCTATAATACTGGATAGGTTGATGGGGCGCCCGGACGCAAATTAACTTAATTGTAAGATAGGAGGAAAATGCACATGGTTACCCGAGAAGTATTCAAGGAAATTGAAAGTAAATACATGAAAGCCGGCCGGCCAAAGTTTGGGGTGGGGGATATGGTGAGCGTGAGCTTGAAAATTATTGAGGGCAATAAGGAACGTCTCCAGAATTTTGAAGGGATTGTTATTGCCAAGCGGGGTGGAGGAGTTAGGGAGACGTTTACGGTTCGAAAGTTAGTCCAGGGCGTGGGAGTAGAAAAAATTTTCCCCCTGCACTCTGACAAAATCGCCAAAATTTCGGTGGTAAAAAGTGGCAAGGTGCGCCGGGCAAAATTATATTATTTAAGGGATCGCATTGGCGCGCGCGCCACTAAAGTTGAAGAGAAGACGGGAGCATAAACTGAATAAGTTTCCGTTTGATAAAATTTCCCTGCCTTTTTTCCCGAATAGAGACGGGCAAAAAAAGGGGTGGCTCCAGGACACAATTGAAACGGTTATCATTGCCCTGGTTTTAGCCCTGATTATCCGTGCCTGGGTCATCCAGGTTTTTTGGATCCCTTCCGGCTCCATGATTCCCACCCTCGACATCCAGGATCGGATTGTAGTCAATAAATTTATCTACCGCTTCCGCGAGCCCCACCGCCAGGAAATCATTGTTTTTAAGGCCCCGGCAGAATTTGAGCGCACGGGCAAAAAGGAATTGATCAAAAGAATTTTAGGCGCGCCGGGGGACACCTTGCAGCTGATTGACGGCGTAGTTTTTATCAACGGCCGCCCCTTAAAAGAAAATTATTCGCTAAACCGCGACCATGCCGATTTTGGGCCAATCCGAGTTCCGCCCGGCTATTATTTCATGATGGGCGACAATCGTCCTAACTCGGCCGACAGCCGCTACTGGGGCTTTTTGCCGCGCAAAAATGTGGTGGGTCCCGCGTTTTTCCGCATCTGGCCGCTGACCCGGTTTGGGATTATTTGGTAGAGATTTGTCGGGACGATTTTAATCGGTTATAATCAAGCTTTGTGATCTACCCAAATTCTTCTTTTGAGAATAAACTGCGCCAGCTGGGTTATGGTTTGATTGCCGGTGCGGATGAGGCGGGGCGGGGGCCGCTGGCGGGGCCGGTGGTGGGCGCGGCGGTAATTCTTCCTGCCGCGGCAAACATTAAGGGACTAGACGATTCGAAAAAATTAACCCCCAAAAAACGTGCAGAGGTTTTTGCGCGTATTTTGGACCAGGCGCCGGCAGTGGCGATTGGCGTTTCTGATATAGATTTGATTGCCAGGGTAAATATTTTATGGGCCAGCATTTTTGCCATGCGCGAGGCAACTTTGGCGCTTAATCCTTTGCCGGATTTTGTGTTGGTTGACGGCAAAGTTAAATTATCCTGTCCGATGCCCGAAAAAACCATTGTCGGCGGGGATGGCCGGGTAAACAGTATTGCCGCGGCCTCCATTGTTGCCAAAGTAACCCGCGACCGCATCATGCAGCATTTCCACGAACTTTATCCGCAATACGGGTT
>JBAZQH010000029.1:0-16667 GCA_041645285.1 Candidatus Margulisiibacteriota bacterium | reverse complement strand
TAATAGGGTAGGGATGGTGATTGTTTATAAGATCGATCGCTTAACCCGCTCCCCCAAAGACTTTTACCATTTAATTGAAATCTTTGACCAAGCTAATGTTGCGTTCCTTTCTGTAACCGAGCGTTTCGATACCTCCACCCCCTCCGGGCGCCTTTTAAGAAATATCATGCTTACTTTTGCGCAGTTCGAGCGTGAATTAACCAGCGAACGGACTAAAGACAAAATGCTCGAACGCGCAAAAAAGGGCTTGTTTGGTGGCGGCACCCCTCCCTTTGGTTATCAACGCCTAGAGAAGAAATTGGTAGTTGAACCTGGTGAGGCACAAATTGTCCGCGAAATGTTTAACCTTATGGTTGCAACTGGCTCTATTGCCAAAGTGTACGATTATGCTAAAGCGAAAAGCGTGTTAAACAAAAACGGCCGCCTTTTTTCCAAATCGTCGCTGACGTATTTATTGAGAAATATTCTCTACACCGGGAAAATAGCTCACCTTGGGCAAACCTATCAGGGAATCCATGCTCCAATTATCAGCGAAGAACAATTTTTGCAAGTACAGAAAATTTCTTTTACCAAAAAACCGTTGCGTTGGTCACCCGTGAAGCCGTTTCTCTTTCCCGGGCTGGTGGTTTGCCGTGAGTGCGGATCAATCATGACCCCCACCTATACCAACAAAATTAAAAACGGCAAACGCCGCCGCTATTTTTATTACCGTTGTACTTGTACTCTCAAAAGAGATTGGCAGGTTTGCTCGGTGAAGCAAGTAAGCGCTGGCCGTTTTGATGCGTGTGTTGTCCAAAACCTTGATCGTATTTGCCGTGATGAACAATACCTTGAGAGTTTGAGCTTCATGCTCAATCGTAACAACCCGGGTGCCTGTCCTGGACTCGAACTAACCCTAAATCCACCTGCAACCACTTCCGAAAACCTAAAAAACACACTGGAACAGGCTCTAAAAATCGCATCAATTACAGAGGTTATCAACAAAGGCGTCGCCATGAAAAATTTGGTTAAACAGGTGTTTTATTCAAAGGAAAAAATTGAAGTGGAGCTATTTATTGATTGTAGTTTTTCGTATGCTACCGACAAAATTTATCCGCCGCATATAATATCCGAGCGGCCGAAAATGCCGCCGTCCATTTTCGGCCGCGAGGATTTTCCTGTCGAAATTTCGACAGCCGCGGCAAAAAATTCATCTAGAAATAATACGGTTTGTACTGAAAAAGAAGCTCCCCGGGTAGGATTCGAACCTACGACCAAGTGATTACAGGATACCCTAAAATTACTTCTAGGACTGGACTATCTCATCACCCTCGATCTTTACGTTAGGGTGTTGGGCGCTTATTGAGAGATTATTGGTTAGGATCCTCACTCTCTAGTCTCTGCACGTTTCTACCTACTTTTATTCCTTTCGGTAGACTTCGCTCAGGATTACCTCGGTTTACCGGGGCTTCCCTGAATTCACCCAATTTTTCAATCCCGGTTTCCCGGGAAAGCTGCTATTTCAAACAGTCACCTGCGCTACCACTGCGCTACCGGGGAATGCCGATAACTTTTGGGTAGTAAAATAATTATACCAGAAAAGTAATTATTTCAAAAGTAACGCCTAAAGGTTATAATTAAGCCATGAAAGTCGTCCAAAACGAAATTGCTAAAAATGAATTAGTAAAAATGGCGCAGGCAAGATTTGGTACATTGGTTAAGGCAGTGGTTGATATTAAGAAGGAAATCATGGCGGTGGATGC
Source organism: Candidatus Margulisiibacteriota bacterium (assembly GCA_041645285.1). Taxonomy (GTDB): domain Bacteria; phylum Margulisbacteria; class WOR-1; order JAHJIW01; family JAHJIW01; genus JBAZQH01. The sequence goes on along the minus strand of JBAZQH010000029.1, from coordinate 14,925 downwards.
CGAAATGCACGCCGATGAAGAGCAGTTGTTGATTGAGGATGGTTCAAGCTCTATGGACCTTTGGGGGATCAATATTTTTCCGGAATTAAGCCGTGATGATTGGATCGAGTTTGATTCGATGATCAATTTGAAGCCGCATTTGAATAATCGCAGCCGTGGTGTGGATGACCCGATTATCAGAGAAAAAATCATTGAAATTGTAAATCGATTGGTGAAAGCATGAGTTTTCTCCACAAAGACATGGCCGCCGGTGGTTGGCAGAAATATTCACTTTGCGAGCAAATGGCCAATATTGGCAGTGAAATAGAGCGCACCATGAGCTGGCGCAACAAGGGTAATGTAAATTACAGCCGGCAGGCGTTTGAGCGTGCACTGGAATTAGTTGACTTAACGATTGATGATCCTAAAAACCGCAAACGATTAAAAGAAATTTGCCGCCTGCGTGAAGTGTTGGCTGATTATTTTGCTTTTGAAAATATTTACAGCTCAACCGATGAATTGTGGCAAAAATATTTTTACGCCTTCAATTATGCCGCGCGGGTTAACGTTACCTAAAACTTCCATGCCAAGCTGGCCATTTGTGTGTGGTTATAATTGCCGTTCAGTATCGCGTAATCGGCTAAAATTTCTCCGATCTTAATTCCCGCCCCAAGGGTTTCGCTGTAATCGCTGGATCCTGCGCGCAAAGCCAGCCCCGGTGTCGGTATGATTTCTACACCGTAATGGTACGTCGCATGCTCTCCATTTTGCATGAAAAAGTTGTGGATGTCGGCGGCCAGTGTAAATTCTTTGATGGGGCGCAGCGCAACCCCTGCGTTGACGTTCATCCGATAGGTGGTAGTTGCGCCGTTGGTCCAATGGATGTCAGTGGTTAATATCTCCTGGGCACATAACCCAATAAATAACCTTTCATACGAGCGGATTAACATGCCTAAATCCAGTCCTGCGCCAAAACCCCGCACATTGGTGGATGGGATAGTCAAATCGTAAACGTTAACGTTAGTTCCTAGGGATACCGTTTCTTCCCAGGCGGTGGCCAGTGACAGAGTGTACCAGTTGGTGTTTTGGTCAAGGGTTGCATTTTTATCGTGCATCCAGGTTAGTCCCAGCCCAAACTGCGCTTTTCCGGCCGGAGTTTGTTTGGGATTGGGTGCGTATTCGCGGTCTTCATAGTAAGTGGGCTTTTGCATATCGGCATAATATACCGGGTTGTAAACCGGGATTGGCCCAAAATAGGTTGGTGCCGGTTGATAGGTGTTTTGGTTGGTATTTTGGTTGTAATTGTTAATGATTACGGGTTGGGTCGTGGGTTGGGTGGAAGTTTGTGTGGCGGGTGGTGCAGGTTGGGGAGTTGGTTGTGCGGGTTGGGGAATTGGTTGTGCGGCTTGTGTTGCCGTTTGCGTTACGGCCGGTGGTTGATTGCCGAAAATTTTATTGATCCCGGTGCCGATGATAGCACTGGGTGCCACCGTTGAACCGGTATCTTCGGCCTTGACTTCAGCCGCCATCGATTGTCCTTTGGCGGTTTTTTCTCCGCTCCGGCCCCAGTTTTTCTTTAAAGCCCCTTGGTCGGATAAATATTGGGCGGCATAAGCGCCGGCCGCGGCGGCCGCGCCCACTCCCAGGACCCAATGCAAAGGAGAATCAAGCGGGGTTTCAAATCCTAGTTTTAGGGACATATAGCTGTCGCCGATAGTTTCGTTGCGGTGGTCAAGCAGGGTTGTTCCGGACAACTCGGTGCCCGGATTGATCGCAAACCCGGCGGGGTTCCAGTAAGCTGCGTTGGCATCGTCGGCAATGGCGGTAAAAGCTCCGCCCATCGCCATTGGGCGGGCGCCGTAATTGGCAAAAGCCGGAGGAGAAAATCCCAAATCCCAAATCAAAAATCCCAACAACGTAGTGATTATTAAGGTGACGGAAATTTGTTTTTTCATAGCGGCCTCCTTAGGTAACTAAAATATATTATAGCAAATTTGTGAAATTTTCGGGTGGATTTGACGAATAAATGATATGCAAACTTTGCGTTTGAGTAGTGTCTTAGGGTTAGCTAGCCCTAATCAACAAAGGGTTATCAAAACTTGGCGACAAGACAAATGTTTATTGCGGACTGGAAATCGGCATGCGTTGCACAGCGCTTTGACTACTTTAGGAACTTCCGGGATATTGGTTTTGGGTAACGGCCAGCGGCTTTTAGATTTACGCGAAGCGGCAATGATTGAGAGCTTAAGGCCATTTGAGATTTCGAATTCAACCCTGGGGTTTGCTTTAGCTTTTTTACTGCGCTGGAAAATGTTTGATCCGGAGCTGGCGGGGGAATTAGATTTGTCAAATGTAGTTTTTAATGCAGGGACGGATGGTCGGTTGACGTGGGTGAGTCGGACGGCGGTGGCGCAGGCGTTTATGGTTAATGATGTCCCCTTCATTGATTCAACCGAAAGGCCCATGGATGACCTACTACGGGAATATGATGGGCTGCAACGTACAAGCGGGGAAGGGTTTGCGAGACTGAGGGAGGATCGATGCGGCAGACCCGCGGACTGGCTGAAACTTGCAGAAACTAACGGCCGTTTGGGGCAATTGGCTCTTTTATTTGGGAAGGATAGGGGATATGCGATTAGCTTGGATATTGAGGGATTGGGGTATTACGTGGTGGCAAAGCGGATATTAGCGGAAGAGGATTTAGTGGCGGCGACCCCATTATTTTTACGGGCGCGGGAAGCGAGATTGCGCGCGGCGCGAGTTTGTTATTTGCTGGCGGAAGAGGATGCAAGAGACATTCCGACATTGGTTAGGAATCTATCCTTTAATTTGTCGCTGGTGGGTACAATTGATATGCATTGCCTTGGTTTTGAAGAAGGGATGAATTTAAAATTGCTGGTTTTGCCGGATTTGATGGCCCGCTACCAGGCTAGTAGCGATCCAGTTTATTTAAGGATAATGTTAGAGCGGCTGACTAACATTGGAACGGATTATGCCCGGGATGGAAAGTTTGTCGAATTTGCACGAACGGAAAAGACCCGCGCCGATGTTCAGGTGGCTTTGGGAAAGAAAGCTGAAGCCCGGGAAATTTTTGGGCGCACGGCGCACAGTTTGGAGCGACGATTAGCTGGGGCTGATGATTTACCTGCTTGGGAAATTATTCGTGACTGTTGGACCCAAATAGTAGCATTGTTGGGGGAAGAGGGCCATGAAGATTTAATTGCAAGTGCCCGCGAGCAGTTGGCTAGAGCGCAAGGGCATTTGGGAGACAAACTATCATGCAGCTAGAAGCCTTACGTTCATATTTGGGTAACACCCGCCGGCCTTTTTCGGTTGACATGCGACCACGCCCTTTTGTGGCTCCAGCTTTTCCAGGAATCCACCGGCAAATCAAGACCTTCCTGGATGCGGGAATTATTGTCAGAGCTGGTGATCCTGTTTTGGCGGCGCGTTCTGAAAGATACTGCCAACGAATTTTAATGTCACGTGATTTTACTGCTGAAAAAGTAGGTTTAGTTTTGAGTCACATTGATGATTTGGCTTTTATTCAGCCTGGATTGAGAGGGATGATCAACTTATTTAGTCTTGATTACCGGCAAGGAGTTTCACGCACGGCGGTGGGAAGAGTTTTTAAATTATTAGGGCAAGCTCCAGTGGATGGCAGGGTAACTTATTTTTTAAAACCTGATAGGGGACAAAAAAGAGAAGCGCCGGATGAGATTGATGATTTGCTGGACCAGTGCGTTAGGTTCAGGAGGGGTGAGGGGGGGGTGGATAATCCAGTGGCAGAATGGTTAAAGTTTGCACATCAAAACGAAACTATTGCCTTAGATGCATTGCCGCGGGCATTAATAATCCGATCGGCTTTTACTCGGAGTTATGCGGCAGAAGGGTATTTGAAGGCAGGGGATGAAATGGTTGGTTTTACGCGTGCGGCCCAGCAGGTTGTAATGCAGCACGCCCGGAAAGATAGGCGGAGTAGATTTAGCGTACTGCCGGTTTACAATTTTGAGCCGGCGCACAACTTATATCGTGAATCACTTTGCAACAGTACTGCGGCGGCGCGGATTTTTTGGGTGTTGTGGGAAAAAGACGCCCATTTTAGATGCTTGGGCAAGTTGGGGCAGGCAGTGGATACAATGGCGGAGGCAAGTTTCCGATTGGGAGAGAGTAGCATTGCGCTGGGTTTATGGGAATCGGCATTAAAAATTATTGAATTAGAGGAACAGTTGACGGATGACAGAGATGAAAGAGATAACGTGGCACGGCATTTAGAGCTGAGCACTAGAACCTTGGCCAGCCGCTGCTTGCTTTTTGGTTTGCCCGTGGAAGCTGGCCGCATTGAAAGGATGGCCGCCGAGATGAGCTTTGCAATGGGGGGCAGAGAGCGGGCAATAGAAGGACTGCGGTTTATTTCCGGCTCTTTGGTTCAAACGGCTACCTTTACGATTTTGGGTTTGCGAGGGTCGCTGCGTGCGCCTGATTCTGCAGATCTGCCGGATTCTGCATCCCCGCAATTTTGTCGGGATTTATTATTGCAAGCGAGCGGTTGCCAAGATGACTTATTAGCATATTTAAATGCGTCGGGACAATTGGACGCGCAGAATGAGGCCTTCCGCCAAAGAAGGAAGATTGATGCTTTGCTAAGACAGGTGCCGACGTAAAGATTATTTTAGCCAAAAAAAACCCCCAGCAACTACCTACTCTCCCCCCCGCTTTTCGCAGAGAGTACCATCGGCCTTGACGGGCTTAACTGCTGTGTTCGGAATGGGAACAGGTGTTGCCCCGTCAGTATCGTCACTAGGGATTTTTTATTAATTAAAAATTAATAATAAAAATCATATTAAATTATTAAGGTTCAACTTTTAAGTTAATACAGGTAATCCAGGCCAAAAAACCAAAGGAAATAAATTCCCGCATCAAAAATTAAGAAAGAAGAAGGATCAAGTCCTCGATCGATTAGTACTGGTCAGCTACACGCATTACTGCGCTTACACGTCCAGCCTATCAAACTTGTGATCTACAAGTGATCTTACCCTTATGATAAATCATAAGGTGGGATTTCTAATCTTGGGGTGGGCTTGACGCTTAGATGCTTTCAGCGTTTATCCCAACCGAACATAGCTACCCAGCGTTTGCATCTGGCGACACAACTGGTACACTAGAGGTTCGTCCCTTCCGGTCCTCTCGTACTAGGAAGAGCTCCCCGCAAAAATCCTGCGCCTGCACCGGATATGGACCAAACTGTCTCACGACGTTCTGAACCCAGCTCACGTACCGCTTTAATGGGCGAACAGCCCAACCCTTCCCACCTGCTCCAGCGGGAGGATGCGACGAGCCGACATCGAGGTGCCAAACCTCCTCGTCGATGTGAACTCTTGGAGGAGATAAGCCTGTTATCCCCGGGGTAACTTTTGTCCGCTGAGCGATGGCCCTTCCATACGGGACCACCGGATCACTAAGTCCGACTTTCGTCCCTGCTCGTCATGTACGACTCGCAGTCAAGCTCGCTTATGCCTTTACACTCGTTGGGACGATTTCTAACCGTCCTGAGCGAACCTTTGAACTTCTCCGTTACGATTTAGGAGAAAACCGCCCCAGTCAAACTGCCTGCCTAGCTCTGTTTCCCCGAATACACTTCGGGGGTTAGAATTCCAACGAAACCAGGGTGGTATCTCACATTGTGGCTCCGTCCCGGCCAAAACCGAGACATCAAAGCCTCCCACCTATACTGCGCAAATTCCATCGAAATCCAAAGCTAGGTTACAGTAAAGCTCCACGGGGTCTTTCTGTCCTGATGCAGGTAATCCGTGTCTTCACGGACATCCCAATTTCACCGAGTCTCTCGCCGAGACACCGCTCATGTCATTCTGCCTTTCGTGCGGGTCGGAACTTACCCGACAAGGAATTTCGCTACCTTAGGTACTTATGTTAGCTTTATGTCGCCATAAAGATCGGACTATATCTTCTCCCCGATCAGATCGGGGAGTTTGGCGTGTAGTCTCTGAGGATTCTGCGGATTACTTCTTCTTTCGGGCGTTTGCGTTGTTTTCCGGCATGGTTAGTCGCGTATGCCAGTTCAACCAAGCGCACCGTTCCTTCTGCAGTGGCGTGGGCATGATTTTCCAGGGCGAAGGTTATTTCTCTGAAAATCTCAAAATTCCGGCGTTTTAGCTGTGACCCATAGCGCATATATTTTTCAAAAAAAGGAATTACTTTTTCGATAATGCTTCTGCGCGAGGTCACTTTGTAGACTAAAACATCTTCGTTGCCGGGTTTGGGAACAATATTCCCCGTGCCAAAAAAGAATTTGGCTTGGTCCAGGAGTTCACGCGCCAACTTGTGTTGGTAAATAAAAAACTCCGGATCGATATAATAGCCAAACTTAGCGGTAGGGGAGTCCTTAATTGAGATACAAATACTGCCTTCACCCTCAATTATTCCTGCTAAAAACCACTTGAATTCTTCTGTAATCTGCAGCCTTTCCTGCTGATTGTCTGCGTTCATGCTTTATCACCTCCTCGGTAGCATGACATCTATCCAGATATTCCAGCAAATAGCCAAATTTTGCAACGGCCCAAGTCAGTAGCATATGACTTTCACCGTTATAGTTACGGCCGCCGTTCACTGGGGCTTCGGTTTGAACCTTGATATAATCTCAGCTCGCCCCTTAACCTTCCAGCACTGGGCAGGCATCGGCCCCTATACTTCCCATTACTGGTTTGCAGAGACCTGTGTTTTTGTTAAACAGTTGCACGAGCCTGGTTTCTGAGGCCTTTTCCGGCTTTAACACCGTACAAAGGCGTTTCTTCTCCCGAAGTTACGAAACCATTTTGCCTAGTTCCTTAACGAGAGTTCTCTCGCGCGCCTTAGCTTTCTCAGCTAGTCCACCTGTGTCGGTTTAGAGTACGATCACCCGGTAAAAACAGTCGAAGCTTTTCTCGTCAGCGTGGGTTCAGTCGGTTCCCCCTCGATTGCTCTCGGGGTCCCATTCGTACTTCAGAGTTTGATGTAAGGCGGATTTGCCTACCTTACCTCCTAGATACTTAGACCGCAATCCAATAAGCGGCCGACCTACCCTTCTGCGTCCCTCCGACCGTTGACTCAACCAGGCGGTACCGGAATATTAACCGGTTTGCCAGTCGCCTACCCCCGGGGTAACCGGGGCTCGGCTTAGATATCGACTTACCCTGGGCGGACGAACCTTCCCCAGGAAACCTTAGACTTGAGGCGGATGAGATTCTCACTCATCTTTTCGTTACTTATGCCGTCATACTCGCTTCTGTTTCGTCCACCGCAGCTCGCGCTGCGACTTCAACCTAAAACAGAACGCTCCTCTACCACTTATTCCAATAAATTGGAACAAATCCATAGCGTCGGTAGTAAGCTTGAGCCCCGTGTATTTTCGGCGCAAAATCACTCGACCAGTGAGCTGTTACGCATTCTTTAAAGGATGGCTGCTTCTAAGCCAACCTCCTGGCTGTTTTGGTGATTTAACTACCTTATCCACTTAGCTTACATTTAGGGACCTTAGCTGATGGTCTGGGCTGTTTCCCTTTTGAGCATAGAGCTTATCCCCTACACTCTCACTCCCAAAAAACTTAACTTTGGTATTCGGAGTTAGCAAGAAGTTGGAACTCCTTCCGGAGCCCTAGTTCAAACTGTACTCTACCCCCAAAGCAATTTTAATTGAGGCTGGCCCTAAAACCATTTCGAGGAGAACCAGCTATCTCCGAGCTCGTTTAGCTTTTCACTGCTATCCGCAGGTCATCCGAGGATTTTTCAACATCCACCGGTTCGGACCTCCATCCCGATATTATCGGGATTTCATCCTGCCCACGGATAGATCGCTGACGGTTTCGGGTCTACTGCTGCAAACTTAATCGCCATTTTCAGACTCGCTTTCGCTTCGGCTTTCGCCTTGCCTGCAACAGTAAGTCGACGGCTCATTCTTCAATAGGCATGCAGTCACCCCGATAAATCGGGGCTCCTACTGTGTGTAAGCGCACGGTTTCATATTCTATTTCACTCCGCTTCCGCGGTTCTTTTCACCTTTCCCTCACGGTACTAGTTCACTATCGGTCATTATCGAGTATTTAGCCTTGGGTGATGGTCCACCCGGATTCCTAAGGGATTTCTCGTGTCCCATAGTACTTGGGAATATCTTAAAAGAGCTTAACCTTTTTCGCTTACGGGACTTTCACCCTCTATGGTGCCAACTTTCCAGCTGGCTTCAGCTAAAAATTAAGTTTTTGACTCTTCCTGCAATCAGCAGATTACAGCAAAAATATCCCGCGACACCGGCGCCACAAAACCTGCTGGTTTGGCATGGTACCGGTTTAGGCTTCTCCCATTTCGCTCGCCACTACTTTGGGAATACAGACTTGTTTCTTTTCCTCGAGGTACTTAGATGTTTCAGTTCCCCCGGTTTTTATCCCGGTTGCCCAGGATGTCCCAATTTTAATCGGGACGGGTTGCCCCATCGGAAATCCCCGGATCAAAGCTACTTTGACAGCTCCCCGGGGCTTATCGCAGCCAGTCGCGTCCTTCGTCTTCTGATAATGCCAAGGTATCCTCCGTGCGCCCTTATTTACTTGATCCATTCTCTTCTTCTTAATTCTTGATGCGAGATTTTATTCTCTCGGTTTGTTTGGATGAATTACCTAAATATTAACTTGTCAAATTTCAAAACTATCTCAGCTTTTTTGGGACACAAAAAAAGCGCATCAAGCGCTTTTTTAAAATTTCTTGACGCAAAAACCAATTTATTAAGTTGTGTTTTTTTGCCCCATATTTGTTCCGGTTTTGCGGAACAGGCGTTATTCTTACATATATATATGTAGGCTGTCAAGGGTATTTTTTGGCCGCAACGCGCACCGTGACGGAAAGACGATTTAGCTTTTCGTCGCGGTGCCGTTGGCCAGATTTATGGTATACGTCCCGCTGTACCCGCCGGAAAATGCCAAGGTAGCAGTGCTGGTGCTGTTAAAAGTGATGGTCCCGGTGCAAATCAGGGCGCTGTTTTCATAAATGGTTGCCATCACCGTACCACTGGGATAATCGCTGCCGGTCGGGAATGCCAGGTCATAAACCATGGCAATCACGTAAGTGGTGCCCTGGTACGAACTGGTGTAAGAGACGGGGCCGGTTAAACTTTGGCCAAGCAAGCTTAAGATAAATGGATTGGTTTTGCTGCTACCCAGGTTCATTGAAAGGCGGTTGCTGTTTTGCTGGATATCATACGTGGCGTAAATTTCAAATGTAGTGATATCAGAAGTTTCAAGGACTGCTAAGTTGACCAGCGTGGTTACCGCTCCGCTTAAAGTGTAAATCTTAAAATTGGTGACCACTTCCATGGTGAGGGAAGACGAACTGTAATTTACGGTCATGTTCCACCATTGGTCGGCTCCCACCTCGGGGGAAGTATAAGTATAAGTTGATTGGGCGCGCATTCCACGCGACACGGTGGTTCCTTCTTGGATTGAATCGTCAATGCTGCAGCTGGATTGCGCCATCAGTCCCAAGCTTTCGGCCAGGGTGGCGGCGGGAACGGCGGGATTGCCGGAAGTTGGAGAACTACCGGAACAACTTGTGATAAAAATGACGGCTAAAAGCAAAAGTGCGGCGATAAATATTTTTTTCATGGAAACCTCCTCGCATTATCTCTGACCTCTGGTCTCTCAGCTCTGAGAGCTTATTATACACCCGATTTTTCCTGGTTTTGCAATACTTCCAGCCGACAAAAAATTTCTAATTGCCCAAAATAAATTCCCCGTTTTGTGAAATTTACTGAGGTAGTTGACGAAGAGATAGAAGAACTTAGAAATTTATATTATGACGGAGGATTTATTATGCCGCCAATTTCTAGTAGACCACTTAGTTTTGGGAGGTTTCCGATAGCACCTTTGCGGGAGGCGCTGCAAACTAGGGCAGCCGTGGGGGGGACTGCGCGGGTAATTTTAGAGGCAAGTGATGCGCCGGCCGTCATGCGTTTAAGGTCGAGGAATGTAGCGATATTAACAGAAGGATCGCCTAGAGTGCTAAGAGCAGAAACGGCTCATTGTGCTGAAGTCCCGGCGGGCATGATTTTTGTAGCGCGAGAAAGCGACGCTGTTCTGGCGAGTTTTCCTCATTTGTCGCCGGATGATTGTTTGGTTTGTGACAAAGGGCAAAGGGCCACTTTTCTAGTTTTTAGTGAGCGTGAATTTAAATCTTTGCGTGGCTTTCCCGGCCTTTCGCCGTTCCACACAAACATTTTGCATCTATTATTGGCTTTTCCTGAACTGGCGAAGAATCCGCTTGTAACCGATGATCATTTGAGAGCTTTGGCTTCTGCGGCAGTGCTCAAGCCAGTTTCGAAGGACGAGGTGTTAATTGAGCAAGATACAGCAGATGATGAAAGACTGTGGGTGGTTACAAAGGGGTTATTTACGGTAGCCCGTAGAGAAGATAGAAAAATTGCTTGGATGGTAAATGTTGGCGATGGGCAACCGCTTGGGGAAGGTGGATTTTTAGGTGGAACACGCAATGCTTACGTGCTGGCAACTGAAGCTTCGGAGGTATTAGAACTGGATAGACAATCGGCTCCGTATTTAAGAATTAATGAACAGATAAGGGAGGTATTTGAAGATGCCTTGCGCCGCATTCAAAGTGAGAGGGCAAACAGTGGTGGCCGATTGGGAAAGGCGGTGCCAACAATATTAACAATAGGTAGTAGATATGGTATTAATTTTTCCATGGATCACGCGTTAAGAGTTTCTGAATTATTGGAGCCGGTGATATTTCCGACAAATACACGACTAATGCAGAAGGGTCAAAAAGACGCTGGGGATTTATTTATAATTGTATGTGGACAGGTTGCGGTGGATCGGCGCGGGCGCAACCCAATAATTTTATTGGGGCCGGGCGATATATTAGGGGAGCATAGCTTTATGACCGGAGAGGCAAGATCGGCGGATGCGTTTACCCGCAAGACGCCAGTGTTGGCTTACAAGTTAAGCGCCGCTCGTAAAGGCGCTATTGAAAAATCTGTTCCTGAATTTTTGCAGATTTTAGAGCAGCTGTCCCAAGAACGACAATTGTTTTAACCTCATAAAAAATCTTCTTGACACTTATTCCTGCCTAGTATACACTTGTATACCAAGGTGCTGATGCACCGACCCAAGAAAGGGGGGAAGGAAAAGCTTTTAGCTTGTAGCAATTATCCTGCAAGCTAAAAGCTAAAATAAATATATGTTAAACGAAAAACAGCAAAAAATTCTGGATTACATCAAAGGCCAAATTGTAGAGCGAGGGTTTCCTCCGTCGGTCCGCGAAATTAGCCGGGCGTTCAAGTTTGCGTCGCCGCGCTCGGCGCAAAAATATCTGGAGTCGCTGGAAGCGGCGGGCTATTTGGAGCGCGCCGGTGTGTCGCGCGGGATAAAAATTATTTCAGCCGCGTCGGAAAAGATGTCGGATCGTGTCACCGGCGTTGCCGATGCCATTGGGCAGGTAATCATGTTGCCGTTTTACGGCTACATTGCGGCGGGATCTCCAATTGAAGTGCTGGATCACCAGGAAGAAATTTCGGTTCCGGCGCAATTGGTGGCCGGCCGGCGGGGAGCCGTGCGCCGCCCCTGTTATGTTTTACAGGTCAAGGGCGACAGCATGATCGAAGACCATATCTTAAACGGTGATTTTATTGTAGTGGAACAACGTGATACGGCTGACGACGGGCAGGTGGTGGTGGCACTGGTCAATAAAACCTCGGCCACGCTTAAGCGTTTATACCGCGAAAAAAACCGCGTCCGGCTGGAACCCGCCAATTCTGCAATGCAGCCAATTTTTGTCAAAGACGTGGCGGTGCAGGGGGTGGTGCGGGGGCTGTTTCGCCGTTTATGAAAATCAAAGTTGCCGCTATTTTTGACAAAGGCCAAATTTTGCCCCGCTGGTTTGTTTGGGAGGGCCGCAAGTACGATGTGCAGAGCATCAACTATATTTGGGATGACCGCAATGGTGAAGAAAAAATCACTTATTTCGCCGTGAGCTGCGGCGGCAACTGTTACGAGTTAGCGTACCATACGGGGCAGATGGTGTGGCGGTTGGGGAAGGTTGCATGATTTTACATCTCGACATGAACGCCTTTTTTGCTTCCGTTGAGCAAGCGGCAAACCCGGCACTGCGGGATAAGCCCATTGTGGTAGGCGGCGGCATACAAAAATCTTCGGTGGTGGCGGCGGCCAGCTACGAAGCCCGCGCGTATGGCGTTAAAACCGGCATGTCAACCTGGGATGCCAGAAAACTTTGCCCGCAATTGGTGGTGGTGGTGGGAGATATGGCCAAATACGTTTATACCTCACGCGAAATTATGCAGCTACTTATTGAATATACCAATTTGGTCGAACCTTTTTCCATTGATGAAGCGTTTTTAGATATAGGTAATTTGTTGCCGTGGGAACAAGCAATCTCCATTGCCAAAGATATTAAACAGCGGATAAAAAAACGGTTTAATTTAACTTGTACCATTGGCATTGGCCCCAACAAACTTTTGGCCAAACTGGCGGGAGAGTTGCAAAAGCCCGACGGCCTGGTTGTAATCCGTCCCGAAGATTTTCCGCATAAAGTGAATGACGTGGCGGTAAGTGAATTTTGCGGGGTGGGACGTAAACTCACCCAATATCTTAGCGAAATGGGGATTAAAACTATTGGCGAGTTAAACCTTTGCCCGCGCGTAAAGTTAGTGAAGCGGTTTGGCGTGGCGTATGGCGAGCATTTATGGCAAATGGGGCAGGGAAGCGGCTCAATTGAGGTCAGGCCTTATAATCATGAGGAGGCGGCAAAATCGGTTGGGCATTCGTACACGCTGCCCAAATCAACGTCTAATTTGGAGGAAGTTAAGTCGTATTTATTGCGCCTGGCCGAACAAGTTGGCCGCCGGTTGCGCCAGGGCAACTTGCGCGGCAACGTGGTACACGTTGCTTTAGGATTTGATTCGTCCGCCGACACACTGCATTTGCACCGCGGCTATGATTTTTGGAGCCAACAGAAAAAAGTTTCTGATTATCTGGATGATGGGTATGAGGTGTTTTTGACGGCCGAGAAGATGATAGATAAAAGCTTGGGTGAAAAGGCGGTGCGCTTTGTCAGCATTTCTGTAACCAACCTCACCCATCACCTCGATCAAATCAGCATTTTTGAGAGTGACGAAAAAAAGAAAAAAGTATTGAGAGCAGTGGACGAGATCAATGATCATTTTGGGGAATTTACGATCCACAGATTGCGCCAGGCGGGAATCGAACCCACAACCCCTTGCTTCGGAGGCAAGTACTCTATCCGTTGAGCTACTGGCGCCTATAATTGATAACGGGAAACAATTATATCAGATAATCTGGTTTGTGTTATAATTCCCCAGGTTTGTACTCAATTTTTAGGAGATACGATTTTGCTTAAGCTTGCCATTCTAGTTTCCGGCCGGGGATCAAACCTCCAGTCAATTATCGACCAGATTGAATCTGGGATTTTGAAAGGCAAAGCCCAGATTGCATTGGTTATCAGCAATAACCCCCAGGCCTATTCATTAGAGCGCGCCAAGAAACATGGCATTGAGTCCTTAGTAGTGGATTCTGATAAATTCAAAGATAAGGCCCAATACGAAGCGCAAATTATCTTGGCCATCAAGCAAAAAAACGTAGATTTAATTTGCCTGGCCGGTTATATGAAACTGCTTTCTTCCGAATTTGTGAAAACTTTCAAGCATAAGATAATCAATATCCACCCAGCGCTTTTGCCGGCCTTTCCCGGGCTGCACGTGCAGAAAAAAGCGCTGGATTACGGCGTAAAGTTTTCCGGTTGCACCGTGCACTTTGTAGATGAAGGTTGTGATACTGGCCCAATCATTGTCCAGACGGTGGTGCCGGTGTTGGCTAATGATACCGAAGAAACATTGTCGGCGCGCATTTTAGAGCAAGAGCATAAAATTTATCCGGAGGCGATCAGAAGGATTGCGGAGGGACAAGTAAAAATTGTGGGGCGGCGGGTAATGTGATAAAATTAACGTATGAGTCCGATACTGAAATTAAGCAAACATAACGAAAAAAAAGAAATTGAATTCGAGCTGAACTACTTAAAATCCCTTCCTGCAAAAGTTAGGTTCCGTATGATGCTGGATGGCAGCGCTCGGATGTTGAGGAGATTATTAAAAGGTGGACATCTTAAACCTTTTGAAATCATTAAACGCGCATAAAGTTGATTACGTTATCATTGGCGCGATGGTTTTTCCTTTTTATGGCTATTCCCGTACAACATTAGATATCGATATTTTTATTGAGCCGAGCAAAGATAACGCCAAAAAGACATTAGCGGCTCTTAAAAAATTTGGTTATGATGTTACCGACATTTCCATCCGTGACTTACTTTCCAAAAAACTGCTTATTCGCCAGTATGCGGTTGAAACCGATATCCACCCATTTGTGACCGGGGTTACCTTTGATGAGATTTGGCAGTCGAAGGAAAAGGGCGATTTTGAGGGTGTGCCTGTATTTTTCCCTTCTTTAGAAAAAGTAATAAAAATGAAAAAAGCGGCTGGCCGGGCCAAAGATAAAGAAGATCTGAAATACCTGCAAAAACTTAAAAAGCGGAAATAAGTTTGTTTTTCTGTTGTTATTCGCGCGCATTTTAGAGCAAGAGCATGTAATTTATCCGGAGGCGATCCGGCTTCTGGCGGTGGGAGCGATTAAGGTGGAGGGGTGGAGAGTCATTTAAAGAAAGGAAATAATATGTCGCCAAAGAAAACCAAGACGTTAACCAAAAAGAAAAAAGTAAACAAGAGATCGGAAAAGCCCTTGGCTCTCATTTCCGTTTCCGATAAGGCCGGAATTGAAAAATTTGCCAGAGAGCTGAAAAGCTTTGGCTTTGATATTGTTTCAACCGGCGGCACCGCCAAGGCCCTGCGTAAAGCCCGCATCCGCA
>JBAZQH010000028.1:0-17101 GCA_041645285.1 Candidatus Margulisiibacteriota bacterium | reverse complement strand
TGGTTATTGATTTGCACAACCTTACTGGCATTGTTTATTGGTTTTAGCAAACGGCGGCACGAAATTGTTATATTAGAGGGTGTGGCCAGCGGGCAGCGGGAAGTTTTAAAGGACTACAGCGCGGATTATCTGGATCAGATGATTGCCGTCGTATCTTGTGCTACAGTTTTGTCGTACCTGTTTTATACCCAAGCGGCCGAAACGGTTGGAAAATTTGGCACCCATCGGCTGATCTTTACCACCCCGTTTATTTTTTACGGCATCTTCCGCTATCTTTATTTAGTGCATAAAAAAGAATTGGGCGGCAGTCCGGAAGAAATGCTGTTAACCGATTGGCCGCTTTTAGTGGATGTGGTTTTATGGGGGTTGGCGGTGCTGGCTATCATTCATTGGCGATAAGCCAAGTACGCAAAAATATTTTTGACAGGGGAAGCTGCGAATATGAGTAATCAGGCAAAAGTGGCAGTCTTAAAAACATCTCCGGCAACGGTTTTGGACGATTATAAAAAACTGATGCATTTGGCTGAATACCAACGTGCACTTGATGCGTCAAAAGATACGCTGATCAAATTGAATTTATCCTGGACAAAATATTTTCCGGCCTGCTCTTCGGAACCTTGGCAAGTTGAAGGTGTGATTAAAACTTTAATTGAAGACGGTTATGCTAAGACAAAATTATTTCCGGTTGAAAATAAAACCGTGGTTACCAACCCGCGGCAAGGCGCCGTCAATAACAGATGGATGCCGATCCTTAATAAATATGGGTTAAGTTTTACTCCGCTGCCGGAAGTTGAGTGGGTTAAATATCAGTTTAAGTCAAAACTTTTAAAACTTGACCAAATTTTCCCCGAGGGGATATTGATTCCTAAAATGTATATTGGAAAAAATATTATCCATTTGCCGACGGTTAAAACTCACGGCCATTCCATCACTACCGGGGCTATCAAAAACGCTTTTGGCGGTTTGCTAAAAGAAGTGCGGCATTACGCCCACAAGTATATGCATGAGGTTTTGGTGGATTTGATGCTGATGCAAAAAGAATTGCATCCCGGCATTTTTGCGGTAATGGATGGGACCGTGTGCGGCGATGGGGCGGGACCGCGCACCATGGTTCCGCGGGTCAAGGATTATATTTTGGCCAGCGCGGATTCGGTAGCCATTGACGCGATTGCAGCAAAAATGATGGGGTTTGACCCCATGAGCATTCCATATATTAAAATGTGCCACGAGATGGGGTTGGGGGTGGGTAATCCATCTGAAATTGAAATTATAGGGGAGGATGTGGCGGTGGTTAATTTTGAATTTAAAACCCGGCGCAGTTTTGTGATTTGGGGCGACCAAATGTTACGCAAAGGAATATTGCGGTTTCTGGAAAAGCCGCTTTTGCATTCGTCGCTGGTTGCTTGGGCGCCTTTTGCGTCAAATGTGTATCACGATTATATTTGGTATCCGACCATTGGACAGCGTAGGGTTAATGAATTTGCAAAGACAAAATGGGGAAAATTATTTGAAAAATATTAATTTAGGGAGCCAAATTAATATATAATAAAGTATCTGTATACCTTGGAGGATAACTATGCCAAATAGTAAAAAAGCATTAATTACGGGAATAACTGGTCAAGATGGTTCATATTTAGCCGAATTTTTACTTGAAAAAGGGTATGAGGTTTTTGGCGTGATCCGCCGCTCCAGCAGTTTTAATCGACAACGGATTGAGCATCTATATTTTTCAAAAGGGAGTAAATATGGAGAGCAACTGAAATTATTTTATGGGGATTTAAATGATGCTAGCTCATTAAATCGGATCATTGATAAAGTACAACCGGATGAAATATATAATTTAGCCGCACAAAGTCACGTGGGCATTAGCTTTGAAATTCCTGAATACACGGCCGAAATTACGGCGGTGGGAACCATTCGATTGCTAGATGCGATTAAAGATTTAGGCATTAAAACTCGTTTTTATCAGGCTTCCAGCAGTGAAATGTTTGGAAATTCTAAAAAATCTCCCCAAAACGAACTGACTCCACTGAATCCATGCAGCCCTTACGCTTGTGCCAAGGTTTATGCCTATCATGTAACCAAGAATTATCGTGAAGCTTACAGAATGTTTGCCTGCAACGGAATTTTATTTAATCATGAATCTCCGCGACGTGGGGAAAATTTTGTTTCACGTAAAATCACCCTCAGTTTAGCGCGGATAAAATTGGGCCTGCAGCCGCAGCTTTTGCTTGGAAATTTGGATGCGCGGCGTGATTGGGGATACGCCAAAGATTACGTTGAGGTGATGTGGCTAATGTTAAAACAAAAAAAAGCCGATGATTATGTGATTGCTACCGGAAAAACGTATTCGGTAAGAGAATTTGTGGAAAAAGCGGCTGCCTTGCATGGCTATCAAATAGCCTGGCACGGCAAAGGGAAGCAGGAAAAAGGGATTGACGCAAAAACCGGCAAGGTAATCGTGGCGGTGGATCCTAAGTATTTTCGTCCAACTGAAGTTACGGCTTTATGCGGCGATCCGGCTCAGGCAATCAAAAAATTAAGCTGGAATCCACGCAAAACTTCATTTGAAAAATTAATTGAGATCATGGTGTTGTCGGATATTCAAGTTGCGGAAAAAGAATTGCTTTTGAGTGAGGCAGTTTAAACTGGCAAGGAAAAAAATGAAAAAGGCGTTAGTGGTTGGGTGCAAAGGTCAAGATGGAACCTTATTACAAGAATATTTGGAGCAAATGCAATATTCGGTGGTGGGAATTGATGTTGGCTTTATCACCTTGGCTGGCCGAGCGCTGGTCAAAGATGTCGATATTGAAAATTTTGAATCCGTGGCAACCTTATTGTCTATTTTCCAGCCCGATGAGATATACTATTTAGCGGCTTTTCATCACTCTGCGGAGCAATTTGTCGATAAAAAACAGGAAGATATCAATTACATTCGAAAAAGTTTTGGGATCAATACGCTGGCTTTTGCCAATTTTTTGGAAGCCGCCAAACAACATTGTAAATTAGCCAAAATATTTTATGCTTGTTCTTCACATATATTTCGTGGGACACAAACCCAAAGGCAAGATGAACAAACCCCGGTAAATCCGGCTTCAGTCTACGGCATTACTAAGGCGTCGGCATTATTTTTGGCGCGTTATTTTCGGGACCGTTATCAAATGTTTGTTTCTGTTGGCATCTTATATAATCATGAATCAAGCTTGCGGGATTCGCAATTTGTTTCAAGGAAAATCGTGAAAACCGCGGTGCAAATTAAATATCAGCAAGCTCAGCAATTGGTATTAGGAAATATTGGTGCGGAGGGGGATTGGGGCTTTGCCGGAGATTTTGTTAAGGCCTATCACTTGTTGTTACAACAGGCAGTCTCCGATGAATTTATCATTGCCAGCGGGCAGAAACATAAAGTGTTAGATTTTGTTGAAATTGTGTTTAATGCATTAGGGCTTGATTGGAAAAAATACGTTGTGCAGGACGCGTCTTTGGTGCAGAAACCAGCCACGGTTTTAATCGGCAATTTAAGTAAAATCAAGAAAATTACGGGTTGGCAGGCGACGGTAGATTTTCGGGAAATGGTATTGCAGATGGTGCAGGATGAGTTGTTAAATTGTAGTAAAAGCAATTAGGTATATTTATGGAACACGCAAAGCTGGCGATTGTGCATGATTATTTATGCCAAATGGGTGGGGCGGAGCGGGTAGTGTTGGAATTACACAATATTTTCCCGGAAGCTCCGGTTTATACGTCTATTTATAATCCGGTGGCTATGCCTGAACAGTTTAAGGATTTAAACATCCACACTTCTTTTATGCAATGGTTGCCTTATAGCTTAAAATTCTTTAGGTTTTATTTTCTCTTATATCCTTTTGCATTTAAATCCTTTGATTTATCTGGTTATGACATCATTTTGTCCAGTAGTAGTGCCTATGCAAAGGGTGTTTCCAAGCGCCTGGGGGCCAGGCACATTTGTTATTGCTATACTCCGGCGCGCTTTATTTGGATGTTTGAACATTATATGCAAAAGGAACGGCTACCCCAGATTATAAAAATTCTGATAAAGATTTTTACTCTGCCGCTACGTTGGTGGGATTACCGGACGGCAAGGGATGTAGATTGTTTTGTTGCCATATCCCAAACGGTGGCGGATCGTATCAAAAGATTTTATAAAAGGGATTCAGTTACTATCTACCCGCCAGTGGATATCGGCAGGTATAAACCGGGGGATAGGCGGGAAGATTTTTATCTGGTGGTTTCGCGCCTGAATGCCTACAAGCGGATTGATATTGTGGTTGAGGCGTTTAACCGGCTGGGGTTGCCGCTAAAGATTGTTGGCGAAGGGCCAGCCAAGGCAGGCCTAAAGAAAATGGCGGGGCCAAATATCGAATTTTTGGGGAAGTTGGATGATTCGACAGTGAGGGATCTTTATTCAAAATGTCGTGCGTTTTTGTTTCCGGGAGAAGAGGACTTTGGTATTACGCCGCTGGAGGCCATGGCCAGCGGGGCTCCGGTAATTGCTTATGCTAAAGGTGGGGCGCTGGAAACCGTGGTAGCGGGACAAACCGGTGTATTTTTTAATGAACAAACCGCCGCGGCAGTAGCGGCAGCGGTGAAAGCATGCGGGGAACAAAATTTCGATCCCCAGAAAATCAGGGAACACGCACTGCGGTTTGATACCGCAGTTTTTCAGGGTAAGATTAAGGCCTTGGTGAAGGAGAAACTTGGTTGAACAATAAATTATCCAGCCGTTATTTTGATTATGCGGTTGAATTGACTTTCATGGTTTTGGTTTCTTTGGTGCCGATTATTTTTGACCGAAGAATCGGGATTGTGTTTTCCTTGACCAAATCCACTACGCTTTCAATTTTACTCTCAATTATCCTGGCGATTTGGGCCATTAAGCTGTTAATTTGCAAGGAACACCGTTTTGTAAAACTTCCTGCTAACTGGCCGGTTTTGTCTTATATGCTGACGTGCACGGTGGCGGTTATTACCTCGGTGCAGGTTTTTACCAGCTTGGTGGGTTTTTATGGCCGTTACGAGGGCTTGGTAACTTTGTATACCTATGGCCTTTTGTTCTTTATTGCTTCAAATTATATTTATAATTTGAAACTGCTGAAGATGGTAATTGCCCTGGTCAGTTGTTCAGGTATGATCATGGCGATCTATTCCATTCTCCAGCGGTATGCTTTGGACCCGTATATGTGGGGTGGGGTACCGACTAAAGACCGGGTGATTGCTACCATTGGCCAGCCCAATTTTTGGGCGGCATATTGCGTCATGGCTTTCCTGTTGGTATTAGGGTTTTTATTTCATGAAAAGGATGAGGCCGCCAATGCGGCGGGCAGCCCGGCCGGCAAAAAGGTTTTGTTGGCTGCCGGCAAAAAAGGTGCGGTGAGCTGGCCCAAAGCGGACTGGAAAACCGATTGGCTGGAACAAATCTCAATAATTTTTTATTATTTAATTGCGCAAATCACCTTTCTGGTGATGATTTATAATATTGATACTAATAATCCGCTGTTATGGTACTTTGGGTTTGCGGTGATCACGGCGGCGGCGCTGTTTTTTGCCTATAACTTTGATAAGTTAAAAGGGGTGCTGCTGAATGTAGTGCTTTTTGCGAATGCTTTTTTCCTTTACGTTTCGCTCCTTTATACCCAAAGCCGCGGCGGCTACATGGGATTTTTTGTCGGGTTGTTTTTGTTTTTCCTTTTAGCCGGAAAAGAAGTTATGTTCAGAAACTGGAAAAAGCTGGCGGCACTGTTTATTTTGATTGTCGGGATCACCGGCTACATTGTTGTTTTTACTGAGGATTCGCCTTTTGCCCGATTTTCAGGTGAAGTGAAATTTGAAAGGATGGCCCCGTCGGAAAATGTTGACAGCCGGCACGTTGAAGAAAATAAGCCATCCGGCCGGTCAGAAAAAAAACTGATGATTTCCGGAGCGGCAGGCTCCCGCATTGAAACCTGGCGGTCGGCGCTTAAAATTATTGCCGATTATCCGTTTTTTGGTATTGGTCCGGAAGTGTTGAAAATGGTTTTCCCGCGCTACGAAACCTGGATGTTCCGTTTCCGGGAGGCATTTCATGTAAAGCAGGATCGCTGTCATAATTCAATTTGTGACCAAAATGTGACGCGGGGGATGGTATCTTTTGCGATTTACGTCTGGCTGCTTTCAGTGGTCATTTGGGGAGGGTACCAGGCATCAAAAAAAGCTCCGATTGAAAAAAAATTATTTTTAGCGGCGCTGATCGCGGCCGCGGTTTCTTATATAGTGCAAAACCAGTTCAGTTTTGGGGTGGTGGCCATTGGTTCTTTGTTTTGGATTTTGCTGGGGATAATTGCGCGTTTTGCTTATGGCACCGAAGAAGAAATACCCGAAAAAACATTTGTCCTGGAGGATGTGCCGTGGATCCCGGTGGCTTTGGTGGTTTTGGCGGTTAGTTTGGCGGTGTACCTGGCGTTGCTGCCGTTTCGTGGGGACATGTATTTTAAGGCCGGTAAAACGTTTTCGGAAATGGGGAGGTTGCCGCAGGCGGTGGAAAATTTTGAAAAGTCACTTTCCATTTTCCCGTACGAAGGCGGCGCCAATACCAACTATGGAATTACTTCCCTGAACCTGGCACAACCCAACCTGGGGGCCAGGGATACGTTCAGTAAAGTGGAAAATATTTTTCTCAAGGCTACGCACATTGACCCTTACAATGCGGATAATTTATACATCCTGGGTAAAATGTACTTAATCTGTGCTGGCAGCCAGGGTCCCGCGGCGATTGAACAGGCGGTTATATATTCAAACCAGGCCTTGCAGATTGATCCTTATTATGCGGAGGCCTACCTGACGTTAGGTTATGCGGCGGATATGCAGGGCAAAAAGAAAGTCGCTGCGGAAAATTTTGTTAGGGCATTTGAAATTAACCCTAATTTGGATGAAGCAATGAACCGTGCGAATGCGATTTTTAGTTCTTATGCGGGGGGAAGAGCTGAAGGGATTGCGGAGTATCTCAAGGTCCTTGCAAAATATCCTAAGGATGAACTACCTAAAGAGCGTGCGCGGATAGCCAGGCGGCTGGCGGATTTATATTTGCTGGACGGCAACGCCGGCGCCGCGGAGGCGCTCTTTGATGATATTTTAGTGGTTGACCCGCAAAATGTTGATGTGCAGGCCACTTTAGCCAGCCTTTATATTGATTTGGGCAAGCTGGATGCGGCCTTCAATATCTTAAAAACTGCAGTAGTGGTTGACCCTAAAAATGTGATTGTGCACAGTGCCCTAGGGAGGTATTACATAAAGGTTGGTAGGATGGACAGTGCCCGGGCGGAATTTGAGCAGGTTTTACAGGTTGATCCCGGCAATGCTTTTGCCCGGGAGGCCTTGCAGAAATTAGGAAGATAATAAAATGCATAAAAAAGGCACTTTAATTCCATTTTTAATTGTTGGCGATGCGTTATTAATTATTTTTGCTTTTATTTTTTCTTATTACCTGCGTTTTCATGTGCTTTGGTTTGTTGGTTCTCCCGGGGATCCGGTAGTCAAGCATTACTTGGGCGTAATGGTCTTTATTGTTTTGATCTGGCTGGCTATTTTTAAGTTTTTTGGATTGTATGAGGAAAAACGCACGGTCAATCTTTTCGACGAGAGCGCTAATTTATTTTTGGCGGTGTTAGTTTCTGCTTTGGTCTTGGCCAGCTTGCTGTTTTTATACAAGGAATTCTGGTTTTCCCGGCAGGTAATTGGTTATGCCTGGTTGTCATCCTTTATTTTTTTGGTGTTGTTTAGGTATGGGATCAGCTGGCTGCAACGCTTGCTGTATTCAAGAGGATTGGGCATCAGTCGTTTGTTGATTGTGGGAGCCGGGGAAATTGGCCAGGCGATTGCTGCCCGGGCACAATCATCCCTGCGGCTGGGGATTAAGGTAGTGGGCTTTGTGGATGATGATCCAATCAAAGCCGGTAAGGAATTTTACGGCGTTCCGGTCCTGGGAAATTTGAGCCGCATCAAGGAAATTATCCGGAGCTACCGGGTGGATGAGGTGGTGATTTCTTCTACGGACCTGCCGTCGGCGCAGGTGCTGGATATCATTACCGAATGCGAGGGGTTGGGAGTTGAATTTAAAATTATTCCCGGATTATTAGAGATTATGGCTTCCCGGGTGGATACCGGAGAAATTGCCGGAATCCCTCTGGTAACCATTGCGGAAGTCCAGTGGGTTGGCTATAAGCCGATCTTAAAACGGGGAGTTGATTTAGTGGCGGCGTTGGTGTTATTGATTTTGTTATCTCCCTTGCTTTTATTGGTGGCGCTGGCCATTAAATTGGATTCGCGCGGATCGGTTTTGTTTGGCCAGGAAAGGGTTGGGAAAGACGGCAAGGTTTTTACCGCCTATAAATTCCGGTCCATGGTGGTGGATGCGGAAAAACTATTTGAAAAGGTTAAACATATGTCCGAAGTGGAGGGACATGTTTTTAAGATGAAGGCGGATCCGCGTGTGACCCGGGTAGGGAAGTGGCTGAGAAAATTTAGTTTGGATGAATTGCCGCAATTGATTAATGTGTTGTGTGGAGAGATGAGCTTGGTGGGGCCGCGTCCTCCCATCCCACGTGAAGTGGCTAATTATTCTGCCTGGCACAAAAAACGCCTGCGCATTACCCCCGGCATTACCGGACTTTGGCAGGTTTCCGGGCGGTCGGAAATTCCGTTTGAAGAAATGGTGCGGCTGGATATTTATTACATTGAAAATTGGTCATTGTGGCAAGATTGCAAAATCCTACTGATGACGTTCCCCGCGGTGGTATTTGGCAAAGGAGCATACTGAAGTTTGCTTACCAGTTTAGCCAACCCAATTGTCAAAGAGATACTATCTTTGCAACACAAAACAAAATCCGGCGGCCTTAAATTTGTGGTGGAAGGGGTGCATTTGGTGGAGGAGGTTTTTCAGGCGGGAAATTTATATGCAGTGGAGTCGATGGTCTTTTCGTCTGGGTTTTTAACTGGGAAAAGTGCCGCGGGTATTTTGAGTCGCGCGCGCGGCGAAAAAATTAAAACGCTTGCGGTGTCGGATAAAGTTTTTGGCAGGATTTCCGGCCTGGAAAATCCGGAGGGGGTTTTGGCTGTATTAAAGGCAAAAACTTTTTCTTTTGCGGAATTATTGGGCCGGTGCCCAAAGCTTTGCTTGCTGGCTTGCGAGATCCAAGATCCGGGTAATTTAGGGACAATCTTCAGGTCTGCCGAGGCCTTTGGCGTTGACTGCATTTTGTTATCCAGAGGATCGGTTGATCCTTTTAACGGGAAAGCGGTGCGGGCTTCGATGGGGTCGGTTTTGCGCCTGCCCTATGCTTGGGTTTTGGACGCGGCGGGGGCACTGGGAGAATTGCGTGAAAATCATTTTGAGGTTGTGGCGGCGGATGCCCGGCGGGGTGAAAATTTAGGGACATTACGTTTTAATTTCCCGCTGGTTTTGGTGGTGGGGAATGAGGCGCGGGGTTTATCTCAGAATTTGGTTGATAATATAAGTAAATTTGTTAAGATTTCAATGCAGGGAAAAGTGGAGTCGCTGAATGTGGCAATTGCCACGAGTATTGTTTTGTATCAGATAAGGTTGACGGGAAAGGTTAAGCGTTAATTAGTGTATGTTAGAAAAAATTCAAACTCTAACCAGTCAAGCGCAAGCTGACATTGAGCGGGCTTCCAATTTGCAGGAATTGGATGCTTTACGCATTAAATACCTCGGTAAAAAGAGTGAAATTTTTGCGGTTTTGAAAGGGTTGAAAGACATTCCGGAAACAGAGAGGCCAAAGGTAGGGCAGCTGGTTAATGAGGCTAAAAGCCGGCTGACGCATTTGGTTGAAGATAAAAATCTGGCTTTACAAAAAGTACTGCAGCAGGCGGCCATCGCCAAAGAAAAGATTGATGTTTCTCTGCCGGGGCGCGGGGTGCGTCGAGGACATTTCCATCCCGTGACAATTGTTTTGGAAGAAATCAAGAAGATATTTAAAGCAATGGGGTATTTGGTGGTGGAAGGGCCCGATATTGAAACCGAGCACCATAATTTTGAGGCCTTGAACATCCCCAGTTATCATCCGGCGCGGGATATGCACGACACTTTTTATTTAAAGTCGGGCGAGCTTTTGCGAACCCATACGTCCCCGGTGCAAATCCGGTTCATGCAGAAAAACCGTCCGCCGCTGGCCATTATTGCGCCGGGGAGGGTTTACCGCCGGGACGCGGACGTTACCCACTCTCCGGTGTTCCATCAGATAGAAGGCCTCTTGGTTGACAAAAATGTTAACTTTGCGCAACTGAAAGGAACTTTGACTTATTTCCTCCGCCAGGTTTTTGGCGAAAAACGCCGGGTGCGATTCCGCCCCAGTTATTTCCCTTTTACCGAGCCGTCGGCGGAGGTGGATGTGGAGTGCTTCCTGTGTGGCGGGAAAGGCTGCCGGTTATGTAAAAATTCGGGATGGTTGGAGATTTTGGGATCCGGCATGGTTGATCCTAATGTATTTTTGGCGGTCGGTTTCGATCCTAAAAAATATTCCGGGTTTGCCTTTGGCATCGGGATTGAGCGAGTGGCCATGTTGAAATACGGGATTGATGATATCCGTTTGTTTTTTGAGAACCGAGCCCAATTTTTGGAGCAATTTTAATGCGGATTCCACTGGAATGGCTAAAAGAATACGTCGCTTTTGATATTTCGCCGCAGGCGCTGGCACAACAGCTGACCCTGCACGGTTTGGAGGTTCCGGCAATTGAGGGTGACGTGATTGATGTGGATGTTTTGCCAAACCGGGGGGATTGCCTATCAATTAGGGGGGTGGCGCGGGAAGTGTCGGCAATTTTGGGTCGACCCATGAAAAAGAAGAAAGTTGTGTTGCCACGTACCCGGTCGGGACAGTTTCCCAAAGTGACGGTCCAGGTTATGAATAAGAAGGCCTGTCCGCGTTATTGTGCCCGGGTCATTAAAAACGTAAAAGTTGGTCATTCACCGGATTGGTTGAAAAACCGTTTACTGCAATGCGGGTTGCGTCCGATCAACAACGTAGTAGATATTACCAACTACATTTTGCTCGAATTGGGACAGCCCATGCACGCCTTTGACCTGAATTTGATTGCGGAAAAAAAGATTGTGGTGCGTTTGGCGCGCCCGGGCGAAAAAATGGTGACAATTGAAGGGACGGCTTTGACTTTGAAGTCAGAAAATTTGGTAATTGCAGATGCCGCCGGTGCGGTGGCGTTGGCGGGGGTGATGGGAGGGAAAAATTCTGAAGTCAATGCTTCAACCCATGACATTTTACTGGAATCTGCATATTTTGAGCCCACTGGCATTTATCGTACCTCACGTGCTACAAAAACTCGCACCGAATCGTCTATTCGCTTTGAAAAAGGGGTGGACCTCAAGTTGGTGGAGGAGGCGCTGGATTGGGGGGCGAAGCTGTTGGCGGACCTTTGCGGCGGAGAAATTTCCCCGCAAAAAATTGATACACTCCGCGGCAGCTTAAAGAAAAGACAACTCACTTTGGATCTGGCGGAAGTGAAGCGTATCCTGGGGTTGGAGTTGAGTTTTTCCGCTGTAAAAAAGATCTTGGTTTCACTGGGATTTGATTTTGTGAAGAGGTCGGCAGCACGGGGCCAGCTGGTTTTTGCCGTTCCTTTTGGTCGAGCTCGCGATATTGAAAGGGAAATTGACCTGATAGAGGAAATCATCCGGGTTTATGGCTACGATCGGATTCCTGCCAATCTGCCCCATACCATTTTTGAAAAGAAATTTGCCAACCCGTATGAGGAATTTGTGGAACAAGTACGGGGTGAGTTGTCCGCGTGCGGATTGGACGAAATTAAAACTTATTCTATGGTTTCTTCCCGGGATTTTGACTGTCTGGGTTATGCGCCAAATGCTCCGGAGAGGAATTGTCCCGAGATTTCCAATCCGTTAAGCTCGGATGCGGCCTGGCTGCGGCCCTCACTGCTTCCGGGACTGCTGAAAACGATTGAGCTTAACCAAAATTGGCAGGCGGCGGAGCAGGCGTTTTTTGAAATTGATAAGGTTTTTTTAAACCAGGGAAAAGGGGCAGAAGAAACTTTGTGGGCGGCGGCGGCCGTGCTGGATTTGCCTCAGCAATCGCACTGGCAAACGGCAGACCGGGAAAAGACCGATTTTTACTGGTTTAAGGGAATTTTACAACGGATACTGGGCCTGGCCAGGGTTTCCAGCTTTGAGGTTGAATTGCAAGCGCGGGCCGCGCTGCAGCCGGGATTGTCCGCAGTTTGTCGGGTAAAACAGCATGCGGTAGCCGACCCCGGCTTGCCGGTGGCTTATTTGGGAAAACTGCATCCAGCCGTAGCGGCGCATTATAAAATTAAAAAACCGGTTTATATTCTTGAAATAAATTTAAGCTTGTTGTTTGGGTTGGTGGGGAAGAGGGAAAAGTATCGGCCTTTGCCAAAATATCCAGCGGTTGATCGGGACGTGGCAATGATTGTTTCCGCTGACATTTCTTACCAATCGATCAGGGATAGTATTTTAAAATCCGCCGGCGCTCGGGTAGAAAAGGTTGAATTATTTGATCTGTTTGCCGGCCAAAACATCCCGCCCGGACATTACAGTTTGGCGCTGCACGTGGTTTACCGCGATCAGCATAAAACTTTGTCCGACGACGAAGTCAATCAACTGCATGCGCGGGTATTGGAAACATTGAAAGACAGCTTAAAAATCGAGATCCGGATGTAGGGGGCAGGGTGCATGCAGGAATCATCCCCCATGGTAAAGCAATATCAGGAAATTAAATCCCGCTACCAGGATGCCATCCTGTTTTTCCGCCTGGGCGATTTTTACGAAATGTTTAACGAAGATGCCCTTTTGGCCTCGCGCGAGCTGGAAATTACTTTGACCGGCCGGGGAGCGGCCGAAAACCGGATGCCGATGTGCGGCGTGCCGCACCATGCCGCCGAAAGTTATATTGCCAAGTTGATTGACCGCGGTTATAAGGTGGCAATTTGCGAGCAAGTTGAAGACCCGTCGCTGGCTCAGGACATAGTGCGCCGCGAAGTGATTAAAGTGGTTACCCGCGGGACAACTTTAGAGTCATCCATGTTGCCGGCCAAAAAAAGTAATTATCTGGCGGCGGTGACCGCCCATAAAAAGCAATACGGCCTGGCGTTCTTAGAAGTTTCCACCGGCGAATTTAAGGTTTGCGTGCTGGAGGGAGCGGCAGAGTTAACGGGAGAAATTGAGCGCGTCTCTCCGGCAGAAATTTTGGTGTCGGATTTACTGGAGGACAATCTTTTGCTGGATTTTATCCGTCTGCGGCAGATTCCACTCACGGTTTTTAAGGATGTTTATGATTTGGACGTGGCAGAGGAAAAAATAAAAGCTTTCTTCAAAATCAAAAATTTGGATGCCTTTGGCCTGCGTGACTTTGAACCGGCCTGGCCGGCCTGCGCAAAAATTATTGATTATCTCGGGGAAACCCAGAAAACGGTTTTGAGTCATTTGACCGCAGTCGTGCCGTACCGCTTGCAGGATTTTATGTTCATTGATTTTCCAACTAGAAAAAACCTTGAATTGACAGAAACCGTCCGCGACCGCGCCTTGCGCGGGAGTTTGTTGTGGGTGATTGACCAGACCTGCACGTCGATGGGGGCACGACTTTTGCGTAACTATTTGCTGGCGCCGCTGATTAACCCTAAAGATATTAATTGGCGGTTGGATGGAGTGGACGAATTGACGGTTGACCCGGCGCGGCGGGAAGAATTAGCCGGGCTTTTGAATAAGGTTTTTGACATTGAACGTTTGACCGGGAAAGTGGCCGGGCAACAAGTTAATGCGCGGGACCTAAAAGCCCTGCAGGCATCGCTGGAAATTTTACCGCAGCTAAAAAATATTTTACGGGATTGCCGGGCGGCGGTTTTGCAAGATGCAGCTGCACTGCCCAATTTGGAAAATGTAACTGCCTTACTGGGGTGCTCCATTGAAGACCATCCTCCCGTCACGGTGCGCGAGGGCGGCATCATTAAAAAGGGATATTCCCCGGAATTGGATGAATTAAAAGCCTTGGCGAAAGGCGGGAAAGATTGGGTTTTGGCGCTGGAGGATCAAGAGCGCAAAAGAACCGGAATCAAGTCACTGAAAGTGGCCTTTAACCGCGTTTTTGGATATTACATTGAAATCAGCCAGGTAAATTTGGATAGGGTTCCCGAAAATTATATTCGCAAGCAAACCCTGGTCAATACCGAGCGCTTTATTACGCCAGAATTAAAAGAAAAAGAATCATTTATTTTAAACGCGGATGAACGGATGAAGGAATTGGAATTCAAGATTTTTTGTGCGGTGCGCGACCAGGTTAACGCTTTTGTGGCGGAGCTTAAATCTGCGGCGGCTAAATTGGCAGTACTGGATGTTTTGCTGTCATTTGCCAATCTGGCGGTCTATTCAAATTACGTCCGACCCAAAGTTAATCGTTCAGACAAGATTGTATTGCGTGGTTCCCGCCATCCGGTGGTGGAAAAAATGCTGGGCGAGCACAAATTTGTGAAAAATGACATTAAGCTGGATGCCGAAAACCGTTTTTGGCTGATTACCGGACCGAATATGGCGGGTAAAAGTACCTGTATGCGGCAGGTAGCGCTGTGTTGTCTTTTGGCGCAAATCGGCAGTTTTGTCCCGGCGGAGGCGGCAGAGCTGGGGGTGGTGGACCGGATTTTTACCCGGATTGGCGCCATGGACGACATTTTTTCGGGACAATCGACGTTTATGCTGGAAATGACCGAAACCGCCAATATCCTGCACAATGCGACCGAGAAAAGCTTGATTATTTTAGATGAAATCGGGCGGGGCACGGCCACCTTTGACGGGATGAGCATTGCGGCAGCGGTAGCCGAATATCTGCATGTTAAAACCAAGGCCAAAACCCTTTTTGCCACCCATTACCACGAAATCACACAGCTTGCCGAAAAACACAAAGGGATGCAAAACTTTAACGTGGCGGTGAAAGAAGCAGGTGAAGACATCACGTTTTTGTATAAACTGCAAAAAGGCGCGGCGGATAAGAGCTACGGGATTGCCGTGGCGCGGCTGGCCGGCCTGCCCAGTGAAGTGATCAAACGGGCGCAGGAAATTTATGGGACGCTGGAAATGGTGGAAAATAACCTGGGAAAACAAAAAGGCCGCCGGGGCCCAAGGCGCGTTGCACTGCGCTCAGCCGCTAAACCCAACCGGGAACAAATGGGATTGTTTTGATGAAAACCATCAATCTGATACTAGGGGTCAATTTTGAACAGCCGGTCGGGATGCCGGATTACCTGGTAGAGCAGGCCTACCATGAAAAGTATGTCCCGTTTTTTAAGGTACTGCAGGATTACCCCTTGATCAAGGTTCAGGCCTACATCAGCGGGTATCTTTTGGATTGGCTGGAAAAGTATCACGGAGAATTTATTAATTGTTTAAATGAGCTGACCCGCCGCGGCCAGATAGAATTTTTAACCGGGGGCTATTATTCTCCGCTTTTGCCGCTTTTGCAAAGCTTTGACCGTCAAGGACAAATTAAGCGGTTGACCGAGAAAATCAAGCAGCTCTTCAGGTTTTCTCCCACCGGGGTCTGGTTGACGGAACAGGCCTATTCTCCGGAATTGGTGGACGATTTGGTGGAATTGGGAATTGAGTACACGGTTTTAAGTGAATACCAATTTCGGGATGCCGGCGTAACTGCAACTGACTGCCTGTATCCTTTGCTGGTTGACCGTTTTGGCAAGACCTTGAAAGTTTTTGCTGCCTCTGATCTGTTGCCCCAGATTTTACCTTTCCAGGATCCGGACCAGGCGGTCCTGTGGTTAAAAAAAATGACGCACGCAGATTCTCGGCGGGCGGCCGTGGTTTTTTTTGATTGCGCCTTTTCTGAAAAGTACCTGGCCCATTTTTTTGACTTGATCGGAGCCAATGCAAACTGGTTAACGCTGGTGCGCGCCGCGGATTATCTGGAAGCTGCGGTGCAGTTTAAAAAAATTTACCTCAAAGAAAGTGTGCCGGAAAAATTAACCCTAGAGTCCGGCGGCGCACTGCAAAACTTTTTCTCTAAATATCCGGAAGCCAATCACCTGTTGAAGCGCATGCTGCAGGTCAGCGAAAAAATCCACACCTTTAAAAAAGGGAAAACCGTGGCTCAATCGGCTGAGCGCGCCGCAAAAATTAGCTTGGCAGAGCTGGAATTATATCAAGCCCAGTCCGGAGCTGCCTATTGGCCGCGACTGGCTGGCGGAATAAATTTGCCCGGTTTGCGCGATGCGGTGTTTGCACATTTGATTGCAGCCGAAAACCTGATAGCAGAATTAACGGTTGGCAATCAAAAATTTGCGGACCTTTCGGTTTTTGATTTTGATGGGGATGGGCAGGTTGAGATCCTGGCAGCAACCGAATGGTTTAATGCTTATTTTGCGCCAAACCAGGGTGGAGTCATGTTTGAATTAGATCTAAAGCCGGCAAAAGTTAATTTGCTGAATAGTTTTGCGGATGGCGCCAAACAGATTTTTGCTTTACGTGACCATATTCTTGCGCCGGAGGTCACTTTCGCAGATTTTAAGAATCAAACTGCGGCGGATTTTTCGGATTTAGCGGACCAGCCCTGTACGTTCTTGCCGCAAAAGAAACCCGGTGAAATAATTTTAAAATTTGGCCGGGAGGTGAGGACGGCGTCAGGTTGGATTAAAGTAA
Source organism: Candidatus Margulisiibacteriota bacterium (assembly GCA_041645285.1). Lineage (GTDB taxonomy): Bacteria > Margulisbacteria > WOR-1 > JAHJIW01 > JAHJIW01 > JBAZQH01. The sequence continues at coordinate 402 of JBAZQH010000028.1, read as the reverse complement.
CTAAAGTGGTTACTTTGCTTTCCGGGCTGTCGCAGCTGTTGGTGGACTACACAATTCAAAATTGCGGCGAAAAATATGCGGACTGCATTTTTGGGACAGAATTGGCGCTACGCTGGTTTGATGACCGGCAACTGCTGGAGCCGCTGGACATGGAGAAAATCAACAAAGTCAGATTGTTTGACGCTCACTCTAAATTGGGTGTATCATTATTTATCAGTGAAGCCGTGAATGTTTGGATTTTTCCGATTGAAACGGTAAAAATCCGGCAGGGTGTGATGGTTTTCCTGAATCGAAAATTATCCCTGCCGCCAAATGGTATGCACAATTTTTCGGTTCGCTTGGTGGTGGAGTGAAGCGGTAACCTAGTCTTCTAGAAAAGGAGATCAATTATGCCGGAACTAA
>JBAZQH010000027.1:0-17328 GCA_041645285.1 Candidatus Margulisiibacteriota bacterium | reverse complement strand
ACAGCTTCTGTTTTAAACTCAAGACTGTAATATTTTGCCATATATAACCTCCCTGTTAATATTACTACATGGAGTGTCCACAAAATCGGGGAAGATCAGGAAGATCAGGCCGAGTTTCGAAGGCGAGCGGAATGGGTGGCATAGGCGAGCGACGGCGAATATTGCCGAGCGTTAGAACGCTTGCCCAATTGAAAAATGCAGCACGCCTTCCCCAAAATTTTTCCCGCCCGGTACCCCGTAATCTAAGCGGATGGGACCCAGCGGAGTAGTTAACCTAACGCCCGGCCCCCACCCCAAAATGCAATCTGATGGGACGATAAAACCGGAGCTCCAGGCATTCCCCCAGTCAAAAAAGAAGACCCCCTGGAAGACATCATTAAAGGTTACGCGTTGCTCCAGATTAAGAATAAATTTGCGCGTGCCGGTTTTAGTTTGGGATGGAGTATAGCCCCGGATTGAATTGGCGCCGCCGGCATAAAATTTTTCGCCTTCGGGGACGTCCCCAAACCCGGCGCCGAGCCCTAAGTGTGCGGCAAAAGTTTGGCCCAGGGTAACAAAAATATATTGGTTAAGGTCTAGCCCGGCCTTAAAAAAGGTTGAAGCCGAGGTCTTGTATACCCAGCCCTCTTTTAACGAAAGGGTATAGAGGGAGCCGCGGGACGGGTTCAACCAGAAATCCCGTGTGTCATAAGAAAAGTCAATGCCGATAAAGTCCTCCAGATAGGCCTCAAAAGTTGCGGTATTATAAGGATTAACTTTTTCACTGCCCAGTGTGTAAGCAATTTTTACGTTTTCGGTCAGGGGTTTTGATAATGAAACGTCCCAGCCGTTGCGGACTTTATCCTCGTTGCTGAAATAAACGTCGGTTCCCATGGTGTACCATTTACGCAGCTGCAGGCCGGCGCGCTCGCCCAGCTGGTCGGGTAAAAACCAGGGGTCGGCATATTTGAATTGGTAGGTAGCTAGTTCCTGCCCGGTTTGCCCTCTAATCATCAAACTGCGGCCGGTTCCCATCAGGTTGTTGAGAGAAAGGTCGATAAACCCAAACCACCCGTCGGCCTCACCGTAGCCGCCGCCAAAGTTGACGGTAGAGGTTCGGGTTTCTTTCATTTTTAACAGGATGATGATGCTATCTTTGGTGCTGCCCGGCTCAAACACCGGATTGATTTCGGAGAAAAACCCTAGGTTAAATACACGCTGCAGGTCTTTGGACAGGGTTTTTTCGTTGAAGACTGCTCCGGGTTGGGTAGAGAGTTCGCGCAGGATCACATAATCCTTGGTGTTGGCATTGCCTTCCAGGGCGATGGATTCCACCAGGCCTTCCGTAATGTAAATGTTCAGGCAATGTTCTTTGGCGTTGGTGTCAACGTTTTCTACCCGTGCCAGGGCATAACCCCGATCCTTGTACAAATTGTTGATGGTTTGAATATCTTCCTGTAAAAACTTGAAATTTAGGATTTTGTCGGTGGTGGTTTGCAGGTTGGCGCGTAATTCTTCGGTCGAAATGGCGGTATTGTTATGGATAATGATTGTGCGGATGACGGGGTTTTCCAATACCTTAAAAATTACCTTGGAGCCATCCCGGAAATTTTTAAAATCAACGGTGACGTCCGAAAAATAACCCAGCCCGTAAATTGCCTTCAGGTCGGCTTTGATTTTGGGCTCCACCAGGGTTTCACCGACCCGCGAATAAATGACATCCTGGATGGTTTTGTCTTTGACAAAGTAGTTGCCGTCAATATCAATTGCGGTGATTCTTTGCTTGATTTCGATTGGTTGGTCTGCTGCTTCGAAACGGCGGAACGTGATGGGCGCGGGCTCTTTTGAGGCCAAACCGAGCGGCGGAAGTTCAATCGCCGCTTCATGGGTGGGAGGTTGTTTAAATAGGGTCAGTTGGGGTAGTTTTGCGGGAGCACCAACTTCGGCGGAGCTTTCTGGTTGGACGACGCTGCGGTCGGGTTGGATTGTGGCGGCGGCCGCAGGGCTGGTTTTTGGCAGAACAGAATTGTTTAGAGCAAAAACCGCAAAAAGGCTGACGGCCAGAATGGTTGGGATTACCATTAGGTAGATCCCAACTTTTATTGATTGGTGCGCTGATTTAAACATAAAGCAACCTTTTGTAATTTTATCACGTATCCAATACGGCCTCAAACTAGAATCTAAGCTTTGCCCGTAAAGTTGTTTTTGATTGGCCGCTTAACGGGTCCATCACGTTGTTGGGTTCTTGGAAATAAGCAATGGACCAGATGCCGGAAATTTTGTAGGACAGCTCGTAGTTAAAATAGGTCTTTTGGGCCTGGGTAGAGTTGTCCAATGCCGCGGAATAATGCCAATCGATGAAAAACTTGTCAAAAAATCCTTTCGTGAAACCTAATGCCCACAATTTTTCCTCTGTATCATTGTTGGTGGAGGAGGCTCCGCTGATCCGGCGCAGGTCCCGGCCCAGATTGTATTCGAGAGTCATGTTTTCTAATTCCAGAGATCGCTCAATTTGCCGACTGATTGTTGCGGAGAGGTAGCTTTGGAAACGTCCCTGCAGGTATTCGGCGGCGAGCGCGGTGGCCTCCACATTGCTGGAGGCCCGGGACAGGCCGAGAGCGCTTTTTAGAAAATCGGGCAGGAGCATGACCCGGATTTCGTCCTGGGTAAAGCTGGCGGCCTGGATATTGGTTCCTCCCGGTTCCTCCCGAAAACTGTAGAAAGTGGTTTTAATGCCTTTGGCTTCATCTTTAACGTAGGGCTGGCCGGTCAGCTGAGTTAAAATCGTGATTTTCTCTTTTGTATAAGTGGCGTCGGCGTTTTCGGTATAATTTTCCACCACTACTTTTGCGGTTAGATTAAGTTCGGGAAGAATTGCGGTTTCGCCGTTGCCGTCATTAAAAACGGCCTTATTGTCATTGATTTTTTCGCGTTGCGCGACAAAATACTTTTCCTGTTGGCTGGGAGGCAACAGCGAAAGTTCACGATCAAACAGGTTTATGGTCCCCTGCAGAAAATTGATTTCTCCCAGCAGCGATGGCTTCATAGAATTGCCTTTCAGGACCAGGTTGTCACCCTGGATTTGCAAATTTACCAGCAGGGGATTGATGACATTGGAAACATCCCCGCCCACGGCATAGGTGTTTTTGCCAAGGGATAGCGTTAAGTCATAATCCAGGAAAAGTATTTTCTTGTCTTTGGTTTCCCCTTTCGGCAGATACAGCGTGCCATCTTCGATTTTGGCTTTTCCGGAAAGCGTCGGTCCAATTTTGCGGGATTGGGTTCCGCTAAAGTAAAAAGGGCCGTGTAGGTTAATGTCTTGCAAGGTGATCGTTCCGCTGATCAAGTCCGGCAGGTCTGCGGTCAGGGCGGTATCGGCTAAGGTTAAGTCCACGGCCACGTTTGCTTCTTCGGCTAATAAATCCTTGACGTTTAAAGTGCCGGACAGCGACAGTTGGTTGCGTACGTCCTTGGTGCGAACCCCTTCCCACACTGCCGCCAGGTTGGACAGATCCCCTTTGCTGTTGTGGATGACCAATTGACCGGTAACTTCTTTTAATGAGGATTGCAGCGCGTTGACGTAGATCCGCGCTTTTTCCAAAGAGATTTCGCCGTCTACGTCCAAATTACTGCGCGTTCCGGAAATTGCAACTTGGGCCTTGGCCCGGCCTTCAATCCATTGAATTTCGTTGGTCAAGAGGTTAATTAGGCCCAACGCTTCTCCTTCCAGCGTGGCCGCCAGGTTTATTTTACCGTTCTGAGACAGCGGGAAATAACCGGAAATTTGGCTGTCTTTACCCTGGCTGGAAAAACTCAAATTATTAATGAACAATACTTTATCGATCAGGTCAAGATCTACGGTCATATCCTGAAAGTTTATTCCTTGGATATTGAGGTTAGGGGCCGAGGCCTCGGCCGAGATTTTTGGGTTTTGCAATTTTCCGGCGATGGTTGCCGCCAGGTTTAATTTGCCGCCAAAGGTTTTGTCCCCGGGGAAAATCAGCCGGAGTGCATCGGTGGGGAAACGGCTGGCGGAAAGAGAGAGGTTTAAATCTGCAGTATTAATATTGATTTTGCCCGCAACATTAAAGTTGCCGTAGTCCTTTTGAATTTTACAGTTATCCAGTGAAATTTCTCGATCGTAATACCGGCCCTGAAAATCCAGCCGGTCAAAATTGAATTCGAAAAAGCGGCCGTTTTCTACCACCAGGTTATCTGTTTCAACCTTTATTTTTGTAAACGGTCCCGTGACTTCAACGTCGCCGTTGGTTTTTCCGGACAGGTTGCTGGCAAAATCAAATTGCCGGTGATTTTGGCTTTCATCCTTTGCGGTGAGCCTATTGTAAAGTGCAAAATTTTTCAGAAATCCATAGATTAGTGCCCCTTTGTCGTTCAGCAGGTAAAAAATTACTTCATCCCCGCGCTGAAATTTTTGCGGGTCGGGAGTAGAAAAATTTAGCATAGACCGGGAGTGGATGGTTTTTCCGAGAATGGTGGGGGATATAATAAAACGGCTGGTTTCGGCCAGGATGTTTTGGGTGATGGCGTAAATTCCCCCCAAGTCAGCATTGCTCAAGTGGATCGTCAGGTCAGAGCTGTCCGGGAGCCATTGCCCCCCGGCAGCGGTCCGAAAATTAATTTGCCCGTCAATTGTATATTGGTTTCCTTTTATTTTGGCGGCGACTGGCTGGATGGTGGAAAGAGTGTTTTGGTCCAACTGAAATTCGCCGTTGAATTTGTCCAGCTGGATTGAATTGTAAATAAAATTATTGGCAGCCACTTTTATCTTAAATAGTGGGTTATTGGGGGCTTCCGTGGCGGCCAGATTAAAATTCACCTGTCCGCCTAATTTGCCGAAGCGAAAAAGCAAAAACTGGAATTCGTCCAAGTCCAGATAGCCGTGGGCATCCAGCTGAATCTGTGCTGGTGCGCGGGATAGTCGGGCTCGCAGGGTGGAAGTGCGCGTTTTGAAATCGGCGTCGAGGGTAGAGAGCAGGTGATCACGCCAGCTGAAATTCAACATAAAATTTTGGAAGAAGGTATGGTAAAACTTGGCGTTATGCAAGGTACAGTCAACATCATAATTTAGGTCGCCTAAAAAGAGCCATGAATCAAATTTTAGGTTTTGGGGCAGGTTCCCGCTAACCGAGATGGTAAGGTCTGCCCGGCCGGTGGGATGGTCAAACTTGTCGGGGAGAAATTGGTTTAAGATTGTTAAATCGGAAAAGCTGGCATTTTTGGCGGTGATGAGGAGGGAGGTGTCTTTGCCGCCTACGCAGCCGTTGGCGCGGACGGTGGTTTTTCCTGAGGTTGCTGAAAACTCGTCAACCGTGAGGCGGCCGTCTTCCAGCTTGAACTGGCTTTGTGCCAAGCCGATGCTTTGCTGGCCAATTGCGCCGTTTTTCAAGAAAACCTCGCCGCTGCAGTTTAAGTTTAACAGGGGGTGAGCCAAAAGCTCATCGTTGAACTGACCGGAAAATGCGCCGGTAAATTTTTGTAAATCGGCTGCCATCGGGCCCAGCGGCCCTTCGCCTTTAAGCTTGACGTTGCGGCAATCAGCAAAGAGCGAAAATTTTAAATCCTTGGCAACGGTGCCGTGCGACTCAAGGGATGCCTGCTTCGAGGACAATTCAAATTTATGGAGCGTGGTCTCCCCGCCCCGGGAGTTGAAGGTGGCCGCCACAGCATCAATTGGCTGCCCCAACAGTTCGGCCTCAAACAAGTTGGCGGCGATTTCGCCGTTTAAATTATCCAGTGTTCCGGATATTTCGGCTTTGCCGTAAATCCGGCCGCTCACTCCGGGCGTTTCGTTAGCCAATTCGGCCAGGTTAAGGCCGCGCAGGGCAACCGTGCTTTTTATCTCTGGATTTTTTTGGTTCAACGAGTAATAAACCGGCCCGGATAATGCCCCGCCGCAAAGGTTGAGCGTATTGACGTTGAAGAGCAAGGCGTTCTCGTTGCCGGACAAAAGTGCATTTCCGTAACAAGCGTACCCAAATATTTTACCGGCCAATACCTCGAACTTGCCGGACAAAACCGGGTGCGGTACCGGCCCGGTGGCGGAAATTATATAGGAACCCGTGCCGGAAAGTTTGCTGGCGCGCAGGAAGTTAAAGGACGCGGGCAGGGTTGACCAGTTAAAATTGCTTGGAGAAGTGATGGTTAAATCCAACTGCGGGTTTTCAAAGTTAAAAATGCGGCCCGAAACCAGGGCTGGGATTTTTTCGTAGGCCACCCGGACTTTTTTGAGGGTTACCTGGTCGGAGGTGAAGGCGACCGCCCCGTTGATATTATTGATCCGGTGTCCGGGCAGTAAAAGTTGAGCTTGGGATATTTGGGCTTCCCCTTCGGCTGCAACGGGGTGGGTAGGGTTGTCGGGCTGAGTGGACAAGACCAGGTTGACATCCGCTCTGCCGGTTTCGGCTTGGATTCCAATCTGCGGGATCACATAGTCAAACCAGGTTTTTAACTCAAGGTTTTGAGCTTGGATGGTAAACTTGCTTTTAGTGTTTTTTAAATTGACTTCGCCCAGGCATGCGACGGGGTTCGCGGCCCCGTTTTGGAGAATGATTCCGGAAGAAGAAAAGGTCAGCCGTCCTTTTGTTCGGAAATCCAGGTTGGCGGCCAGGTCAGTGAACTGGCATTTAAATGGTGGCGTGAGTGGTCGCGGAAAAATTCCCGCCAGATCTGCAAAGTCAATGGTTCCGTTTTTTACCGTAACTTTTGCGCGAAAAGGAAAGTAGCCCGGCGGATGGGCGGGGTCGGCGGCGGACAGCAGGCGGGCTACGTTTAATTGCCCGTCTTTTTCACGGATTACATTGGCGTGCAGGCCCGAAACTTCAATGCGAGAAATGGCGGGGAGAATATTTGCCCGGTTGAGGATAAATTTGAGGGGATGGTAAGTGATGGTGGCAGAATCAATTGTGGCCAGAGTTCCGTCTTTAAGTTTTTTTTCTTTGGCGATTTTTATGTCGGACAATGTGGTTTGGTACAGCAGGCCTCCCTTTACGTTGCCGACGGTTACCTCACGATTTAAGGCCCGGGACAGTTGCCGGGCAATTTCTTGTTTTAAGGGGGTGCTGAAAAAAACGGGCCATTGCATTGCCGAATAGCCGCACAGGAAAATGCTGCAAAAGAAAAGAACCCCGGCGCAGATGATAATATTACGTTTTTGTTTGAACATAGGCCAACTTATGACTTATTATAAACAAAATCGGCTATTACGTATAGCCGCAATAGCCGATTTTAGAAACTGATGAAAAGTGAATAATTATATTCCGAAAGTTAACCCCGCTTTGAATCCCAGCCCGGAAATCCCGTTGCTGAGCGTGGTGTCGGATTGCATGGTAATTACTTCGTATCCGGCCTGGAGAAAATAACTGCTGAGTGGAGCAAATTGACGTTGGTATCCCAGGTAAGCATGGTAGTTCAAAAGATTGGTCGGTGAAGAGCTGCTTCCGCTCCAGCTGATCATGGTTGGGCCTCCGCCAACCCCCAAATATAATGGGGTGGTGGGAATGCCAAATTCCAAATTCAGCGTGATCGGGACGATTTGGCAACTGTAGCTGCCGGATTGATAATTATACATGATTGCTTCGACATTGGTTTCGCAAAAGAACAGTATTGGAAGCTCGACCCGCGCCCCAACGCCGGTCACACTAACTGGGCTAGAGGAACTGCGACTGGATAAGGACATATTGGAGGCCAAAACGGAAACGCTGAGCAGCGCCGAAGCGGCAGAGCAGGTAACCAGCAAAGCCAGGAACGAAACCAGGACTACCAATAACCTTTTACTCATCTGATGAAACCTCCTTGCCTAAGATTTGATTGTATTATAGAGCTTAAGGTTTATTTTGCAATCTGTCTTTGGCAAGCGAGGCACAGATACCCTTGGAGCGAGTGAGCGAAATGGGGTATCTGGCCGAGCGACAAAGCGTATTGCGAAAATTCAGCTTTTACGTTATAATCAACACTTCTTATGACAAAAAAGACCAGCAGTGTGAAAGGCCTTTTGGTGGTCATTTCGGGGCCGTCGGGGGTGGGGAAGAGCACGGTGGTTGACCGGGTTATGAAAATTGCCCCGGGCCTTAAATTATCGGTTTCTGCCTCTACCCGGTCGGCGCGGCCAGGCGAAAAAGAAGGCGAAGATTACTTTTTTGTAACCAAAGAACAATTTTCCGAGATGGTAAAGACCGGGAAATTTTTGGAATGGGCGGAAGTCCACGGCGCTTATTACGGGACCCCAAAAACGTACATTGAGGAGCAACTTGGAAAAGGGAAAGTGGTGGCCCTGGAAGTAGACGTGCAGGGGGCGCAGAGTATTAAAGAAGTGCTGCAAAACAAAAAGTTTGCCGCGCACGCGGTCTTTGTATTTTTGATTCCGCCTTCGGTCGATATTTTGGCGTTCCGGTTAAAGAAGCGTAAAACCGAAAACGAAGAACTGGTTAATTATCGCCTGCGGGCGGCCATTGCGGAACTGCAGGTGATGGAAAAATACGATTACATAGTGGTAAACGACAAGGTTGAGTCGGCCGCGGAAAAAATCCGGGCCATTATCCATGTTGAAAAAGAAAGGACGTTGATTAACTGATGAGTACAAAAGAGAAAAAATTTAGTCCCATGTCGATTGATAATTTGATGACCAAGGCAGAGAATAAGTTTATTTTGACCAAAGCGGCGGCGGGCCGGGCCGGACAAATTTTGGCGGGGTCACTACCCTACGTCAACGATTTTGACCCTACTAATCCTATCATCACGGCCTTAAAAGAACTGGCCAGGGATAAGATTAAAATTAAGGTCCTGAAAGGGGTGGCGCTGGAAAAAGCCCAGGAACAAGAAAAAGCCGACCAGCACCGGATTGAGGAACAATCCCTGACCCGTTCTACCTCGGTTTTGGATACTTTGGCCAAGGGGACCAAGCGGGCGCTGAAAAAGGAAAAGGAATAGGATAAGTAAGAGGAAAAGGTTTCTGTGCTTAAAAACAAAACCATTCTGGTTGGTGTTTCCGGCAGTATTGCGGCCTATAAAATTTGCGGGTTGGTTTCGCGCTTGCGACGAGAGGGTGCCGATGTCTGGGTTATTATGACTGAGGCCGCAACCAAATTGGTGACCCCGTTAACTTTCCGCACTCTTTCCAAAAATCCAGTAATTGTTGATCTTTTTGCCGACGAATTGTCCACTCTCTCCGTGCCGCACATTACTTTAACCGAAAAAGCCGATTTATTCTTGGTGGCGCCGGCTACGGCCAATGTACTGGGCAAAATTGCGCACGGGATTGCGGATGATCCCTTAACTACCATGGTGATGGCGGCAGTTTGCCCAAAAATAATTTGCCCGGCCATGAACGGCCGGATGTGGGAAAACGCAATGGTGCAGGAAAATGCGCAAACATTGAAAAAACAGGGATACAAATTTTTGGGGCCGGTGGCGGGCCGTTTGGCCTGTGATACTACAACTTGCGCAACTGAGAGAAATACCAAAGCGGGGCGGATGGTGGAAATAGACGAAATTTTTAAGGAAATTGGCCGGATTTTTGCGGCAGATTTAAAAGGCCGAAAAATTTTGGTGACGGCTGGGCCTACTTACGAGGACTTTGATCCGGTGAGATATATCGGGAACCGCTCTTCCGGTAAAATGGGCTATGCCGTGGCCGCCGCGGCGGCCGGTCGCGGCGCAGAGGTGGTTTTGGTGGCGGGCCCCACGGCGTTGGCTGAACCTGCCGGTATCAAGGTAATTAAGGTGCGTTCCGCCAGCGAGATGTATCGGGCAGTTACCCAAAATTTTCAGTCAGCGGACACATTGATTATGGCGGCGGCGGTGTCGGACTTTGCGCCGGAAAAGGTCTCTGCGCAAAAAATAAAAAAGGGACCCGGCGCCGGCAAACTGATAAAGTTGGCAGCTACCCCGGACATTCTAAAAAGCTTACGCAAAAATAAAGGCAGCCGGAAAATTATCGGGTTTGCCGCCGAAACCGGGGATTTAGTGAAAAACGCCCGGCAAAAATTGAAAGACAAGGGGTTAGACCTGATTGTTGCCAACGATGTTTCCCGCCCCGGCGTCGGGTTTGGCGCCGATGACAATGCCGTCAAGATAATCTCTGCCGCGGGAAAGGTGTTTGACCTGCCGCGTCAGCCCAAAAGCGAGCTGGCCAACCGTATTTTGGATTTTGTATGTTTGCAGAAATAATCCTCGCTAATCCTGCCCGCGATTTTGACAAGCCGTACCATTACCTTATCCCCGAAGATTTGCCGATCCAGATTGGGACGCAGGTTTTAATCCCTTTTGGCAAAAGGCTGGAGGTAGGGTATGTGGTGGGTTTGGTGGAAAAAGCAGACGTGGAAAAAGTAAAACCCATTGCTAAAGTGCTGAGCGCGGAGCGGTTTTTTGATGAAGAAACCCTGGCGCGGGCGCGTTTTATCTCAATGCATTACGGTGCTTTCTTGATTAAGGCCTTGCATCTTTTTATGCCGGCGGGAATGAAGGGAGAGGAAAAAGCGGAAAGAAAAAGGGGCGGCGTAGAAAAAATTCACGGGCGCCGGTCTGATGCCCAAAGCCCAAAATTGGTGCGGGGAGGGGGACAATCGATTACAATTGGTCGTCATTTTAAACCAACGACGTATCAGCAAGCCGCGCTGGATTTGATTTTTGAGTGCCTGGAAAAGCAAAAATCCCAAACCATTTTATTGTGCGGGGTGACCGGATCCGGCAAGACCGAAGTGTATTTGCAGGCGGTCGCAAAAGTTTTGGAAAAAGGGCAAGCGGCAATCGTTTTGGTTCCGGAAATTATTTTAACTCCCCAGTTAATTGAAAGGTTTACGGAAAGATTTACCGATCATCTGTCAATTTTGCACAGCGATAAAACTGTGGCGGAGCGGCAGCGCGAATGGCAGCGGATCAAGGCCGGACAGGTGCGGGTGGTATTAGGGACGCGCACCGCGCTTTTTTCTCCCTTGAAAAATTTGGGCATTATTATTTTGGACGAAGAATTTGAAAATACTTATAAATCAGACCAGAGCCCCCGCTATCATGCCCGAACCGTGGCCGAATTCATTTGCCGGCAAAAAAATATCCCTTTGGTGTTGGGCAGTGCCACGCCCGCGGTGGAAAGTTTTTTTAATGCCGAGCGGGGCCGATACCAAAAAATTACCTTGCCGGAGAGGATTGACCAGCGGCCCCTGCCGCCGGTGACCCTGGTAGATATGCGTGCCGAGCTCAAGCGCGGCAACCGCTCAATTTTATCCCTTCCCTTGCGGCGGGCAATGGCGGCGGCCTTGGAACGTAAAGAGCAAGTAATTTTATATCTTAACCGCCTGGGTTATTTTTCGTTTGTCATGTGTCGTGATTGCGGCAAAACGGTAGAGTGTCCCCAGTGCTCGGTTTCGCTTTCGTATTATAAAAAAGAGGAAAAACTGGTTTGCAACCGCTGCGGCAAAAAAGTGTCCGCGCCGGTAGTTTGCCCAAATTGTCAAAGCAGTGCGATAAAATTTTTTGGCAGCGGGATCCAGCGGGTGGAAGCGGCGGTGGCCGATGCATTTCCGCGGGCGCGTATTTTGTGTTTGGACCGCCAGCTGACGGATAAACGCGGCGCGCATGCCGCCATTTACGGAGCTTTTAAAGAAGGGAAAGCCGATGTTTTAATTGGGACGCAATTGGTGACCAAAGGGTTGGATGTGGCGCAGGTAACGGTGGTGGGTGCGGTGGCCGCGGACACCAGTTTGAATTTGCCGGACTTTAGGGCGGGGGAGCGCACTTTTCAGCAATTGACGCAGGTGGCGGGACGGGCCGGCCGGCACCACTTGCCGGGGAAAGTCATTATCCAAACTTATTTGCCGGACCATTATGCCATCGCGGCGGCGGCCCAACATGACTACCCCAAATTTTATGCTGAAGAAATTAAAATGCGCGAGGAGGCGCAGTTTCCGCCGTTTGTGGATTTAATCCGGCTGATTTTTACCGCGGTAAAAGAAAGTGTGGCGGCGGCAGCAGCGGAAAAAATTGTGCAAGCTTTAGCGGGGAAGCTGCCAAAGGATTGCGAAATTTTAGGGCCGGCTCTTTCTCCTATTGCTAAGGTGCGCGGAAAATACCGCTACCATATAGTGATAAAAACAAAAGACCTGGAGGCATGCACTCAAGCATTGCACCGCCAGCTGGAAACCATAAAATTGCCGCGCGATGTGAATTTGGCCATCGATGTTGACCCCCAGAATATGTTATGATTTCCCCGTCATGGCAATACTTAATATTATCGCTTATCCAAACCCAATCTTGCGCAAAAAAAGCAAGGCCATAGGTAAAGTTACACCCGAAATCAAGCGGCTGGTGGTGGATATGATTGCAACCATGCAGGCGGCGCCGGGGATTGGCTTGGCGGCTCCGCAAGTTGGGCAAAACATCCGCTTGATTGTGATTGATATTGGCAAGGGGCCAATCGTGGTGATCAACCCAAAAATTGTCAAAAAAGCCGGCAAACAAACTTTTACCGAAGGGTGCTTGTCTTTGCCGGGCATTGAAGGCCCGGTGGAGCGCGCGGCGCAGGTTACGGTAAAAGGCCTGGATAAAAACGGTAAACCGGCGGAATTTTGCGCGGAGGGTATGCTGGCCACGGTTTTTCAGCATGAAATTGACCACTTGGACGGTAAAGTTTTGATTGACCGGGTAAAAGATCCGGCCTTGATAAAATATGTGCCCCGCGAAAAAGAACCCAAAGAAGAGATGTTGTAATGCGTATAATTTTCATGGGTACCCCGGAACCAGCCAAAAAAATTCTGCAAGCGCTACTGGCTGCGCGCCAGGCAATAATTTTAGTGGTAACCCAGCCTGATCGCGGCCGGGGGCGCGGGCAAAAGCTGGCGGGCTCACCGGTTAGTGAATTAGCGGCGCAAATAAAATTACCAATCCAAAAGCCCGAAAGCGTAAAAGATCCGGCTTTTATTGGTGGATTGAAAGCGTTGAGCCCGGATTTGATTGTGGTGGTGGCTTATGGAAAAATATTGCCCAAAGCAATTTTAGAAATTCCCAAACATGGTTGTATCAATGTACATGCTTCACTGTTGCCAAAATACCGCGGCGCAGCCCCCGTCCAGTGGGCAATCTTAAACGGTGAAAAAGAAACCGGTGTCACTATTATGCAATTAGATGCGGGGTTGGATACTGGCCCAATTTTTTCCCAAGCAAAAATCTCAGTCGACGCTGATGACACGACTATGACATTAATGGATAAATTATTCGCGGCGGGTGCGCCTTTGTTATTGTCAGTTATAAAGGCAATTGAAAATGGCAGGTTTGCAACCGTGCCGCAGGATAATGCGTGCGCCAGTTTTGCCCCGGCCTTGCGCAAAGAGGAGGGTAGCTTGGATTTCAAAAAGACCGCACGCGCAACCCGCGACCGCATCCGCGCCTGCGAGGCCTGGCCGGGCGCCTTTACATATTATAAGGGCAAACCATTGAAGATTTTGCGTGCCGATAAAAATTTTTATGAATTCAAAAAACCGTTTGCGCCGGGGGCGGTAGTTGATATAATCAACGGCCGTGGCTTTGTGGTGGCGGCGGCGGATCAGGGCATTTTGCTGGAAGAAGTCCAGCCCGATTCCGGCAAAAAAATGTCAGCGTACGATTTTGTTTTGGGACGAAAAGTAAAAGTTGGCGATATTTTTCCGAATTAATAAAATTTATTTTAGGAGGTGAATAAATGGCTTACGAAATTACCGATGAGTGTATTGCTTGCGGCGCGTGTGAGTCAGAATGTCCCACTCAAGCGATCAGCGCGGGTGATCCCAAGTATATAATTGATCCGGCCAAATGTACTGACTGTGGAGCTTGTGCAAACGTGTGTCCGGCGAATGCCTGCGTTCCAAAATAAATTATTAAAAAAACTTAATATTTGCTTGACAACCCTATATGTAGTGCCTAAAATTGGCTCTCACTACTAAATATAGGGTTGTTTTTTATGCGCTGTCCATTGTGTGGTAACCTGGAAGATAAGGTACTTGAGTCCCGCGAAACGGATGAAAGCAATGTTATCCGCCGCCGCCGGGAGTGCCAAAAATGTGAAGGCCGGTTTACTTCTTACGAACGCATTGAGGAAATCCCGTTAAATGTAGTGAAGCGGGACGGAACCCGTGAACAATTTGATGTGAACAAAATTACCAAAGGGGTTGTGCGCGCTTGCGAAAAAAGACCGGTGGCCTCCGACACAATTGAAGCATTGGTGGATGAAGTGCAAAGAGTGATCCGGCGCGAAGGTAAAAAAGAAATTCCTACGGCCTGGATTGGTGATCTGGTAATGGAGCGTTTGCAAAAAATTGACCAGATTGCGTATGTGCGTTACGCATCGGTTTACCGCAATTTTACGGATGTGACCCAGTTTTTAAAAGAGATCCGGGATTTGGCGCCGGTTAAGAGCAGCAGCTAATGGCAAGTGGCACCACGGAAGTGAATTTTTAAGAGGAGGAAAAAATGCATACCAGTTCGATGTTGAATAAAATGAGCAAGCGGGATGATTCGACGGATTTAGCGCTTTTTGTCAGGACTTCCGGGGATAACATTGTAGGGTGGGACCGTGAAAAAATTGTGGCGGCGCTGATCCGCGAAACCGAGCTGGATTCGGCCACGGCGGATTTGATTGGCCTGGAAGTTGAGGAACAAATCCGCTCTTTAAAAATTGAAACCATTACTTCCCCGCTGATCCGCGAATTGGTGGATGTTAAATTATTGGAGCACGGACTGGAAGAAGCGCGCCGCCGCCACACCCGCCTCGGAACCCCATTATATGATGTAAAGCAAATTATCTTAAGTCCCAACAAAGAAAACGCCAACGTGCCCCACGGCCCCGAAGCCACCAACCTGACGCTGTCCGAAGGCATTAAAAAAGAATTTGCACTGCTCCATGTTTTTTCGCAAGACATTGCAGATGCGCACATGCGCGGCGATTTGCATTTGCACGATTTGGGATTTATTGACCGTCCTTATTGCAGCGGGCAATCGGTAGAATACGTTAAAAAGTTTGGTTTAGATTTACCCAATGCGCTGTCGATTGCCAAACCAGCAAAACATCCTGAAGTATTATTGGCCCAAATGGTTAAGTTTTCAGCCGCACTGCAGGGTGTATTTGCGGGAGCCATTGGCTGGGATGCGGTCAACATATTTTTTGCGCCGTTTTTGGAGGGTATGTCAAAAACCGAAATGAAGCAAATTGCGCAAATGATGATTTACGAATACAGCCAACAGGCGGTGGCGCGCGGGGGCCAGGCAATTTTTTCGGATATTAACATTTACTGGGAAGTGCCGAAACATTTCGAACAAGTGCCGGCAATTGGCCCGGGTGGAAAATATACGGGCAAAACCTATGCCGATTATACCAAGGAATCCCAGGATTTTGCCTGGGCGCTGTTTGATGTATATAAAGAAGGGGATGGGTCGGGCCGGCCGTTTTTCTTTCCCAAGCCGCTGGTGCACATGACCGAAAAGTTTTTCAAGACCGAAGGTCACGAAGCGTTTTTGCGCCACATTGCCGAAGTTTCCACCGAAATGGGGAATACATATTATGTATTTGACCGCGGCGAAACCGCTAAAATTTCGGAATGCTGCCGGCTTTCGTTTAAACTTGAGCAATCTGATTTTGACGATGCCCGCGAACCCTGGAAAATGCGTTACTCGGCATTACAAAACGTTACCGTAAACCTGCCGCGGGCGGCGTTCCGGGCCGAACACAGTGACGAAAAACTATTTAAAGACATTGCCGAGACCTTGGAATTGGCGGCCCGCGCCCACGTGCAAAAGAAAGAATTTATTGAAGCCCTGCTGGAAAAAGGGCAAAACGGCCCGTTGGCGATGCTGGCCATGAAGCGGGATGGTTCGCCGTATTTACGAATGTGGCGAGTCAGTTACCTGATGGGGATTTTGGGGTTAAACGAATTGGTCCAATTCCATATTGGACAGCAATTGCATGAGAGCAAGGAGGCCTTGAAGCTGGGGCTAAAGGTCATTTCTTACATGCGGATAAAGTGCGAGGAATTGTCAAAAAAGTACGGTATGCATTTTGTCCTGGAACAAACTCCGGCCGAATCTACCGCCTACCGTTTTGCCAAGCTGGATTTGGAACACTATCCGGTGGAAGCCGCGGGGGTGGTCAAGGGCAGTCCGGAACTGCGGGAAATTTATTATACTAATTCAACTTACTTTAATGTTTCTAACCAGATGAACCCGGTTGACCGGGTACGCGACGAGGGATTATTCCATCCGTTGATTGACGCCGGTGCCCTGACGCATGTGTGGTTGGGCGAAGCCAAGCCGCATCCCGAATCGATTGCCAATTTTGTAATCAAGACGTTCAAAAACACGCAAAATGCACAGATTGCATTTTCACCGGAATTTACATCTTGTAACGAGTGTGGGAAAATTGTCCGGGGTTTGCGCGATAAATGCCCAGCCTGCGGTTCGGAAAACATTGAGGGCATTACCCGGATTACAGGTTATTTTTCGCGGATTTCGGGATGGAATAAAGGAAAAATTGCCGAGCTGAAGGATCGCTGGCGCAATCCGGGTTATTTTGAACAATAGGTGGATACATGGCGACGTTAGAAGAAAAAAAATTAAACGCTAATGTATTGTCGGCTCCGCCGCAGGAAGAGGCCACCGACCTGGCGGTTTTTGTCCGGACCTCGACCGACGACATATTAAAGTGGGACCGGACCCGGATTGTAGACGCACTGGTATTGGAAACCGGAATCGATCGCGACATTGCCTCCATCATTGGCATTGAAGTAGAAAAACAAATCCGCGCAATGTCAGTGGAAAACATCACCGCGCCGCTGATTAGAGAATTGGTTGACGTCAAGCTTTTGGAATATGGATTAGAAGAAGCGCGGCGCAAGCATACCCGCCTGGGGGTGCCGGTTTTTGATGTCAACAAGATCATTTTTCGCAAAAACCGTGAAAACGCCAATACGCCGCACTCCCCGGAAGCTACCAATTTGACGCTGGCCGAAAATATCAAAAAAGAGTACGCCCTGCTGGCGGTGTTTTCAATGGAGGTGGCGGATGCGCACATGCGTGGGGATATCCACCTGCACGATTTGGGCTTTATTGACCGTCCTTATTGCAGCGGGCAATCGGTTGAATACATTAAAAAATTTGGGCTCGATTTGCCGGATGCGCCGGTTATGTCGGCTCCGCCGGAAGACGCAGAAGAGTTGATTTCGCAGCTGGTTAAGTTTTCCATTGCCCTGCACGGCCATTTTGCCGGCGCCATTGGCTGGGATGCAGTCAATATGTTTATTGCGCCTTACCTGGTGGGGTTGGATTTTGGGCAAATTAAAAAACTGGCGCGGCAATTAATTGTGGATTTTGCCA
>JBAZQH010000026.1:0-17481 GCA_041645285.1 Candidatus Margulisiibacteriota bacterium | reverse complement strand
AAATTCGCCGCGGGGGGCATGCTTTGTGAAATGCGCCAAAATATTTTCCGCCGTGCCAAACATGCTTTCCTCAAATTTTTTGGTTAATTCGCGGGCCACAAAAATCTGCGCGTCCCCAAAGATGGACTGGATCGCCCGCAATGTCTTTAAAAGGCGATGGGGAGCTTCATATAAAACAATGGGCCGATCTTCACGGGTTAGGGATTGCAACCTTTGTCGCATGGCTGCCTCTTTGGCAGGCAAAAACCCCTCAAAGCAAAACCGGTCAGCGTTTAGGCCGCTGATTGACAGTGCCGCCACGGCGGCGCACGGGCCGGCCACGGCTACCACTTTTATTTTTTCGCGGCGCGCCGCCGCTACCAACTCACTGCCCGGATCAGCAATCCCCGGCGTCCCCCCATCCGTAACCAGCGCCACGTTTTTACCCTCATTTAGAAAAGCAATAATTGACGCGGTCTTTTGCCGGACGTTGAATTTATGGTAACTAAGCGTGCGGTTTTTAATCGAAAATTTATTTAGTATCTTCTGGATGCGGCGGGTATCCTCGGCAGCTATCAAGTCAACGGAACGCAGGGTTTCCAAAAGGTTTGGAGAAACATCCGAAAGGTTACCAATAGGAGTTGCACAAATGTACAGCGTGGTCATTGGGCCCTGGACCCGTCAGCCGAAAATATCTTTAACCCCAGGTAAGCCACCGGGTTAATAGGAATATCATTGCGGCGCACTTCGTAGTGGCAATGCGGTCCGGTAGAAAATCCGGTGGACCCGATATTGGCAATCACCTGTCCTTTGATAACCTTTTGCCCGACCGTGACCAACAATTTGGAATTGTGCGCGTACAGGGTGGAAACCCCAAAGCCGTGATTAATTTCAACCGTCCGGCCGTAGCCGCTGCGCCAGCCCGCATAAGACACCACCCCTGCCGCAGATGAGCGCACCGGCGCGCCATACCAGGCCTTTATATCCACTCCAGTATGGAATCCTCTCCAGGGATAAAACCGAAATCCGTAACCGGAAACAACTTTACCGTAGACCGGCCACAAAGAAGGGGTCTGCGCAAAACGCTGGCGAAGCTCGCCCACCGTTTTTTGCAAATCCGCCAAACTTTGCCGATGTTTGGTAAGCTCCGTTTTGGCCTTGGCTAAACTTTGGGAAACATCTCCGGATTGCGGACCCAAACTTTTATCCGTTTTTCGGCGCTCTTCTGAAACTACCAGGGAAGGGGCGGCGGAGCGGCGCCCCGTAGCCGGCTCCGGAACAACCAAACGCAAGCCCAGTAATCTGCGCATTTCATTTTCCTTGGCGGCCAGTTCCTTGATTGCCGCTCTCAATTCTCCCGCTTCTTCGGAAAGGTAAGACAACTGCTGCTGCTGGGACTGGCCGGCCTCCAAAACCAGCTTATAATTAACCAGGCGTTTGGACAGTGCAGCAGAATAAATAAACAGCGCGGTGGTAAAAAACATTAGAAAAATGGCCAGAATCCCCAAGCGGTACAAGGTTGCGTATTTGACCCGGAGATCAAAGGTGCTTTTGTCCGCCCCGTGCGGCACAATCTTAAAAGTCAGATATTGATTTTTTAGTTCCGACATATTCATTATTTTTCCCCGGGATTAGTTTGCTGTTTTTGTTTTTACTGCTGTGTACTGTATTGAGTTTATCGGCTGTATCAGTAATCTGTGTAAACGAGGTATTAAATTTGAATTAATTTTACCACAATCTTTATGGGCTGACAAGAGGAAAATGTTGTATAATTCTTTTCACTATGCGGCGTTTTTCAAAAATTGGATTAATAATCATTTTTTTGATCGGCGCGGCACTAATTTCTGCAATGGGAGGGCCACCGCCAATGCCGGATACAATGTTTGCAATTATCGAAACCAGCCAGGGAACCATGGTGTGCGAACTCTATCCCAAAACCGCCCCCAAAACCGTGGCCAATTTTGCGAATCTCGCACAAGGCACCAAAGAATGGACCAATCCCAAAACACACGCAACCGAAAAACGCCCTCTGTACGACGGGACCATTTTCCATCGCGTAATCCCTAATTTCATGATTCAAGGCGGTGATCCGCTGGGGGTAGGAATTGGCGGGCCTGGTTATCAGTTTGAGGACGAAATTGCGGCGGGCGTTAAGTTTGATAAGCCCGGGCGCCTGGCCATGGCCAATTCCGGCCCCAACACCAACGGGTCGCAGTTTTTCATCACTACCGTCCCCACCCCATGGCTTACCGGCAAACACACCATTTTTGGCCAAGTCATTGAAGGGCAAGCGGTAGCGGATAAAATTTCCAACCTGCCGCGGGACGAGCGCGACCGGCCTGAAACTCCAGTCGTCATCACCCATATAAAAATCAAAGACGCCCAATTGCTCGAGCGTCTTTAATTTTTGAAATCAAACCGATCTAATATTTAGAACCGGTTAAAATCTCTGCGATCATCTCTGGGTCCACGGTCACGGCGATCAGTCTTGGGCCGGGCTTCGTTAACGGTGATGTTCCGGTCGCCCCATTTATAGCCGTTCATGGCTGCAATGGCTTTTTCAGCGTCGGCATCTTCCATGTCAACAAAACCAAAACCGCGTGATTTCCCAGAAAACTTATCGGTAACTATCCGGGCCGCAACTACGGCACCGAATTCAGCAAATTTTGCCTGTAAATCAGCATCAGTCACTGACCATGGCAAATTGCCTACAAATAAACTTTTCATGTGTAATGTATTCTCCTAAATAATTTATCTGCGATTAATGGAAACTGAGGCCCAAAATTTGTGAGGCACTCGCAACTCAAGTCGCAACTCTCTCGTTCAATGTATCTTGTACACTTACCATTAACTTCGACCTTTAACTGGGACAGGATAGCATAGCTCACCTGGCTATGTCAAGCAGTATTTTTACTCAACGCCTCTTTCACCAGCCGGCTAACAATTGCCCCATCCACCCCTGGGTGGCGTGCCAGCACTTCTTTCATTGCCCGCCCCATATCTTTCATTGAAGTTGCGCCCAATTCCTGCACAACTTTTTCCACCGCGGCCTTAATTTCATCTTCGGTCAATTGCCTGGGCAAATACTCTTCAACTATCTTTAGCTCTGCGCGGGCATGTTCAGCCGTTTCCGGCCGGCCCACCTTTTGCGCTTCGCTGGCTTCTTCTTTTAGGGAATTGGCATATTTTGTTAATATTTTAATAATATCGGCCTCAGGTAAATCCCCTCGTGCGTTCACCAAAAGGATTTTTGACTTCATCATGCGCAGGGTTTCCAGGCGCAACGTATCCCTTGCCCGCATCGCGTTAGCTATGTCTGTGTTGATTTTATTGAACATACTTTTTTCCTCCTAAAAAATTTTACCATAAATTGTGAGATTTTTCGCTAAAAGGAACGATAAAAAATTAGAAAAGGAATAGGGCCCCTTATGCCAGAAGCAGCTATATCATCTGCCACCGCCGCTAGACGGCCAATCAAGGTAGCAATTGTCTACCATATGCACCAACCGTCCTATCTAGAGAGCACTCCCTCCGGAACATTAATGGGCGCTTTCCCTTACGTTCGAAAACACTGTCTGCGGGCCTACCATGACATGCCAACCTGGGCCCTACAGCACGGAGTAAAAGTACATTTTAATATTACCCACAGCCTGGTAAATCAAATTGAATTCCTGTTAGGCAATGAAAATGCGGCGGATCGGCATTTATTTTTAACCCGAAAAACAGCCGCGCAATTAACTCCGGAAGACAAATTGGAGGTTTTGCAAAGCTTTTTGGATACTGCCGTCGATCCGATTCAAATTGGCCGGAATCCTCGTTTTAAGGAGCTTTACGCAAAGTTAAATGCGGCCGTCGGCGGGCGGACTCTAATGAGACCTGGACAATTAAAACCTATCCCTTGGGAACAATTTGATGCCGGCAAAACCGCTACGATCATTAGCGCTTTTAATACACAGGACTACCTGGATATTCAGGTCTTAAGCAACCTAGTAATGTTTGGAGTTGAAAACCAGGTAGACCGGGTAGCAGAATTATTGCGCAAGCAACCACCCCATTATACTGAACAAGAAAAAGATGAAATACTGCGCATCCAATTTAGAATAATCAAAAAAATCTTAGACATTTATCGGGTAATGCAAGAACGCGGCGATGGTGAAATCACCACTTCACCGTATAATCATTGTATCGTACCCCTGGTTTGTGATTCCGAACGTTTTGGCCGGCCTACCGTCCCTTATGGCAGGATTGTACCTTATATCCATCCGGATGACGCCCGCGCCCAGTTGCACATGGCGGGAATTTCTTACGAACGTATCTTTGGGAGACCGCCCCGCGGGTTATGGCCTTCCGAAGGAGCCGTCTGCAATGCCTTGTTCCCTTTGCTCCGTCAAGCCCTGCCTTCAGTTTGGTTTGTTCTGGCAGACGAAGGCATTAGTAAACGATCTCGCATGACCCAAGATCAACACGCCTGGCAAAACAAATTCATGCCGTGGCGGGTTAACGTCCCCGGCCTATCCACGGACAACGATTGTCGATTGGTTTTTCGGGATCGTGGGTTATCGGATGCAATTGGCTGGGTTGAACCTGATCAGCAAGAAGCGGCAGCTCACAAGATTATCCAAGACATATTAACCATCGGGCGTGAGTACGCTGGGCCTAAGTATCAAACAATTTATGGCCCGCCTTCGCCGTTAGTAACACTCTGCCTTGACGGAGAAAACTTGCAAGAATGCCGCCCCGAAGACGCCCGGTTATTTTTTACCACATTTTATCAGGAGCTGGCCCGGCTGGAAGCAGAAGGTACGATCGAAATGGTCCTGTTATCTCAAATCGGAAACGAGCTACAAGACCACAGAATTATTACCGACGTTTGGCCAGGTTCCTGGGCTGGGAACACACTGCATAGCAATGCACTGCATGTTTGGACCGGTGAAGAAGGTCATATCAAACCCTGGGAGCAACTGGCACACCTGTCATCAGAGCTGGGCATACGTTTTACACCTCAAGAAATGATCGCGGCACAAGATGAAATTTATGCGGTACTTCGGCTGGGAGCGCTAAGCCGCGGACTGCATCGACTTAGCCCGT
This sequence comes from Candidatus Margulisiibacteriota bacterium, assembly GCA_041645285.1. Classification (GTDB taxonomy): domain Bacteria; phylum Margulisbacteria; class WOR-1; order JAHJIW01; family JAHJIW01; genus JBAZQH01. The sequence goes on along the minus strand of JBAZQH010000026.1, from coordinate 12,414 downwards.
TAGCCAGAGCATTGGTCAGTTTATACGAAAGCGAAACCAGCTGTTTTATGTGGTGGTACGGGGGGTTGCGGGGAAGCCCGCCAGATATGCAAAGATTTGATCGTACTTATCGAAGTCATATAACCGCCAGTCTCATCGCCGCCGGATTACCGGTTCCGCAAGAGTTGTCTCAACCTTTGTTTTTGGCCTGAATCTCCGCATTCATGCTCCCCGTCCGGTAGCCCTCTAAATCCAGCGTTATATATGTATAGCCCAGGGACTTGAATTTCTTGACGATTTTTGGGAAAAGACTCCGGGCCGGGCGCCACCCTTCCCCCAACTCAATCCGCACCATATTTCCGTGATGGCGCGCGCGGACCTGTCGAAAACCAAGTTTTCGTAAATAATTTTCCCCCTCATCCAGCCGGCGTAAAATATCTTTGGTAATTTTTGTGCCATAAGGAAAACGCGACGCCAAACATGCATACGATGGCTTGTCCCAGGTAGGCAGTTTCATCTTCCGCGACAAACTGCAGATTTCAGCTTTGGTGATGCCGGCTTCCTTTAAGGGACTGCGAATGCCAAGCTCATGCGCTGCGCGCGACCCCGGCCGGTAATCCGAATCATCATCCACATTTGTGCCATCGACAACTTGCGCAATATGCTGTTTTTTGGCGACCGCCAGCAAACGCGAAAATAACTCTTTTTTGCAGTGATAACAGCGGTCTGGGGGGTTTTTTACAAACTCCGGGTTTTCCAGTTCTCCGGATTGGATTTTAATTAGCCGCGCGCCCAGTTTTTTGGCGATTTTTTGGGCTGACCGGGCTTCATGCGCAGGATACGTTTCCGATAACGCATTTACCGCCAAAACATTTTTGCGCCCCAGCGCTTCAAGCGCTACCGCCAGCAAAAATGTGCTGTCCAATCCGCCAGAATAGGCCACTAAAACGCTTTGCATTCCGCTAATGATTGATTTTAGCTTTTGTAGCTTTGCTCTTTGCACGTTAAGCCGCCTCTGCATTGTATATATTATTGCGGCTTCCCGGCCAATTGTCCGCAAGCCGCCGCAATCTCTCCGCCAAAACTCCGCCGCACCACCACATTTACTCCCATCGGCTGTAAAAATTTTTCTGCCGCGGCCGCATTGCCGCTGGTAAATTTTATTCCCGGCGAAGGGTTATAAGTAATCAAATTAATATTGCTGTGAATGCTTCGGCTGATGCGCGCCAGTTCGCGCAAACATTCTGCGCTGTCGTTCACCCCCGCCAGCAAAACGTATTCAATTGTAATCCGGCGGCCGCACTTTTTTTGGTACGCCTGCAATGCCGCAATGGTAGACACTAATGGGGGTAAATCTTTAAGCGGGACTAATTGTTTGCGCAGAGTATCAAACGGGGCCGCCAATGACCAGGCCAGCCGAAATTGCTCTTTTTCGTTAGCTAGTTTTTGTATGCCCGGAATAATCCCGACCGTGGAAAAAACAATTTTGCGCGCGGCAATATTTAACCCCAGCGGGTGATTCAAAATCTTGGCCGCCGCCAAAACATTGGCATAATTAAAGAACGGCTCCCCCATCCCCATAAACAACACGTTGGAGATACCTTTAGGTTGGGGGCCAGCTTTTGCCGCATCATCGCGGGTACCGCACGCCGCCTCGCCATCTTCACCTGTAAAATAATAGACCTGCGACAAAATCTCGGCCACCGTCAAATTTCTTTTATAAACCATCCGTCCGGTAGCACAAAAATCGCACTTTACCGGACAGCCAACCTGCGACGAAACGCACACTGCGCGGCGTTCTCCGTCATGCTCCATCAAAACCGCCTCAACCACCACCCCATCCATCAACTTAAACGCCGCCTTAACCACTCCCCCGCCAGTTTGTTTTCTGGCCGGCGGCAAGGCCGAAATGAAATACGCTGACTTAAGCTTTTCGCGCTCATCCAACTTAAGCGTGGTCACGGCATCCAAGCTTTGGACAAGCTTTTGGTGGATAAAGCTAAAAACCTGGCGGGCTTTAAACGCGGGAAGGCCAAATTCGGCGCAGGCAGCAGTAAGTTCCGCCACTGTCATGTTTTTAAGATCGAGTTTGGGCTTATCCATACGCGAGGATTATAACAAAATTTATGATGAAAAAACGCAATTTTAACCGCAATCAGATACTCCCAGCAAAGACAGTAAATGATTTTGGATATTGTCGGCAATCGTGGCGGACACCGGCCAGGTTTCCATTGAAAATAATATTTCTGCATCTTCCTTACCCCTGTCCTGCCAGATTATATCCATCGGCCCGCAGATGCCGCCCAACGGCATTAATCCAATATGGGCCGAATGCAAAAGACCCTGCTCACAACCAGCACGTAAAAACGCGATCACCTGGTTTACCGGTAAAAGACCGGACGCCGTCCGGTCAATTTCACTGCCTGCAGATACAAACAATTGACGCCAGGTCCCGCCTTTACTGGGTACAGCGGATGACCGCGCGGATGATTCTTTTGAGATAATCGCCGCCGAAACCACCGGTTGCCGCAAGGATTCAATATCTATAAAACATTCTCCCAAAACTACATTCAGCGAGGTTCGTAAACCAAAAGTACTAATCTGACCATCCTGTCCAACCTGAAAACCATGGATGGGGGCGACAAAATGCGAGAAAGAAGATAGCCGCTCAACCTGATCACTGCTTCCCTGCCTAATTGCCACCAAACCCATGCAATTTGTCTGGCCGCTTAACTGTTTCAAAATATCTCTGATAACTAGAGGGGAATTCCGTTTCGGGCCAAAAGCATGCGCATGAAACCCCTCAAGCGGAGCGGGGAAAAAATCCATTGCCCGGGAAGTTTTTACTGCTAATGATCTCACCCACCCCGGCGCCAGCCCTTTCAATAAGCGTAGGGCTAATTGCGGCGCCTGCGCCGCCAACCCATTAATGAAAAAAATATTTCTGCCTTTATCCAATTGCCAGCGCCGCAAACGCACGCCGCAAAGCGGGCCCTGCGACACAACATAGGTTACTCTCCTCAACTCTGGCACCAAAGCTAACCTCCCAATCAATCTTCTTTCGTCCATTTGCGCCGATAATTTCAAAAAATCCGCCAAAAATAGTTGTTTTCTGGTAGAATTTGGCTACCTTGAAAAATGGGCTGACAGCTATGTTTAATTTTGAAAAAAACGCGTTAATTGCTTTGGCAATTTTTGGGCTGATCTCCTCCCTGCTCTGCGCGCCGGTCCTGTCGGCCTCCAATGACTCTGAAATTGAAGACGAAGCCATGGTCGGCAACCCAGAGGTATATGACATCCGCATCCAGGACAAAACATTGAACCAAATCGGATCAATCCTGCGGCTGACGGAAAAAGACCTGGAAGAAGGACTAATTATTATTACTGGCAGGGCGCAAACCGACCTCGGGACAATTGAAGTAGTCGAAGTAACCTTAAATGAAGGCAAAACCTTCAGCACGGCAACCGGTACCAATGATTGGGCATTTGCTTTCATCCCGCAAGATGGTAAAGAGTATGAATTTGCGGCCCGGGCGTATGACTCCACCAAAAGCGTTTCCTATTTTGACGATATGATGGGCGTTACCATCCAATACTCAAAATACACGCCCAACCAACAAATGGCGGTCTGGTTTAAAAGTTTCCGCGAGGCGTTTAACGACGAAAATACCAAAAAATGCCTGGGGCTGGTTTCACGCGATTTTGAAGACGGGTACACAAAACTGCAAGACCGCTTCAAGAAAGAGTTTGCCGACTCCGAAAATCTACACATCAGCTTTTACCTGGATAATATCAAACTAAATCAGGACGAGGATGAAGCCATTGTTTCGTTTTCGTTTAAAAAAGAATCTAACGATAAGACTGTGGAAGGCAAAGCCAGGGCTTATTTACGCCGCGAAGATGTAAAATTTGGATTACCCTGGAAGCTGGTGCGGCTGGAAGGCGACAAGTTTATTGCTGAAGAGTAAAATAGTTGCAGGTTAAGAAGATTAATTAAAAATGCGCACAACTGGCAAACCAGATTCAGCTTTGGGTCAACTTCCGCAATCATTACCAATCTGGCTTTGATAAGTTATCTGGTTGCAAAAAATGAAGCGGTTAACCCGTATGTATCCATCCTGTCCCATCTTTTGATCGCAATTGTGGTAATCGCATTAAGCAATCTAGCGGGAGATGTCTTGTTCAGCCGGTTCGGACTATAAAAAAGGGCACGTTAGTTGTCCCGGTCGCATACTGCGGCGGGAAGCGATGGCTTTTAGAGTTAGGTTCATGCTGGTTAATAAAACATCGTCTTCAAATCAATCTCCGTCCAATCCTGCAGGCCGCGGACGTTTAGCCAAAGCTTTAAATCTTTCGGGACCGCGACGATGGAATAATAGGTCTTAAGCTCCCCCTCTACCGGAAAAGTTGGCCCGCCCAGCGGAATGGTAGTGGAAAATATTTCCATCATCTTTTTTGCATCAATTTGTCCACGCTCTTTTTTGCCCATTGCCAGGAGATTGGCGGTCCGCTCTTTAGTAAAACCACCATTTTTCCCGTCCGGAATCGCGAACATGGAGCGCCAGCTCGGGTCGGTAAAGTTATTGGCCGAGGCCACCAGCCCGGTTCCATCGTCTACCCTTTTCCGGTAATCCGCGGTGCCCCACTCAAAGCAGGCCCCTTGTTTGGGATCGGCAACATTGATCAGCAGACCGCCTTCAGAGCGGACAGCGTCAAAGAAACCATCAACCTGCTTAAAAGAAGTTGACTCCAGCAGCATTGACATCAGCGCCGAATTTGAACTAAGCCGATTTTTGGCGACGGTAGGATCACACATGGCGCCATTTTGCAGGTCGTAAAAAATGCCGGATTGGTTAATCCCCGACTGCCACATAATTTGGCCAAGATAATTAATGTCCGCCACACTCTGCCCGTAACCGGTCGGATTAAAAACCGCCACAGTCAAGAACTTTTGGTAAGGTTCCAATGCTTTGGTTCCCAAATCCCAATTGCGGCCAACCACGGTTGCGCCATCTTTAGTGTATGGCCCCCAGGCAATCATGCCGGAACAGGCCCCGCCGGAAAATAAAATCGCCATTAGTCCTTGGGATGCAATAATTTGCTTGTCGGCGCCCAGGTTAGATGTCTCCCCCATCCCCCGCACCCACTCCCTAACGTAAAATGGAGTTTTTTCCAAACCGGCTTTACAATCGGCCAGCACTACTTCGTACGGCGCCTTACTGGTACCAATGCCGGTCTGTTTAATCATCATATCGTAAAATTCCCCAAATTCGTTTTTCATTAATTCACCGTACTGGCGGCCCATTTGGTAAAAATTGCCTTTCATCACCACTACGTTGATTTTGCCGGCGCGATACAGTTTTCCGCCTTCAAATTCACCGGCCAATTTCAATTCTTCCGCCCAGGCAAAAGTCGCCATACAAGAAAAAATAACCAATAGCCAAAATAATCTTTTCATTTTTATACCTCCCCTATTCAACTGTTATTTTAAACGCGGTTAATTCGGAGTTCGCGGTCCAATTCCCCTTACAGTTAACGGAATAGCCGGGAGCAAATAATTCCAGCGGAATCTTAACGCGATTGGGCCCTTCCAACCAGATATTCACCGGGACTTTTATCTTGATCCCACTGATGATCATTTCTCTTTTTTGGGGATTAACCGATGCAATCCGGCCTTTCACGGCTGCACATTGCAGCAGCGTGCGTTCTATTTTGGTGGCCTGCATTTTCGAAGAGCCGATAAACTTCCCGTCTATTTCAATATAATCTCCCGGCACTAGTTTATTTAGCGCCAGCGGATAATCCTGTTCGTTCTCTATCCACGCATCCGTGGCCTGTATGCGCACACCGGAGATTTGCAGCATCTTTTTGGCGCTATCAACAGAACTGACCTTCCCTGCTATTTCGTCTGCCAGACACAACCCCGTAAACACAAAAGCCATAAACACCACAACCATGCATACTTTTTTCATAAGGCTACCTCCTTGGACCCCACTCATCTAACCTAATAACGGGGGCCGGCGTTTTCTCTTTGGTTTTAATAATATAATAAGCGTAACGGGAAAGCAAAGAAAATGATAAAATTTCCATTAATTGGCAACCGTTATGCTCGCGGCTCAATTGCCTGCAAGTACTGTAAGCAAAGGAAGCTGGGCTGTCCGGCAGAAAAATTGTTTGCAAAACAAACATGAAAATATTAGCTATCGAAACTTCCTGCGATGAAACTTCCGCGGCAATCGTCAAAGACGGCCGGGAAGTGCTCTCAAATGTTGTTGCTTCCCAAATAGAATTTCACAAAAAATACGGCGGCGTGGTGCCCGAAATTGCGGCGCGCAAGCACACGGAAGTCATTAATGCCGTTATCCAAGAGGCAGTGGAACAGGCCTTTTTACCCAAATGTTCGGCCCGCAGCAAAAAAAAACTGCGCCGGCCGCCGGCCGTACTTTTCAAAAAAATTGACGCCGTAGCCGTAACTTACGGTCCGGGCCTGGTCGGGGCATTATTAGTTGGCATCTGCGCGGCTAAAGCCATTGCCTACACCTTGAAAGTTCCGCTGATTGGGATAAACCACTTAGAAGGGCATATATATGCAAGTAATTTAGGTCGCGATTGGTCCATTCAAACACGCTTCCCATTTATCTGCCTTATTGTCTCCGGTGGTCACACTATGATTGTGGAAGTCAAAGGACACGGCAAGTACATTATATTAGGCCGCACCCGCGACGACGCCGCCGGGGAAGCATTTGATAAAGTGGCGCGGCTGCTAAAACTGGGTTATCCGGGCGGGCCCATCATTGATAAGCTGGCCCAAAAAGGCAACCCGGATGCCATCCGGTTTACCCGCCCGATGCTGGAGGATGGTTATGATTTCAGTTTTAGCGGAATTAAAACCGCGGTGGTAAATTATGCCGCCAAAATGAATAACAAAATTCCGCGCGGGCGCATTCCGGATATTGCCGCCTCTTTCCAGGAGGCGGTGGTGGATGTTTTAGTGGAAAAAACCATCCGCGCTGCTAGAGAGAAAAAAATCAAAACCGTGGTGCTGGCGGGCGGGGTGGCCGCCAATTCACGCCTGCGCCAAAAAATGCTGGCGCGCGCGGCTAATGCAGGCATCACCACAATTATCCCTTCGCTGGCGCTCTGCACCGATAATGCCGCCATGATTGGGGCGGCGGCCTATTATCATGCAAAGAAAAAAAACTTTGCCAAACTTGACCTGGCGGCGGCCGCTAACCTAAAACTGGCTTAATCCCCAAAACCAATCCGCCCGATTACGCTTCCTAAGATTTTTTTACGACAAAAAAAATACGGGAAAAATATTACGTGCTTTCTGTTGTGTGCTGTATAATACTCAAAAGTTTGTCAAAGGTGGATATTATGAATCTCTTGCAATATGCAACACCAAAATTAGTTAATTTTTCCAACAAAATCCTGGTAGACGGTGCGCCAACCTGTGGTTATGGTAATACGCCAGATGTAAGTTGCCCATCAGGCGAAACGCCTGACAATATAACTTGTTCAACCGGCACTTTACCAGATGTCGGCTGCGGTGGCGGAGGCGTCAATTTCCCGCCCCATTGTGGCACAGGGAATTCTAATTAATTTCTTTTTTTCTGCAATTTATCCAATATTCTGACGAGAATTATAGGTCATGTTACGCACACTCTTGCCAGCTCAATATATAAAATGTGTATTAGGCACCGGTTTAGCCGGACGCCTGCATCCAATCGAAGGCCAACGGCTTTTGTCTAAAGTTCGAAAAGTAGCCCTAGGAAAAAAGCCCGGCTCTTTTGAAGAAATTGCTCGCATCAACGCATTTTTACTTTGGCATTTAGCTTTTGCCCGCAAAGCGCCAGACCGCGCCGCCTGCTTGGCAATTGCCGAACAATTTGAAAATAGCGTATTGCGACAGATTACTCAATTTGGTGAAGATGCCTTATTTTATCCCGTCCCATTTTCTCCGGCATTTTCACTATATGATTTACAAAATCCACGTCCTGGGCAAACGCTTTCCACCCGCGGGCACGTGCCAAATTACCGCCGCCTGCAGGTTGACCCCACATTGATTCGTCAGCCGGACTACGCCTTAGCGCAAATAAAACTTGCCCTGGGCGCCAGAGGCCGCCGCATCATATCTGATAATGGAACAGATAAATTATCTTCAATACCGTTGAATAATTACACGGTGCAAACAAATCCAAAGCATCCTTCCGAACAGACCTGTATATTTAAAGCAATTTCCGCCCACGAAGCAGGAATTTGCCTATTTTTCTTAATAAACGGTTGGCCGGTTGGATACGGAGGGGCCTTTAGTGAGGACCCACAGGATACGATTGTTGGAATAAATTTTCATATGTTCCATGAATACCGCGGCACACCCTGCAGCTATGCGTTTTTTCTTGAATTACAACGGCAAACCGTTAACTTTTTTAAAAATGCGGACCTGTTGGCAGTGAAATTTTCCTCCTTACCCGCCTTTACCGTTCCCCTATTTACCCGCCAACCTCCCTTTGTCAGTTTTTTAAGACGCGATGGTTTTCATGCGATAGATTTTTTATCGCCCAATGCCCTGTATAAACAAACTCGCTAATAATTAACAGCGCAATTAAGTTGCACTCCCCAAATTTAAGCGATAAGATTATTTTCATAAATATGCCAAAGCACTTTTTTCATGCTTGGGGTCAGCGGCTGGTCATTGCGGCAATGTTAATTGCCCTGCCCGGTTTACTGCTTGGGTTTTCACTCGCCCCGCAAAACCAGGCCAATTTTGTTTTGACATTTGATGAAAATGCTCAAAGTGTCCCCTTTGAAGCCGGAGAATACACCCTGGCGCTTTCCCGGGCTTCCTTTACTTCCGGAATTTATGAAAGCTTGGACCTAAGCTTTGGCGGCACAAAAAACAATAAACAATACATGCTCTGCTTGACTTTGTTAGTTACCCCGGATTTTAATCTTGATCTGCCTTATGACAGTAAAAAAAACGGCGGACAACCCCTGGTTGTCAAAGAAACCGCAACTGCCATCAACGCCAAGCCTGACCAGCATCTTTTGCCCAGCCTGACGCTAAATCTAGCTTATGCACAAGGAAACATCTTCCACCCCGATTCAATCATTAATTTTAACCAGTTTACCGTATACATTAATTCTTTCAATTACAAGCAACACACGCTTTCACTGCAGGCCACGTTTGAAGCCCGTACTTTTGATAAAAAACTTAATGCGTATGTATACTTGGATGGCGCAATCAATATTATTAACCGGAGAATGGTCCTGATCCTGGTGGATTAACCCGGCCGGCGCTGGCATAATCCCCCGCCTGCGTGATAAAATTCGTTATGCCCATTTCAAACCATGATGTTGAACACGTAGCGCGCCTCGCACGGCTGGGTTTATCCGAAAAGGAAAAAGAAAAACTCACCCGCGAGCTCAACGCTATTTTAACTTACGCCGAAAAAATCCAATCGCTGGATACGCATGACGTGCCTCCCACCTCCCATCCCATTCTCTTGAAAAATATTTTTCGCGAAGATATGGTAAAACCATTTCGCGACACATCAAAAATTATTGCCAACGGACCGCAGGTGCAAGCTAATACATTTGTCGTTCCCAAAATACTGGATTAACCCATGGCCAACGAACTTTACAGTTTAACCATCCACGAATTACACGAACTGCTGAAAAACAAAAAAGTCAGCTCGCAGGAAATTGTCAATGCAGTGTACGGCCGGATTGAAACCGTGGAAAAAAGCGTCCAGGCCTACCTTACCTTAATCAAAGAAAGGGCTCTGGAAAAAGCGCGGGAAGTGGACGATCACCTGGTCAACGCCGGAATCCTAACCCCATTAACCGGTATTCCGCTGGGACTAAAAGACAACCTCTGCACGCGCGGGGTTAAAACCACGTGCGCATCAAAAATTTTGGAAAACTACCTCCCGCCTTACGATGCCACAGTCGTCAATAAACTTGAACATGCCGGCGCCGTCATTTTGGGTAAATTAAATATGGATGAGTTTGCCATGGGTTCATCGTGCGAAAACTCGGGTTTCTTTCCTACCCGCAACCCCTGGAATATCGAAACGGTTCCGGGCGGGTCTTCCGGCGGGTCGGCGGCGGCGGTGGCGGCAGGGGAAGCTATTGCTACGCTCGGGTCCGATACCGGCGGATCAATCCGACAGCCGGCGTCGTTTTGCGGCGTGGTTGGCATGAAACCAACCTACGGCCGCGTTTCCAGATACGGGCTGGTGGCATTTGCTTCTTCTTTGGACCAGATTGGGCCGCTCACGCAAGACGTAACCGACTGCGCAATTATGCTCAACGCCATTTGCGGTTACGATCCGTACGATTCAACCTCAATCAACCAGCCGGCTCCCGATTACACCAAAAGCTTAAGCGGAAAGCTGGACGAAATTAAAACTGTGGGGGTTATCCAGGAATTACTGGGTGACGGGATTGCGCCGGAAATAAAAAAAGCCGTCGAAGATGCGGTAAAGGTTTTTGAAAAACTGGGCGCAAAAATTAAAATGGTTTCATTGCCGTCGTTTGAATATGCCCTGGCCTGTTACTATTTAATTGCCACCGCCGAGGCCAGCTCAAATTTGGCGCGGTTTGACGGGGTAAAGTTTGGACACCGCTCGGCCAATTCCCCCGATTTACTTTCTATGTACTACAACACCCGCCGCGAGGGCTTTGGGCCGGAGGTCAAACGACGCATTATGCTGGGAACCTACGCGCTTTCCGCCGGCTATTACGATGCCTATTATCTTAAAGCACAAAAAATCCGCACTTTAATTAAACGCGATTTTGACGCGGCGTTTCACGAAGTTGATTTGCTGATTTCGCCCACCTCCCCCACCGTAGCGTTTAAAATTGGCGAAAAATCCGGCGACCCGCTTTCGATGTATTTATCCGACATCGCCACCATCCCGATAAATTTGGCCGGCATCCCGGCCATTTCCCTGCCGTGCGGATTTGCGCAGGGGCTGCCCATAGGGTTACAACTCATCGGCAATGTTTTGGAAGAAGAAAAAATATTGAAGGCCGCGTTTGCTTATGAGCAAGCTACCGCTTGGCACCAGGAAAAAGCAAAAATATGAAAAGCCCAAAGTCCGACATTCAAAGCCAAAAATTTGAAACCGTTATCGGCCTCGAAATCCACGCCCAACTGTTGTGCGACAGCAAGATCTTTTGCGATTGTTCCACCAAATTCGGCAACGAACCCAACACCAACATCTGCCCGATTTGCACTGGACAACCCGGGGTGCTGCCCAAACTAAACCGCAAAGTAGTGGAATTTGCCGTCAAGGCCTCGTTGGCGCTCAACATGCAAAAAATTATAGGGGAAAGCATCTTTGCCCGGAAACAATATTTTTATCCGGATCTACCCAAGGATTTCCAAATTTCACAATACAAGGAACCGCTGGCCGAAAACGGCTGGCTGGAAATTGAGCTTGATGGCCAAGGCCCCGGCGAGCCGGGGCAAGCAAAAAAAATCGGCATTACCCGCGTGCATTTGGAAGAAGACGCCGGCAAGCTGGTGCACGTTGGGTCCGACCGGATTGCCGGCTCAACCTGCAGCTTGGTGGATTTCAATCGCACCGGCGTCCCGCTGATGGAAATTGTTTCCGAGCCGGATATCCGCTCGCCGCGGGAAGCCCAGCTTTATGTGCAGGAACTGGCCGCCATCTTGCGCTACCTGGGGGTGTGTGACGCCAAAATGGAAGAAGGCAGTTTAAGAGTAGACGGCAACGTTTCAATCCGACCGTTTGGTCAAAAAGAATTTGGCACCAAGACCGAAGTAAAAAACATGAACTCCACCAAAGCGCTCAAGGACGCGCTGGCGGCCGAGGTTGCGCGCCAAATCAAAGCGCTGGAAAACGGCGAAAAAATAATCCAGGAAACCCGCCACTACGACGAAAAAACCGGCAAAACCATTTCCCTGCGCAGCAAAGAAGAAGCCCATGATTACCGCTATTTTCCCGAACCGGACCTGGTGCCCATCGTCGTCACCGACGAAATGATGGTCGAAATTAAAAAAAGCATCGGCGAGCTGCCCCAGGCAAAAATCAAACGCTACGTAGAAGAGCTAAAAATATCGGGCGAAGCCGCCGACACCATTGTCGCCGACCCGCTACTGGCCGAATTTTTTGAGGCCGGGGCGCGCCAATTTGACCGCCCCTGGATTTTAGCCAATTGGCTGGTAGGCAGTGTCGCCGCGTACCTCAACGAAAAAAAAGTCGGCATCCGGCAAACCAAACTTACACCCGAAAATTTAATCAACCTGGTCCGCCAGATTGATACCGGCGCCATTTCCAATAAAATTGCCAAAGAAGTAATTATTAAAATATTGGAAACCGGTGAGGCGGCGGAAGAAATTATCAAAGCATCCGGCGTCACGCAAATCTCATCGGAAGCAGAGCTGGCCAAAATCATTAAAGA
>JBAZQH010000025.1:0-17517 GCA_041645285.1 Candidatus Margulisiibacteriota bacterium | reverse complement strand
AGAAATATCGGCTGAACAATGTTATGCGGCCGGGGCACGTTTTGCAATTTTGGGGCATTCGGAGCGAAGGAGCGGCGCAGTATTCCAAGGTCAATTACCCGGTGAAACCCCGCAAATGGTAGCCCAAAAAGTTGAGGCAGCGCTTAGAGGTCGGCTAATCCCCATCGTATGCGTTGGTGAAACACTGGAAGAAAGACAGGGAGGCAACCTAGAAGCGGTTATCGGCACACAGCTTATGCCGGTTTTAACTGTAAATCCGTCGCTATTTAAGTCTAAAAAAGGAGTAATTGCCTATGAGCCGGTTTGGGCAATTGGAACGGGGGTAACCGCTAAACCCGAAGATGCTGAAGCAGCTTGTTTTTACATAAGGGAATTGTTGCACCAGCATGTTTCGCCAGAGGCCGCCTTGAATACGCGCATTTTATACGGCGGCAGCGTTAAACCGGATAATGTTGATGCTTTGATGAGCATGCCAAATATTGACGGCGGTTTGGTTGGAGGAGCGTTTTTGCAGCCGATATCAGCGCTTCAATTAATTTCTTTTGGCTTAAGTGCTTAGGATTTATTAAATGGAGGGGATAACAGACTTTTCTATTCGGCGCAAATAATTATTTACTTAAGTAATGAAATTTTATTGTGAAACTGACGAAGAAAACATATAAATAGTAGGGAGCGATAGATATGCCAGTAATTGAGTCAAACGGTAGAACTTTGCATGGCTTTCCTCCAACCGTAAAAATGTTGAGAAGTGGTTTGGCGCAATATCGTCGCGCCAGAGGATTATACGATCGAGAATTATTGCCTGAAGTTACTTTGAGAAAAATATTAATTGGCAGGGAATTTACGGCTGGAGAAAGTAAATTTCGTATACAAGAGGTACACCTCGTCCCCATTGCTAACCCCATTCGTAGGATTGGGGACGTAGAAATGATGCCTGATTTATTAATTGCGAGCATAGCGGCGGCGGTGGCGGCGCATTCATATTTAGGAACCGGCCAAAAGGATGAAGCGGACGGTGCGGCTACCCAAACAATGCGTGCGGCTTTAAGCCTAGCAAATATGCGGGGTATTATTCGGGGAGGCGAAGGAGGGGGAAGAGATTCAATGGGGCGAGCGGCGGCACTTTACATGAACGAAGAAGTAGGTACTGGATATGGTTCTAGGGTAGATATTTTAGTTGATCCGCTTGAGGTTACTAACCTGGTTAGGCCTTTTGATCCAACCAAAGGAGATTTTCAGGGAGGAGAAGGATGGGAAAGCCGTTTTGTAGATCCGGCTCAATGGTATCCAGGTTATTCGGGAGCATTGAGTTTGTTGGCTGCAGTTGGCGCCGGGGAGAGTCTGCGGAGTGGCGTGCGTCCTTTAACCGATGATCTGTATTTAAATCGATTGTTTGTTCCTTGGCAGTTAGCCAATGCGGGCTTGACGATCGATTCAACTGCGCCAGAATTGGTGGCGGCGGCAACTAATCAGTTTGGCATAACTGCGGATAAGTTGTTGGCAGGGGCATTGGGCCGATCCAGACATAAACATACTTTTGAAAACTGGATGGCGTCCGATATGTTAAGCCGAAATATTCTTAAACCTACAGATGGGGATTCAATGTTTGCTTGGGCGATTGCGTGCGGATTGCTGCATTTTGGTGGATTGACCGGAGGCGTGATGGAAAGCGTGATTGGCGCCTTTGCAGGAAAAGTTACTGGATGTCCAATGAGCTTCCAGTTTGTTTCCCATGACAAATTAGGCGAAGAAAAAGCGGCGGCGGATTTGCTTGATCTCAGGCACCGATTTGGTTTTTCTGCTTTAGAAAGGGAAAAAATGGCCGTTTCCCATCTTTTTGATGGAGAACATTTGGGATCAACGTTGCGCTTATTGGGGTCAACTGAGGATCTGACCACATTAATTGGTAATGCGGCGTATAATGAACGAGATATCCCTGGATTTGAATATGCTGGCTTCCTTGGGCAATTGCGTGTGGCAAAAGAAAAAGATCCAGCGGCGCGACGCGAATTTAGGTTTTCTCCAGTAAATCGGCAGTTTTTAAGAAAAATATTGGATCGCCAAGGATGGTGGGATGTTCGCCAGGTTGCACGGCTGGATGATTTTGCTTATGGAGATGATTTTCTCTATGCGGTTACGGCAATTACCCCAAATAAATGGGCGCCAATTTTGGGAATTCAAACCGATACAAATAAAATTACTACAGAAACCTTATGTGCCGGTGGATCAGAGGCGATTTACGTTTTGGTAGTAGATTCGGTCGCGGTTTAGTTTAACTATGGATTATCTGGGATAGAATTATCTTAGATATTGCGCTTCGATCACATTATCCAGGTTGAGTATCAACGCCGGATCGAGCGCCTTTTTCACTTTGGCCATTTCTTTGATGCCTGCTTCACCGTACATCATTTTTAAATAGGGCTTTTTGATTTTTCCAATCCCATGCTCGGCCGAAACTGTGCCTTCCAGCCGGATTGCTTTTTGGATAAATAATTTGATGTTTTTTAGCGCTAATTCTTTTTCTTCCACGCTTTTGGGGAGCTGGTTGACGTGAAGATGGTAGTTGCCAATGTGACCAAAAGCTAAATGTTGGATGTTGCCAGCCGGCGCCACGCCCGCGGAACCGGTGGCTGCGCCGGCGGATTCAACGGCCGCGCCGCCCTCCAATATCTCATCATAGTATTGCAGCATTTCATCAAAACTTTCCGCCGGGACGGCAATGTCTGTTGCCAGCTTTTGAAAACCGGTGCGTTTAAAAATCTCGTTTACGGTTTCAGGGACCGAGTGGCGGATTTCGCGCAATTCTTTATCTTCGGTTTCGGTTAAGGCAATGCGGCATTGGTCAAGGTTGGCGCCGTGTTTTTCAATTAAATCGCTCCATTGCTGAAGAAGTTCATCTTCTGTCCGCTCCGTTGACTCTTGCTCAAAAAAGATTGCGGCTGCCGTGTCTTTTGGGATTTCCGGATGCCGCGGCCGGATCAAATCCAGCGTGTATTTATCAAAATATTCCAGTGAAACCGCGCATAGTTTTGTCAGGGCGGCGCCGGCCGTGTCCGCCGCACCGGGCGTCATCGCGGCGCGCGATAATGCGCGCGCCTCATCCACAAAATCAAGGCAATTTTTGCGCATTGTAAAATATACCATCCCGCCGAATATTTTTTCTGATTTAACTGCCAGAGTTAAATCTGCTTCAACAATTACTCCCAGCGTCCCTTCAGCGCCAATGAAAAGGTCGATTAGATCCATGTTATCGTATACATAGTAACCGGCGGCGTTTTTAATCATGGGCATATCGTAAGAAGGAAGTTCAAAGTCCAACCGGCAATCCGCGGCAGGCAAAGCCAGCTGAAATTTTCTGCCCTGTGCGAAGTATTTTCCGCGGGGAATATCTAGTATATCGCCGGATGACAGTACAACTTTCAGCCGTTGGACATAGTTGCGGGTGGGGCCGTATTTGAATGTGCGCGCACCGGAGGCGTTGGTGGCAATGTTGCCGCCAATAAAACAAGTGGCCTCGGTGGGGTCGGGGAGGTAGGTTAGGTTTTGGCGAGTCAGCTCTTTTTGCAAATTTTCCAGGACCACGCCGGCCTCAACCGTGGCGACTAGATTTTTTTTATCGATATTGATGATGCGGTTGAGTTTTTCAAGAGACAAAACTTTTCCCTTAAGCGGCACACAGCCGCCGGTGGTGCCGGTTTTTCCCGCCGAAATGGTGATGGGAGTTTTGGTCGCAGATGCCTCTTTCAGCGCTTGGACAACTTCTGCCTGATTTTCTGGAATAATTACTGCGTCCGCGCTGGCTCCTGGCATGACGGAGGTGTCTTCGAGGTAACTTTTGATCATATCCGGGTCGGTTTTGGTGAGCATGGGGGAAATTATAGCATGGAAGATGCAAGAGGGCCCGGGAAGGTCTGGGGTGTCGATTTATTTGCAGATGTAGTTGTTTTCGACGCTTTTGTGAGGGAGAGTAAGTGGCAAGAAAATTGCTTGGGTAATAGAATATAATTGGGTTTTGAATTTTAAGTTGTATAATACACGAAGATATTGACAAGGATATTTTATGCAAAGTCATCGTTTATTATTATCAATATTTTCCCTGTTTTGTCTGTTGACCATGGTGCTGGGTTTTTCTTTTTCGCCCAAACCCATGGCTACGTCCGACGCAATCTCTTCCGTTAAGACAACTGCTCCGGCGGCCACGCGGGCCGTGTCCGCGCCGCCCGTTTCCATGATCCGCATCACCGGCTCCGTCCGCGCTGTCGGCAACGAACCGTTTGTTGAAATTGTCTTGCAGGATAAGTCCGGCACCCCTTTCCACCTGGTGGGAGATTCCCGCCTGCACTTGACTGACCTCCAAGGTCAAACCATCACCGCTTACGGATCGTTAATTAAAAACACTTCGCGCTATGTCAGGAAAACACTAAAGGTTGAACGTTATGCTGTCGGGAAATAATTTAAGCTTATTTGCTTTAAGTAAGGGGACGGTGTCTCCGCGAGGCACATATACCTCTGGAGCGAGGGACCGACTGTTTGAGGGCCGATTACATCGGCCCGAGTTTCGGGCCCGAGCGGAAGAGCGTATATGGCCGAGCGTGAGGAAGCATTGCTTTTTAAAAAGCGTAAAATTGTTTCTGCCATTCATTTTTTTGTTTTTCTGTTTTTTTGCTGTCGGTTGCGGTCAACAGAGTGCAGGCGGCGGGGGTGGCGGAGGTGGCGGCGGCGGGACAACCGAACCCACCGCACCAATTTCCTGGGAAGTTAGCCAGGTAAATTTTGCCGCCGATACCGGCAGCATATCGTTTGCCGCATTTGTTACTTCCAATGAAGCAATTTTAATTTTTTCCAGCCAGCCGCCCAGCGTGTCTTCAACCCTGCGCACTTTTACGTATGAAGCTACCGTAACCACAGCAGAGGGCGTCACGCAGCGCTCCCTGGGGATATCTTCCGCCGCAATCCAAACCATGAGTGCGGATTTACTCTCCCGCCTGCGGCAAAAGACCGAGCGGCAGGAACGGCTTTCAGAAATCATGCGCCAGCGCGAGAGAGAAAATTTTCAACGCCTGGGTCGCCCGCGCCACCCGTCAGACGATTTGCATCAAGCTTACAAAGTTTCGGCTTGCGACATATCCATTGGTGCTACCCAGGAATTTTACGTTTATAATTTTGATACCACTGGGTATGACACTGCCACAGCTGAAGTTGCCGGTATTGGCGACCATTGCTACGTTTATGTTGAGCAGGGATTATCCATTTCCGCCGATTCCGTCAGCCAGCTGATCAATGAATTTGACAACAATGTCTATGACAAAATGCATACATATTTTGGTGAAGAGCCAAATCCCGGGATCGACAACGACGCAAAAATTACCCTATTGTTTTTGGATTTGGGAAGCAGTCTCTACGGCTATTTTGACAGTTTGCAGGAGTATTCAACCACCAACAGTAACCAGCGTGAAATGCTGTTTTTGAACGGTACTTCCCAATACCTGGCGCTGCCGGTCATGGCTCCAACCATGATGCACGAATTCCAGCACATGGTGAATTTTAACAACAAAACTTTGATCCAGGGCGTGACCGAGGATACTTGGCTAAATGAAGGGTTGTCGGTGTATTCCGAACAAGTGGCGGGTTACGGCCTGCCCGCCGCGGATTATTTTTGCTATTCAAAAGTTTATACTTACGAAAATGCTACCAACACTTCGCCGCTTACCATCTGGGGTCCGAGCTACGGTTACGGGTCGTCTTACCTGTTTGTGCTTTACCTGGCCGAACGCTACGGGGCCGCAGCAATCCGCACGCTCGAAACTAATAACCAAACCGGCACCGCCAATGTTGAAAATGCTTCCGGCCGCACTTTTGCGCAAATTTTTAACTCCTGGATTATCGCTAATTATCTCGATGGCCTGATTGCCGAAAATGCAGATAACGCCGGATATTATTATTCAACTATCAACCTGCGCGGCACTTATGAATTGGGAGGGGCTTACGGCAGCCAAACCCTGCCGGGGGTAAATTGCGAGGCCGTTTCTTCTTATCCTTATTCCGGTTCCGGAACTTTTAAGTCGTGGGCGCCGTATTACGCAGCGCTGGCGGCGCCGGGCACTTCAACTTCAACGGTGGAAGTTTCAATTACCGGGGGCGCTTCTTCGTATATTTCGGCCGAGGCAGTGTACGGGAATGTTTATTAATGTAAAACCGGCAAGCTAATCGTAAAGAGCGTTCCCTTGTTAATCTCACTTTCCACGTCAATCATCCCGCGGTGTTCTTTAATAATCTGATAAGAAACCCACAACCCCAGCCCCGTTCCTTCCCGCTTCATCGTAAAAAACGGGTCAAAAATATTTTTTAAATGCTCTTCCGGTATTCCCAGCCCCCCGTCGCGAAACTCAATTTTGATTGCCTTATCGGTTGGCCGCGTGCGGATTAAAATGGTCCCGCCGGTGGGCATGGCCTGGGTTGAATTAAGCACCAGGTTGATGAACACCTGGCTCAATTGCTCGGGGTCGGCCTGGGTGGAGGGGAGAGGAAATAAATCTTTTACAAATTCAATGTTTTTCTTCCGGCAGGTGTGGGCAAAAAGCTCCACCGTTTCTTCAATTATCTTATTGATGTCGGTGCTTTCTTTTTTTAGTTTGGGCGTCTTGCTGTAATTTAAAATGTTTTCCACTATTTTTTTGATGCGGTCTATCTGCTTGGGAACCATCTCGGCGTAACTTTTCAAAAATTCCGGGTCGCCCATGTTTTCGGGGAGTACCTGCGTCAAGCTTTGAATTGACGCAATGGGATTTTTAATTTCATGCACTAACCCGGCCATCATGGTGCCCAGCGCAGTTAGTTTGTCGGCCATCAGGAGCTGTTTTTGTATTTTCAAGCGCTCTTCCTGGAGGAGGGCGTTTTCAAGCGAGACGGCTAACTGTTGGGCTAAGGTAGTGAGGAGGTTAATGTCTTCGTTGGTGAACATATCATCAGATAATTTTGGGCTAAGGTTGAGGATGCCGATAAGCCCGTTTTGGGTAAAGAGCGGCAGGCAGAGATAACAACCCAAGGTGTCGAGCTCGGCTTTGACCTGCAGGAGCGCCTGGTAATTTTCTGATTTCTTGTCGGGGATGCTTTCCAGCTCGCGCGTGATTTCATCCGCCACCAGTGCATCTTTCTTTTTGTTAAGGTAGTTATATAGGGCACTGTTTTTCTTTAATGTCTCAAGTTGCATAATGGTTACTCAAACATTTGTAATTTGGCGCTGCCTACTTTTAAGGTATCCCGGATTTCCTTTGAAACCATGGTTTTTAGCTCCTCCAGGCTGGTGGCGGTAGCCACCTTTTTGCAAGCCTTGGACAAGGCCACATGGTATTCATAAGTACTTTTAAAGAAAAGCTTGTCAATAATTTCGTTGATTTTGGTCTTTAAGGGGTGGAAGGCCAGTGCAAACATGAAAATAAGCACTGCGGCAATGCCCAGTGACTCTAACTTGAGCAAACTTTCAAACGTGCGGGTAATGATGTAAACGGCCGACACATAAACCGCGGTGAAAATGGCAATAATGGTGGAGTAAACCATCCCTTTTTTGATGACAACATGTATGTCCATGAGCCGGTGGCGAAGGATGGCGTAGACGATAATAGCTAAACAAATCAAAACAAATAGGAACCCAAGAGGATAAATTTTAATACCGTAGTCGGTAAAATAATCTATTGCTCCGCCAAAGGAGATAAATAATGCTAATAGTAGATATCGAATTCTTTCTTTGTTTGGGCCAATTTCCTTTAAAAATGCTCGAAATAGAAGTAGTAAATTTAAAAAAAACAAAGATGAATATCCAACAATAAAAATCGGATGCAGTTCTGTAGCTTTAAACCAATAGCCCCAATGAAACCTATGTACTCCTTCGAGAAAAAAGTTGAAGCGAACGAGAGGCAAAAACAAGAACAAAGCAATTAAATATGTAGCAATAACATAATGCTTTAAACTCTTTATGCTTAGGATTGAAGTAACAAAATGAAACATGGTCACGGGAATCAGCGTGACTCCGATATAAGATATTTTTGTCCAGAAAAAAGCCATTTCGCTTGTATTTGAGCATAATACTAGTGATGTCCCGGCTTGCCAA
Organism: Candidatus Margulisiibacteriota bacterium; assembly: GCA_041645285.1. Lineage (GTDB taxonomy): Bacteria > Margulisbacteria > WOR-1 > JAHJIW01 > JAHJIW01 > JBAZQH01. The sequence goes on along the minus strand of JBAZQH010000025.1, from coordinate 9,410 downwards.
AGCATGGTGCTTACGATTAATAGTAAAAACGTAAAATTTGTTTCGCAGCGATTTTTTGCAAAAATAAAGACTCCCATGCAAGCTAGGGACAACAGGCAAAATAGATTGGGAAGTACATATGGATTTAAAAACATGTGGATAAATTAACTATGTTAATATGAATTGAATGATAACAGGTTAATTCTTGAAATACAATAATTTTTATAAATTTTCTGGTTGCAATATTGTGTTTTTGGATTGACGGCTTCGTGGCCTTGCTCCATCATTAGGGTGATTATGAATTAGGGTGAGCTGAGCGTAGCAAGAGCGGTTATTTTCGCCACGGTCGAGGGGAAAACAATGGTTAGTTGATCGTTTTGATTAAAAAGGTCAAAGGCTACTACAAAAGAGCTTTTTAAGGTTGTATAATATTTTTGTTGCAAGTAAGTTATAGATTATAATTGAAATTGAGTTTGTTTTTATGCGTTTTGTAATAACAGGAGCTACAGGTTTATTAGGCAGGAATTTGCTTTTTGAAATTCTAAAACAGAATTTAAACTGTTTGGATGATCTTGAGGTTTTTGTCCTTGGGAGAAGATATGGACGATCCTCTGTCGGTAAATATGTAGAGAATATCCTTGTCCCTGATGGATATGACTATATTGGGCTAAAGGATAAAAGCCCTATTGATTTAAGAAGTAGAATTTCTAGCTGCATTATTCCTATGTCATTCGATTTGAATGATGAAAATCTCGGAATGTTATCCGATGATTACGGATTATTGAAGTCTAAAAAAATTGATTATTTTTTTCATTTAGCTGCATTGTCTGATTTTCGGGATACGCCGATAATAAAGGCAAGAATTTTTGATACTAATGTTGAAGGGACCAAAAGATTATTGCAATTAGTTAAAACGTTATCTTTGCGGGAGTTTATATATGCTGGATCGGCGTATTCTGCTGGATTTACACTCGGGGAAGTTTTCCCTGATTACATTAACGATACTAATGAATTTAGGAATCCCTATGAGGAGTCAAAGCTAAAAGCAGAGCTTTATATTAAAGCTTTTGCTAATGAAATAGGACTTAGATACCGAATTTTTAGGCTAACAGGAATTGGGGGAAGGCTCATTGAGCAGCCTATTGGCAGTATTTGCAAGTATGATATTTTTTATGGATGGGCACTCTTTTTCTTAAAACAAAAACTTAAGTATAACAAGAAGCTGAAAGATATGTTTACTTTCCCCTTGAGTCTCCCAATGAGGATTGCAATTAACTTTAAATCAGGAATGAATGTCGTCCCAGTGGATTATGCGGCAAAGCTAATTTTGGCCACTTGTATTAATAATGATGATAATATAAGCTATCATTTGGTTAACGACATTGATATACCAAATTCAGTCCATACAAAGCTTATGCTGAAGGCCCTAAATATTAAAGAATATGTATTGGTAAACGAAGAGCCCAAAGACAAAAATTTAATCGAGAAATTATATTATAAAACGGTTGGCAGAATTTTTACTCCTTATGTAATAACTGATCCGATCTATTATAATCATGATAATTTGGATGCGATAAGAAAAAAGGCGGGCTTAATTTGTCCCCCAATGGACGAAGAAAATTTTGCTAAGCTTGTTGGCTATGCTGTGGAAAATAATTTTGGTTTGACAGGGCAGTGAGTTTGGGAAGTGAGTTATTATAATGAGGGATTCAAGTCGTTATCATAAAGAAACGTTTAGGGCTAGCTTATCAGACACGTCTTGCTATGGAAATGTGTTTTATCTTTCTTATCACCGTTGGGTAGTGATTGCAAAGGAAAACTTCTTTTTAGAGAATGTTGAGGGGTTTTCGGCATTATTTAGGGATGAGGGTATAAAATTAATTGTTCTAGAAAGCTCTTTGAGGATTTATAAAGAGATTAGATTGCACGACGAAATTTATGTTTTTGTTGGTTGTTCCTCTCTCAAGAAATTAAAGGCACATCTCGAATATATATTTGTTGATTTTGAGGGAAAAACAATCGCCGAAGCAGCGAACAAAATAATTTTTCTTAATAGTAACAATAAAATAATTCCTATTCCTGGGGAGGTTTTTCGGGCGTTATCTTCAATTAAGGAAAAATGAAATGCTTTTTTTTGCTTTGTTTAGTTTGTTGAATGGGGTCATGAATATTTCTTTGGGTTTGTTTGTCTTTTTGAAAAACGCAAAAAAACCCGAAAACGTCTTGTTCTTTCTTTTTACCGTAGCAATTTTTGTTTGGAATATTGGTTATTCTTTGATGTATTTTTCTGACGATTTGGGCATCGCTTTAGCCTACGCAAAATTTGGTACTTTAGGAATAATTTTTATTCCATTTTTCGCGAATTTGTTTGTGCTTAAAATTTTAGGCAAGAAAGAAAGAACGTCAAATTTTATTCTGCTTTTTTGTTCGTTTATTCTTGTTTTTATGCTTTTGCGGAACAATTTTTATTCAGGTATTGCTGAATATTATTGGGGTAAATACCCAACGGCAAATACATTCAATTTATTAAATGTAGTATTTTATGTTTATTTGTTTTCAAAAATTGTATTTCAATTATGGTCATCCAGGGAAAAATCAATGGGAATGGAAAAAAGGAGGTTAAGCTATTTATTAACTGCATTTGGAATTGGTTTTTTTGGATTTATTGATTGGTTGCCCAATTACTTCCCAGGTTTTTATCCTATGGCGTTTTTACTTTCTTCTACATGGCTTGTAATTATAGCCTATGCTATTGTTAAGCACCGCCTCATGGACATCGAAGTCATCATCCGCAAAAGCATCATCTATTCAGCGCTGATATTTTGTCTCGCGGCGGTGTATGCAGGGATTGTGTTTAGCGCCCAAATTTTCCTTCAAAGCTACGTAACGGTGCCGCAATGGGCGTTAATCCTTTTGGCCGCGATAGCAATTGCGGTTGGTTTTAAGCCGCTGGAAGAATTTATCACCCTGGCGACCGACAAGATATTTTTCAAGAAAAAGTTTGACTACCAGAAGGCGCTGCGCGATATCTCGGGCGCAATGGTGCATTTAACCACGATGGACCGATTGGTAGATTTGATCACCCGCATTGCGGTTAAGACCATGCGGCTGGAAGGCGGGCTGGCGATGGTTTTAAGCGAAAAGACCCAGCGCTACGTGGTCATGGCGGCGGTAAAAAATGTGGTTGAATTACAAGGTGTCTCAATCAGTGATAATTATATCCTGATTGAGATGCTGAAAAATACGCAAGATATAATTGTCAAAGATGAAATTATTTCCCAGTTGGGGGCAGCGGAGTTGACCGAAGAAGAAAAAAATCGGCTTCTCCAGATTAGGGAAGATATGGATAAATTCAAAGCCGCGGTTTTGGTGCCGACTTTTTCCAAGGGGAAGCACATGGGCCGCAAGCTAATTGGCGTGCTGTCGCTCGGCGAGAAAAAATCGCAGGACGCGTTTTCCAATGAGGACTTGGACCTGCTCCGCACGCTTTCCAACCAGGCCTCGGTGGCGCTGGAAAATGCGATCCTTTACGACGAGCAGGTAAAAAGCCGCGAGATGCTGCTTAAGACCGAAAAAATGGCGGCGTTGGGGACCATGGCGGCGGGAATTGTCCACGAGTTAAAAAACCCGCTGGCGTTTATGCAAACCGTTTCCCAACTCATGCCGCAAAAGTGGGATGACAAGGATTTTAAAGAAACCACGATCAAGATGCTGCCGGAAGAAGTATTGCGCATGAAGGGGATAGTGGATGGCCTGCTGGAGTATTCCAAACAGCATGCGCTTAAGCTTTCTCCTATCAATTTAAAAGAAGTGGTGGAGGGTGTTTTGGCGGTGGTGGCCTACGAAGTCCGCAAAAATTCGGTTGAGGTAAAAAAAGAAATCCCGGAGGCCCTCCCGCTGGTGATGGGCGACAAGAACTGTTTGATGCAAATCCTGCTAAACCTGGTCAATAATTCCATCCAAGCCATGCGGCGCGGCGGCACCTTAAATATCAAACTGGAAGACCTGGGAGCGCGCGTGGTAATGAAGGTTACCGATTCAGGTATCGGTATCCCCAAAGAGCGCATCAAAGATATTTTTAACCCATTTTATACTACCAAGGATATTGGAACAGGTTTGGGTTTGGCCATCACCCAAAAGCTGGTTGAGGAGCATAAGGGCACGATTGACGTTTCCTCCATTGTTGGCCAGGGCACCACGTTTGCGGTTTACTTGCCGGTGGCCACTGCTACGTGATAAAATCCACTTTTACCTCGGCGGGGAGCGTGTTGGCGTAGCGATGGTTGAGAATTAGAAAATGAACTATAAAGAAACATTAAACTTACCAAAGACCGATTTTCCCATCCGGCCCAAGTTTGCGCAAATTGAGCCGGACCTGCTGGCTTTTTGGGAAGATAACCAGATTTACCAAAAAATGCTGGAGAAAAACCGCGGCACAGAGAACGCGCCGGAGAAAAAATTTATCCTCCACGATGGCCCTCCGTATCCCAACGGCGACATCCACCTGGGCCATGCACTCAACAAGATACTAAAAGATATCGTCATCAAATATAAATCCATGTGCGGTTACTTTGCGCCTTATTTGCCGGGATGGGATTGCCATGGCCTGCCAATCGAGAGCCAGCTGATCAAAGAGTTGGGTGGGCAGTTGAAAGACCTGCAGGCAGAACACGGCGACAAGTGGAAGGTAGAATTTCGCAAGCTTTGCCGTGATTATGCCTTGAAATACGTTGATCTGCAGCGCACTGAATTCAAAAAATTGGGCGTTTTGGGCGAATGGGAAAATCCTTACCTGACCATCAACTTTGGTTATGAGGCCCGGACTGTAGAGCTGTTTGGGATTTTGGCGGAGAAGGGTTTTGTTTACCGGGGACTGAAGCCCATTCACTGGTGCCCGCATTGTGAAACTGCCCTGGCCGAAGCTGAAATCGAATACGCAGACGAAAAATCACCCTCGATTTACGTAAAATTTAAAGTGCACAAGGCTAATTTTTCTGACGCCAAACTTAAACCTTTGGCGGATGCTTTAAATAATAATGCTGTCTATTTTGTTATCTGGACTACCACGCCCTGGACCCTGCCGGCCAATGTGGCGGTGGCGCTGCATCCGGAGTATGAATATGTGCTTATGAGAGTCAAAAGTCCGATGACCAAAGTCCAAGATCCAGCGTCCGGGGTTGCACAAGAAGAGGTCTATATTTTGGCGGAGGCGTTAGTTGATTCATTTGTTAAAAAGATCGGCGGAGAAAATTACAAAATCATAGCCAAGACCAAGGGGAAGTATCTTGAGGGAATTATCTGCGCGCATCCGTTTGCAACCTTACCGACGGGAGCGGCGCGAGAGTCAATTGTAGTATTGGATACCTACGTAACGCTGGAGCAGGGGACCGGGTGCGTGCACATTGCCCCGGGACATGGCGAAGAGGATTATAAAGTTGGCCTCAAATATAAGCTCCCGATTATCATGCCGGTGGATGCCAAAGGATATTTTACGGCGGAGGCGGGCGGCTTGGCGGGCACGCATTATGATGCTTCAAACAAAATAATTACAGAGTTAATGAAAGAAAACGGCAGTTTGCTTTGCCTGGAATTTATCAAACACCCGTACCCGCATTGCTGGCGGTGTAAAAAACCGGTGATTTTTCGCGCTACCGAACAATGGTTTATTTCTGTGGATAAAGATGAATTGCGTGCCCGTGCTCTGCAACAGATTACTGGAGTTAATTGGTTCCCGGGGTGGGGTGAAAACCGCATCCGCGGCATGGTGGAGTCGCGCCCCGATTGGTGTATTTCGCGCCAGCGTTCTTGGGGAGTGCCGATCCCGGCTTTTTATTGTAAAAAATGCGGCAAGGTCCACGTCACCGGAGTTTTTAACCAATCCATCCGCCAGCTTTTTGCGGTGGAGGGGAGCAATGCCTGGTTTGCCAAAGAGGCGGCTGAAATTTTGCCGGCGGGCACAACTTGTGATTGCGGCGGCTCCGCATTCAAGAAAGAAACCGACATATTAGACGTCTGGTTTGAATCCGGCGCCAGCCATTTTGCGGTCATCAAAGATAATCCGCAATACGACTGGCCGGCAGATTTGTATTTAGAGGGCAGCGACCAGCACCGCGGCTGGTTCCAGACCTCGCTGTTAACCGCAGTGGCGGCGTTTGGCACTGCACCCTATAAGGCGGTATTGACTCACGGGTTTACGGTGGACGAAAAAGGCAAAAAGATGAGTAAGTCACTGGGCAATGTGGTCAACCCCCAAGCCGTGGTAAAAAAATACGGCGCCGATGTTTTGCGCCTCTGGGTGGCCTCGGCTGATTTTCGCGATGACATGAGTGCGTCGGACAATATTTTGCAGCAGATTTTTGACGCCTATAACAAAATCCGCAACACCTGCCGATTTTTGTTGAGTAATCTTGGCGATTATGTGCCGCCGTCCGAGGCCCAATCAGCCGCCACGCTTCTGGAAATTGACCGCTGGATTCTTTTGCGTTTGGCAAAGTTGATTGCCAGGGTTGAATCGGCCTACGACGAATTTGAATTCCACGTGGTGTACCACTCGGTTTACGATTTTTGCGTCAAAGATTTGAGTGCGTTTTATCTCGATTTGTCCAAAGATCGCCTGTACTGCGACGCAAAAAATTCCGCCGCGCGCCAATCTGCGCAATTTGCCGTGCACACTATCTTGTCGGCATTAATTGGGTTATTGGCCCCCATCACGCCGTTTTTGTCGGAAGATTTACTGCGCTACCGGGTGCCACGGACCGGAACTTTGCCGCCGGCAGAAAAACCGCAACCCAGCGTGTTGCTTTCTGCTTTTCCGGAAGTACCGGAGGCATATTTTGATAAAGCGCTGGAAGAACGTTGGGATCGTTTGCTCGAAATCCGCGCCGAGGTCTACCGCGTACTTGAAATCTCCCGCCAAAACAAGGGGATCGCTGGATCAGTTGAAGCCGAGGTTGAAATCTATGCGGCCGAAAATACTTACAAATTTTTAAAATCCGTATATAATATGCTGTCATTGGTTTTTATTTGTTCCGAGGTGGTGTTGTTGGAAGAAGCGGCGGCACCGCCGACGGCGATTCAATCCGAAAAAATAAAAGGCCTGAGTTTTGTTGTCCGCCAGGCCCCCGGCAAAAAATGCGTTCGCTGCTGGAATTTTAGAGAAAGTGTTGGCGAGAATGCGGATCATCCAGAGCTTTGTGAGAGATGTGTGAAGGCCGTGGCGGGCGGCAAGTTTTAAAATCGGTGGACAGATTTTGTGCGCGAAAAGAAAGGATAAAAACAATGGTAAAGTGCGACATCAAAGATAAAGGGTTAGCGAAAAAAGGTAAATTGCGCATCGAGTGGGCCGAGCATGATATGCCGGTTTTGTCCCAGGTAAAAGAAAAGTTTGCGAAAAACCAAATTTTAAAGGGTAAAAAAATGAGCGCGTGTCTACACGTTACCGCCGAGACCGCCAATTTGGTGCGGGCGCTTAAGGCCGGCGGGGCGGATATTGTTTTGTGCGCGTCCAATCCGCTTTCCACCCAGGATGATGTGGCGGCGTCTTTAGTGGCAGATTATGGGATTTCGGTTTATGCTATTAAAGGTGAAGATAACCAAACTTATTACAAGCATCTGGTTGCGGCCGTAGAACACTCTCCGGTGGTTACGATGGATGATGGATGCGACTTAGTTACGTTAATTTCTTCCAAATACCCCAAAATTGCCGCGCAAATTATCGGCAGTATGGAAGAAACCACCACCGGCGTCATTCGCCTCAAAGCCATGGAGCGGGACGGGGCGCTGAAATTTCCGGTATTTGCGGTGAATGATGCATTGACCAAAAACCTTTTCGATAACCGCTACGGCACTGGTCAGAGTACAGTTGACGGCATCATCCGCGCTACCGATTTTCTGTTAGCGGGCAAAAACGTTGTAGTGGCTGGCTATGGATGGTGCGGAAAGGGGTTTTCCATGCGCTGCAAAGGCATGGGATCAAATGTCATTGTGACCGAAGTTAACCCGGTCAAAGCCATTGAAGCGGCGATGGATGGTTTTCGGGTCATGACCATGGCGGAGGCGGCCCCCATTGGTGATTTATTCTGCACGTTGACCGGGAACATGCATGTAATCCGTCCCGAGCATTTTAGTAAAATGAAAGATGGTGCCATTGTCTGCAATTCCGGCCATTTTGATATTGAGCTTGACCTGAAGGGCCTGAAGAAAATGGCCAAAAAAGAAATCAAGAATGTGCGTAATTTTGTGGACCGGTACGTTTTGCAAAACGGGCGCAGTGTTAACGTTTTGGCGGAAGGGCGCCTGGTCAACCTGGGGGCGGCAGAAGGGCACCCGGCTTCGGTTATGGATATGAGCTTTTCGACCCAGGCGTTGGCCACCGAATATGCGATTAAAAACAAGAGAAAATTGATGCCCAAAGTTTATGACGTCCCGGACGAAATTGAAAATTGGGTAGCGACGGCAAAATTAAAATCGATGGGGATTGCAATTGATAAATTGACGCCGGCCCAGGTAAAATATCTGGTATCGTGGCAAGAAGGAACGTAGGGATTTAATTAAAATACGGGCCAAGGTTTAGGAGATAAATATGCAAGAAACTAATTTGCCGGAAGAAGAAACCAAGCTAATCCATAAGCTAAGCCACAATATCGAGAAACTGGCGGCGCATATGGAACGGGCCAGCTTTCATGAATATGCGGGGATGTTTAGGCACCCTATTAAGTTTATCTTTTTTAACTTTGCGGCAGGGATTGCGCGTGGTTTTGGCCTGGCGGTGGGGATGTCGCTTTTGGTGGCGCTGGTTTTGTATTTGCTGGCCAAAATGATTGACCTGCCGTTTATTGGCTACCACATTGCGCAAATAGTGGCGACGGTCAACCAGTATTTGGCGGAAGGAAAAGCGCTGTTAAAATAATTTAATGAACATCTTCTTTTATGTGCCGGCCATATTAATTTTTCTATTGGACCAAATTTCGAAACGTTGGGTGGCGGCCACCCTCCATCCCAACCAATCAATTCCGATCATAAAAAATGTCCTGCATTTGACTTATGTGCAAAATACGGGGGCGGCGTTTGGGATATTGCGCGGCGCCAACTGGTTTTTACTGGGGGTGGGGGTGCTGGTGCTGGCGGTGGTATTTTATTTTCATTGCCGCTTCAGTGCCCGCGACCGATTGCTGCAGGTGATTTTAGGCGCAATTTTTGGCGCCGCGCTGGGGAACCTCATTGACCGGCTGATCTTTGGCCACGTGGTTGATTTTATTGATTTTCGCTTTTGGCCGGTGTTTAATTTTGCGGATACGTTTATTAATCTGGGAGTGGCGGGCTTGGTCGTGATGTTGATTTTGAGCAGAGATAAAAAAACGCAGCAACCGTCATGAAAGTTTCGACCACCATGGCGCAGCGTTAGGAGTTTTTCGTGCATCCAATCTTATTTC
>JBAZQH010000024.1:0-18146 GCA_041645285.1 Candidatus Margulisiibacteriota bacterium | reverse complement strand
TTTAGCACTTGTCGGAACGCTTGTGGGTGTCTCATCAATTTTAGGAGGGGTTGGTTATTTTTCGATTGGAATTTATCGAGGTTTGCGTTACCTTGCACGGAGTTGCCGGGCATTGTTACATATGCCAATAACAACCATGACAAATCCTCCCAATCTACCAACACGGCGCGACCCGGAAGCCGTCTATCAAAAGAGAAGGAACGAATATGAACGATATGAATGGCAAAATAGCAGGACTGCTCTACCAACACGGCGCGACCCGGAAGCCGTCTATCAAGAGAGAGGGAACGAATATGACGCCGCGCAGAGAAATCTTGCGGATTGTGTTCCACCAGGAACGCCATTAACCGGATTGAATAATCACCCTCATATTCGGGAAGCTCGAGAAAGGGTTGCTAAGGCAAAAAAGAAATTAGAAGAGTAAGTAATGACTCTTCTAATATTATTGACAGCGCTAATCATTAATATAATTTTACGAAGGATAAATTCTGACTCTGCGCCGCGGTTCCTGACCAATGGACTCGGACTTGAAACCCTTGCGGCGGCAGGCCTGGTGCTGGAGGCGGCGAACGTAGGCATTTTGCGGGGACAAATCAATTGGGCGTTTTTCGTTTTGCGCGCGCAGGCAGGCCTCTTCTACTTCGGTCAACGCCAATTCTTCCTGTTCCACATAAGAAACGTCCTGTACTTTGAAGAAATATTTTAAAAACCGCCGGATTTGGGACGGGACATTATTGCGGATGACATGCACCGGAATATTATGCTCGCCGGCCATGCGTACTACTTTTTCCCCATGCTTCATTTTTGATTTTATGGTCAATACCAGGTCGGCATCCGAAACCGAAGTCACCACGGATGCCGGCACGCCCAAACTTTCAATTGCGGCCTCCAGGTGCGAAACGTTAACGGCAAACGGATAAATATTGACGGTCTCCGCCTCTTTGGAAAACTCTGCCGGCGGAGCAGCCGATAAATCTACATCCGACATCTCAAACGCATACTTTTGGGTTACTTCAACTTCTCCCGCATCCGTCACCACGCGGATTTCGGGTTTGGGAACCTCTTTGCGCAGCAGCTTGTCAATGGCCGAGGCCACGTCAAAATAAATGGCAAAAGTATTGCGCGCCCTAATCTCTACCGCGCTGTCAAATGTAGGCGGGGCCTTGCGCTCTAAAATCGCTTTTTGGGTGTGCCGTCGCTTGGCTTCTTCGTCGGACAAAATTACGGTCTGGATGCCGCCCACCAGGTCCGACAGAGTGGGATTGCTTAAGATATTTTCCAGGGCGGTGCCGTGCGCCGTGCCAATCAACTGTACGCCGCGCTCGGCAATGGTGCGTGCCGCCAGGGCCTCGGCTTCGGTGCCGATTTCGTCAACAATAATTACCTGCGGCATGTGGTTTTCCACCGCCTCAATCATCACCGCGTGTTGTTTGTCAGGCGTTGCCACCTGCATCCTGCGTGATCGGCCAATTGCCGGATGCGGGATATCGCCGTCGCCGGCAATTTCGTTGGAAGTATCAATCACAATGACGCGCTTTTTGCACTTATCACTCAGGACGCGCGCCGCTTCCCGCAGTTTGGTGGTCTTGCCAATTCCCGGCGGCCCCAAAAACAATATATTTTGCCCGGATTCAACCACGTCCGCAATGGCATTGAGGGTGCCAAAAACCGCCCGCCCCACCCGCGCAGTCAACCCCACAATTTTTCCGGTGCGGTTGCGAATGGCCGAAATGCGATGGAGTGTCCGCTCGATCCCCGCCCGGTTATCGGCCGTAAACATGCCGGCTTTACTGACCACATAATCAATGTCGCTTTGCGTCACCGGCACATCCGAAAGATCAATGGAATTTTCTTCATACCGCGCCTGCGGCAGGCAACCCAAATCCAACACCACTTCCACTAATTTTGCGACATCTTTTTGTGCGGCAATACCCTTCAAAATCTTAGGAGGAAGAATGTTGAGCAGTTTTTCGATTTCTGGTTTGGTTGTATCTTTAGCCATAATTTATTTTGCGCAAAGTTACCGGTACGGCACGACAAAGTACAATTTGCTATCCTTTAATTGCTTTTTTTAAGTTAATTCCAGGCACAAAGGCCGGCGACTTGGTAGGCGGGATATCAATTTTTTCGCCGCTGCGGGGGTTGCGGCCAACTCGCGGCGCCCTACCCCTCACCAAAAAATTACCAAACCCCACCAGGCGCACGACGCCACCACCCTTCAAATCTTCCGTAATTAATTCCAGCGTCTTATCCAGCACTTTTTCAACTTGAGCTTTTTTAAGCTTAAGCTCTTTGCCCACTTTTGCGGCTAATTGTTTTTTATTCATAGGCCACCTCCTAAAAAACTATATTCATGGCCGCCAGCTGTTTATAGAAGCTGACGCGGTTATCAATGTCTTTCTGCGCCAGCTGCATCAATTTTTCGGCGTGCGCCGGATCGCGCTGTTTTAGGACGCGGAAACGGTTTTGGTTGTTGGCGTAATCCGCAAACGTCATTTTAACTTCTTTGGCATCGAGTTGAAACGGATTTTTGCCTTGCGCAACCAAGCTGGGATTATACCTGAAGGTGATAAAGGCCCCGCAATCTACCGCATTCTTCTGTTCAACAAATCCTTTGTTCATGTTGATCCCATGATTTATACAGTGCGAATAAGCAATGATAATTGACGGGCCGGGATAGGCTTCGGCCTCGGTGAAGGCCTTAAGCACCTGGTTTTGGTCATAGCCCATCGCCACGCGCGCCACATATACATATCCATAGCTCATCATCATGAGACCAAGGTCTTTTTTGGCAATCGGCTTGCCGCTCGCCGCAAACGGTGCGACGGCTCCAAGCGGAGTTGATTTAGACGCCTGGCCACCCGTGTTTGAGTAAACTTCGGTATCCAGTACCAGAATATTTACATTTCGGCCGGAAGCCAGGACATGATCCAATCCGCCAAACCCAATATCATAAGCCCAGCCATCGCCGCCCAGCGCCCAAATGGATTTTTTTACCAGATAATCGGCAACCGAATACAGCTGTTTACAAACACCGCTACTGCAGGATTTGAGGACATCTTTTAACTTGGCCACCCGCGCACGCTGCTGCTCAATTTCAACCGAATTAGTTTGCGGCGCGGCTTTAATTTCGTCCGCCAGCCCTTTCAGGCCGCCGCCGCAATCTGGGCATTGTGCGGCTTGAACTAATAATTCCAGCGCATACGCATTAAATTTGTCAACGGACAAGCACATGCCATAAGCAAATTCCGCATTGTCTTCAAACAGGGAATTGCTCCAGGCCGGGCCGCGCCCGTCAGCACGTTTAGCATAAGGGGTTGTCGGCAGGTTCCCGCCATAAATAGAAGAACATCCCGTCGCATTACCAATCAAGAGGCGATCGCCAAATAACTGGGTCAGCAGTTTAATGTACGGCGTTTCGCCGCAGCCGGCACAGGCACCGGAATATTCAAACAACGGCCGGACAAATTGGCTGCCTTTCATGGAATTAAGGGTATACAAGGCCGCCGGAGTTTCCGGCAAACCCAAGAAAAATTCATAATTCTTGGCTTCCTGCTGCCGGATGGGGGTTTGGGGCACCATTTTAATAGCACCTTTGTCTTTTACCGGGCAATATTCAACACAATTAGCGCATCCGGTACAATCTTCCGGCGCAACTTGCAGTGAATACTTCATTCCCTCTGCCCCTTTGACCGCTTTGGGATCAGTTGACTTGAAAGTTGCCGGCGCATTTTTCAGCAGGTCCGCGGCGTACATCTTGGGACGGATGGCCGCATGCGGGCAAAGCATCGAACATTTTCCGCATTGGATACAGGCCTCTGGATTCCATTCTGGAATGTTGACTGCAATATTGCGTTTTTCATATTGCGTGGTACCGGTGGGCCAGGTACCGTCGGCGGGCATCTGTGAAACTTTCAGGCTTTCCCCTTCGGCCCTCAACATCACCGCCGTAACCTCTTTGACAAATTCCGGAGCGGTGTCGGCCACCGGTTTGATCGGGGAAACCGGGTTGGTCACGCTCGGCGGGATCACCACCTCTTGTATGCCAAGCAACGCCTGCTCAACTGCCGCCAGATTCATGGCTACTACTTTTTCGCCTTTGCCGCCATAGGATTTTTTAATGGCCTCTTTGACCGCATTGATAGCCATCTCCACATCAATCACTTTGGAAATTTTAAAGAAGGCAGTCTGCATGACCGTATTGATCCGCGGCCCCAGTCCGATGCCTTCCGCAATTTTTACCGCATCAATCACATAGAATTTTAATTTTTTGTCAATAATCTGCTTTTGGACGCGTCCCGGCAATTTTGACCAGACCGTATCCTTGCCGTATTCCAAGGTCAGCAAAAAAGTTCCGCCAACTTTGATATTTTTCAGCATGTCATACTTTTCCAAAAAGGTGAAGTTATGGCAGGCCAAGAAATCGGCCGTGGAAATTAAGTACGGGCTATGGATCGGGTTTTTGCCAAAACGAAGGTGGGAAACGGTTACGGTACCGGCTTTTTTGGAATCATAAACAAAATAGCCCTGTGCATAGTTATCAGTTTTATCGCCGATAATCTTGATGGTGTTTTTGTTGGCGCCAACGGTACCGTCTGACCCCAACCCATAAAACATGGCCTGGTGGCAATCCGGATCAACAATATTAAAACTAGGATCGACTTCCAGGCTGCTGCCCGTCACATCTTCAACGATCCCAACCGTAAAAAAGTTTTTCGGCTGGCTTAAAGTCAGGTTATCAAATACCGCTTTAACCATTGCCGGAGTAAAGTCGGCCGAGCCCAACCCATAACGCCCGCCTACAATTACGGGATAATTTTTTAAATTGATCAATTTTTGGTGCATGGCATCGCCAATGGCGGTGCGGACATCTTTGTATAACGGCTCGCCCAACGAACCAGGTTCTTTGGTCCGGTCAAGTACCCCAATGGATTTAACGGTAGCGGGGAGGGCTGCGACAAAAGCTTTTACATCAAACGGGCGATAAAGACGGACAATTAACAAGCCAACCTTTTCTCCGTTTTTCACTAAATGGTTAACCGTTTCATGCACCACCTCTGTCGCCGACCCCATCGCCACCACCACCCGCTCTGCATCCGGTACACCGACATAATCAAACAAATGGTATTGGCGTCCAGTCAGTTTAGCAAATTTATCCATGGCAGTTTGCGTAATGGTTAGACACGGGGCATAAAACGGGTTAACCGTTTCCCGGCCCTGAAAACAGACGTCCGGGTTTTGGGAAGTACCTTTGATGGTGGGATGGTCAGGAGAAAGTGCCCGGCGGCGATGTGCATCAATTAATTTGTCATCCAGCATGGCGCGCATATCATCAAAGGTCAGCTCTTCAATTTTTTGGATCTCGTGTGATGTCCTAAATCCGTCAAAAAAGTGCACAAACGGGATGCGTGATTCCAGGGTAGCCGCTTGCGCAATCAAGGCAAAATCCATGGCTTCTTGCACGCTGGCCGACGCCAACAGCGCCCAGCCGGTTTGACGTACTGCCATAACATCAGAATGATCGCCAAAAATACAAAGGGCCTGGCAAGCCAGAGAGCGCGCCGCAATATGAAAAACCGTAGGGGTCAATTCCCCGGCAATTTTGTACATATTGGGAATCATCAGAAGCAGGCCTTGCGAAGAAGTAAAGGTGGTCGCCAAAGATCCGGCGGAAAGAGCCCCGTGGACTGCGCCGGCAGCGCCGCCTTCGGATTGGAGTTCCACAACGGTTGGCACTGTACCCCAGATATTTTTTTCGCCTTTGGCGGACTTTAGGTCAGCGGCTTCTCCCATATTGGAAGAAGGCGTAATTGGATAGATTGCAATAACTTCATTGGTCGCGTGTGCGACCTGCGCTGCCGCGCCGTTACCGTCATAAGGATGCATGGGACGTTTCATTTTATAACCCCCCTGAATATTTTTTAAATCCCTAAAATCGAGCGAATCTTTTCAAACCCTTTTAAATCAAAAATTATGGCCAAAAGTAAACAAAAAACAAAAGGGATCGCCGCCAGCAGAAAGGCGCGGGGCTTGGAATGCCCGCCCACCTTGCGGACCAGAATGCTCCATAAACCATAAATAAACAGCAATGACAAATAAAGCACCACATCAAACCCAACCCGAAAAATTTCGAACGAGAGAAAACCAAAATTTGACAAAATTGCTAAAAATAACGTCACGACAAAAAAGAGCATAACCGCCGAAGAATAAAAAACGGCTTGCAACATATCCTCTGCCGATTTTTCACCGTTAAAATATTTGGAAATAACGTGTAAAACCCAACCCAGCAAGTAAAAAGCCCCAAAGGAAAAAAACATCGCAAACCCGCCCAGAATAATAAAAATGATGGCAGAAAACATCAACCCCAGCGCCAGCACCACCGGCAAAGCAATTAAAAACTTAATCCCGGCCAAACCTTCCATTAAGTATTGCCCCACCGGAATCATCTGTACCACAAAAATGGTGACCGCAATAAAAAAGGACAAAATCCAGGAAGAAACCAGCAAAAAATCCAACGGTCGGCCCCGCCAATCCTCCGGCTCCATAACCGTAAAGAATAAAATGGGTGCGGAAACCACTTCCCACCAGGTCAAAGCATACTCTTTCAACTTATTAATCAAGCAACTTCCCTTCTTCCTTCAAAGGCTTTGGTCAGCGTGGCCTCGTCCGCAAAATCCATGTCCGCTCCCACCGGCAAACCGTAAGCAATCCGGGTCAGCTTTACCCCCAGGGGTTTAAGCAAACGGGACAAATAAATTACCGTGGCTTCACCCTCGGCGGAGGGGCTAAACGCCATCACCACTTCGGTTACATTACCTTTAGCAATCCGGCGCAACAGTTCTTTGATCCGCAAGTTTTCCGGGCCAATCCCATCCAACGGGGAAATTAACCCACCCAAAACATGGTAACCGCCCCGGTACTCTTTAGTTTTTTCAACCGCGATCAAATCCTTGGGTTCGGCCACCACACAAATCAACGTTTGATCCCGCCGCTCATCTTTGCAAATCAAACAGGGATCGCAATCCGTCAAATTAAAACAAATGGAACAGTTTTTAATCTGCTCCTTGGCTTCCAAAATGGAGCGGGAAAGAACCTCCGCCTCATTTTTTTGAATACTTAAAACATAAAAAGCCAGGCGCTGGGCTGACTTGGGACCAATCCCCGGCATTTTTTTGAATTCATTAATCAAACGGCCCAGGGCTCCGGCATATTCAAAACCGCCGTAGGCGCCGTTTTCCAAATTTACCACGGCAACCCCGCCCCCGGAGCCATCCCCCCCAACTTTTTGGCGGCCGCCATTTTTGCTTCTTTGAAAGCCCCGTTCACCACCCGGCGGATGGTTTCCGCCAGGCGCTGAGGATCTGTAGGAAGAGAAGCCGAATCTATCTCAACCGCAGTGATTTCCATATCACCGGAAACTTTTACTTTAATTCCGCCATCTTCTTTTTCAACCGTAATCGAGGCCATCTGCTTTTGCATTTCCTTGGCCTGTTTTAACATTTCTCCCATCTTACCGAGATTTCCAAAAATCATTGTATCCCTCCCAAAAAACAGGGCAATTATATCACGATACCACCCGGCCCCCAAACATTTCCTTAACCTTATCCACCGAAACCGGTTTTCCGGTTACCCCGATTTTTTCCGACCGGTCGGTTACAATGCTTTCGATCAACAACGGCCGGCCAATGGCCTGGCCAATAGCTTCTTCCACTACCTGTTTTTGGGATTGCTCGTCCAAGCGGCTTTTATGGAAGCTGAAACCCTTGCGGAAAGCCACCACTAGCTTGCCGTTTTTATTGATTTCCAGGGGTTCGCCTTCGTGCAAAGAAACATACGAAAACAAACTGCGGCTCTTTACATTATCTAATATTTCGTTCCAATGCATCCGCACTAACTTTAAGGTGTCCGGTTGCGGGGTATCCGGGCCGGCCCCGATATCCGTCAGGGCCAACTCCTCTTTTTGCGGTACGCGGTCAGGGATTTCAATTTTCTGGTACATTTTGGCAATTGCATTCTGACCTTTTTGCAAAACATCCATAATATCCATCAGCGCCACTTCCAGAACCACCCGGCCAAAACTTTGCCAGCGCATATCCAGATCGGCCTGCGCCATTATCTTTAACGTTGACTTAACCTGCTCCAAGTTAAATTGGCGCGCCTGCGCTTGTATTTTTTCGCTTTTTTCAATCGAAAGGTCCAGGCCGTCCATGCTTTGCGCCAGCGCAAACATGAGATAGCGAAAATGCTGGATGAGGCTGGCCGTAAGTTGGGCGACACTAACCCCAATATCTGCCGCCTTATCCAATAGGGCAAAGACCCGAACAAAGTTTTTTTGCGCCAGAGCATCCACCAGGTCAAATAATAATGTATCATCCGCCGTCCCCAACAGCACCACCACATCCTCCGCGGTGATTTTTTTTCCGCAAAACGACATCAACTGGTCAAGCAAAGAAAGGGCGTCGCGCATCGAGCCGTCACCGTAGTTAACCACCATCGCCAGCGCGTCGGCATCAATGGCAAAACCTTCCTGGCCGCAGATTTTTTGGAGATGGTCCCGGATTTTGGCAAACGGGATGCGGCCAAAATCAAGGCGCTGGCAACGGGAAATGATAGTGGCGGGAACTTTTTGAACGGCCGTGGTTGCCAGCACAAAAACGGCATGCGCCGGCGGTTCTTCCAATGTTTTCAAGAGCGCGTTAAAGGCCTCGGTGGTCAACATGTGCACTTCATCAATAATATAAACTTTAAAACGCGACTCCAGCGGCTGGAACCGGATTTTTTCGCGCAGGTCGCGGATTTCGTCGATGCCGCGATTTGACGCCGCATCAATTTCAATCACGTCCGCGCTGTGGCCGTCGCGAATTTTTTGACAGTTGCCGCAAGTCCCGCAGGGATGAGACGTGGGGGCCGGGCTGCTTTGGCAATTGAGCCCTTTGGCAAAAATACGCGCTAAGCTGGTCTTGCCGGTGCCGCGCGGCCCGCAAAAAAGGTAGGCGTGCGAAAGACGGGAAGCATCAATGGCGTTTTTCAAAGAAACCACAATGTGCTCTTGTCCAACCAAGCCATCAAAATCCTGCGAACGATATTTACGGTATAAAGAAATGTATGTCATGGAAGCGATTATTTTATCACATCTTTAATAAAACTGCTGAAATGAACCAATTGCTCTCAAGCTGACAAGTAAACCCTCGGCACCCTTTTGCCAATACTGCAAACAATTTCGTAATTAACCGTGTTTTCCAACAGCGCCAGCTCGGTGGCCGTAATTTCTTCCGTTCCCTGCCGCCCAATCAATACCACTTCGTCCTCAACCTGGATATTGTCGTCAAACACGTTAACCAGCGTCAGGTCCATGCAAACGCGCCCCACCACAGGGTAACGTTTCCCGCGGATCAATACCGAGGCCTTATTACTTAACGCGCGGGAATATCCGTCGGCATACCCCACCGGAACCGTGGCAATTTGGGTTTCACGATCGGTAACATAGGTGGAGCCGTAAGAAAGCGGTGTCCCCGCCGCAACCCGCTTCAAATATAAAACTTTACTCTTAAAAGCTAATGCCGGCTGCAAATTTATGTCAAATGTTTTAGCGGTTTCGGGCTTCAACCCGTACATTAAAAGCCCTATCCTTACAATATCTAAGTGCGCCTTATGGTGAAAAAGCGTGGCCGAAGAATTGGCCGCGTGCAAATACGGAACCTTAACGCCACCTTTCTCCAACGCAGCTACGGTGGCCCTAAAGCGCTCCAGTTGTTCATCGGTAAATTCATTTTCGGCATCATCCGCCAGCGCCAGGTGCGTGAAAATACCTTCCAGCTCAATCCCGTCCAACTGTTTGACATAGCCGATGAGTTCGGCGGCTTCTTTGGGATCGACTCCTACCCGCCCCATCCCGGTATCTACCTTAATGTGTACTTTGGCTTTTTTACCTTTTCGGGAAGCGGCGCGGGAAAGCGCTTCCGCCAACCGGCGGGTATAAATGGTCTGGGTCAGGTCTTCCTCTACCAGATAGTCAACCAAATCCGGAGAGGTTTCACTCAAGACCAATACCGGAGCAGAAATTCCGCCGTCACGCAATTCCAATGCTTCTTTTACCGAAGCCACCGCCAAAATATCCGCTCCGCTTTTTAGCGCCTGGGTCGAAACCTCCAGTGCGCCGTGACCGTAGGCATTGGCTTTTACCACCGCCATAAACTTGGTACCCGGTAAAAGCAGCTTTTTTACCTCTTTGATATTGTGGCCAATTGCCGCTAAATTAATTTCAGCATATGTATAATGTAAAAGATTTTTATGCATTTTAATTATCCCTTAGCGCACAGTGCTTATCCCTTATCCCAAATCTTTTTTAATTTTCCGGAGCGCATCCACATAATTATCATCAAGCGCAAACTCTCCAAAAATTACTTTGCGCACCCCACCTTCACCGTGAAAGTCCGATCCCCCGGTAACCAGCAAACCATATTTTTCGGCCATCGCCACATACTCCTTGGTTTGGGTAGCGCTGTGCACGGGATAAAAGGCCTCGATACCCAACAACCCCTCTGCCGCCAAATGCGGAATTTTTTCCGCAATCTTTTGAACCATATTATTCAGGACAATCCCCGCCGGGTGACCCAAGACCGGAATGCCACCAACTTTACGGACCAATGCAATTGCCTCTTTTGGCGTTAGCTTATAATGCTCTACATAGGCCGGGCCGCCGGTTGCCAAATACTTTTGGAACGCTTCACGCAAATCGTTACAAAACCCAAACTTTACCAAAACGCGGGCCACGTGCGGGCGCCCGGGACATTCGTTTTTGGCTTCCCGCATAACCTCCCGGGCTTTAATGTTGACGCCCAAATTTTTTAGCTTGTCACACATCAAAGAAATCCGTTCCCGGCGCGCATCTTTCAGCTTTTGCAGGACGGACTGAAATTCCTCGTTTGCAAAATCAATATAATACCCCAGCAGATGGAGTTCCATATCATCCAGGCGGGTAGTCAATTCAACTCCCGGAATTACTGTCACGCCCAAAGCCGCGCCCGCTGACAGCGCCGGTGCCACGCCCGCCGTGGTGTCGTGGTCGGTAATCGCGACCGTGGTCAAGCCCACTTTTTTGGCTACTTTTACAATCTGTTCGGGGGTATAAGTTCCGTCCGAACAGGTGGTATGGATATGTAAGTCAGCCGGCATGAAAAAAATCCTTTTACTCTAAATCAAAAATTGAAAACCGGGTCATTATATCATTTCTTCAAATCGGCATAAAGGATGTAAGTCAGGTAGTCAAAAACCAGCGGAGAAAAATCCAGCGACAACAAACTTTGGGTAAAGGCCTGGGCGGCCACGTCGCTTAATTTGGGGA
The DNA here is from genome assembly GCA_041645285.1 of Candidatus Margulisiibacteriota bacterium. Taxonomy (GTDB): domain Bacteria; phylum Margulisbacteria; class WOR-1; order JAHJIW01; family JAHJIW01; genus JBAZQH01. The sequence continues at coordinate 6,802 of JBAZQH010000024.1, read as the reverse complement.
TAGTCCGCTGGCGCTCCCAGCGCAAAAAGCGCCAGGTAACAATTTTGAATTTTTCCGCAACCGGGCCGATTTTAATCTTTTCCAAATGATGGAAAAGCTCGTGCGCCACTAAAAAACGCAGCAGGCAATCGGACAGGTCTTTGGCCGCCACTTTCCCCATCAAACGTTCCAGTGTATCCCTAAAAATCACAATTGTAGATTTTTCGGGCCGGTACTCACTGCGTTTCATCCCCTGCGCCCCCACCCCTTTGTCTTCACCAAAAATTTTCAGACCAAAATGTTCGGCAATGCGCCGCGGGTCATCCTGGCCGCACTCCGCCCTCACCCAAGCCGCCGCACCTTCGCCAATTTCCAGTGCGGCCTGGACTAATGCCATTTTTTTCTCTTCTGGAAGCCGCTGGAAAATCCGGTCGCCGGACAGCTCCAAAAAAGCAAAGACCAGGCGGTTGCGCTGGCCAATTAATCCTTTATGTTTTTCCTGATCAAGCATAATTTAATCATAAACTCTTTTCACTGCGTAATCAACGCGGTCTCCGCGCACCGTTACCCGTACATAATGGAAATATCCCCCCATAAACTGCGGCAAATACAGCGGCGAACCGGCCCCACCCGTAATGATATAAGTCACACCGCTCAGTTGTGTTTTTTCAAAACCATGGATGTGCCCGGCAAAAACGGCGGTAACTTTATGTTTTTCAAACAGACGACGCAAACGGTCGGCTTTGGTCTGGGACTCCATGACATGGCTGGCCATTAAACCGGCCGGATCAAAAAGCGGGCGGTGCAAAAAGACAAAGATATTTTTGGCAGGGGTTGCCGACAAATCTTTTTGGAGCCAGTCAAGCTGTGCTGCGGTTAAACGGCGGTCAAACGAATTATCCACAACGATAAAATGCGAGTTTTGATAATCAAAGCTGTAAGCGGCGTTTCCAAAATACTGATTAAACCGCTGCCAACCGCCGTACACCGCATCGTGGTTGCCCATCACATGGTAAACTTTGTGCTTTAACCCGGCTTCCAGCTTCAGGTATTGTTTGTATTCGCTGGCTTTCCCCAGCGCTACAAAATCCCCCACGTGCACCACAAAAGCAATATTTTCTTCAGTATTTACTTTGTTAATCAACTCCAAATAAACCTCATCCCCGTCACGGTTGTCGCCAAAAACCAAAAAAGAAAAATTATCGGCAGGTTGAGGCGCGGCCGCAAAAACTGATACAGAAAAGATGAAAAATACGACAGAAAAAAACAGCAACCGAACAAAGCGGAATTGGAAAAAACCATGCATCGCGCGGCAGTTCATTCTTCTCCTAAATCATCAACCGCCAGGCGAAATTCGCGGATTGCCTTTTGCATAGTTTTTAAGGTCTTACCTAAAACTTGCGCGGTCAGCTCCAACCCCTTGACTCCGGTATCACTGAGGATGGAAACTTCGGAAAAATGGATTTTTTTCTGGGTAGGGACAATAATCGGGATATCCGTGGAAGTGGCCATGCCGATATAATTTTGCAAGTCACCTACGTTCAGCTCCCGCCCCAAATCAAAATTACGGATTACCGCGGCCGACAAAATCATTTTCGTGCTTTTCCCAATATTCATCAGCTCATCAATCGTATAATCTTTTCCCAAAACGTAAACCTCGGCGATTTTAGCTTCTTTGGCCAGTGCCGCCACCACCGAGCCGATCGGCATCCCAATAAAATCAACACCGGCCGCCGCCAGTTTTTTGATCTCCGCCGAGTTCAAACCCTGGCTGGATTCAAAAGTAATGCCGCAGGGAACGGAAATGGTTTTCACAATCTGGCCGATGACTATTTTATCTTTTAAATATGTCCCAAAAGAATCACAGTCAAGATTGAGGGCGTCGGCCCCGCCACCGGCGGCCGCCTGGGCAAACTCCAAAGACGTTTCCGGCAAGCTGACAATTAAAGTCAACGGTTTACTTCTTAATAAATCTAAAAGTTTTGCCATATTTTTTAAGCAGTATAACTATTCTCGACCGCTCTTGCAAATCTTTCTTTTTCACTAAAAACACACCCGCAGTAATTTTGCAGATATAACTTCATTTCCTTGGCCAGCTGGTGTGAGGTCTGGAAGCCACGGCGCAGGTCCTCATAATAAAAAGGGACCCCGTGCAAACGGCTGATTTCCATGCCGGCCTGGATAATGGCCGCATGGTTTTGATGGGGGCTGATCAGCAGTGTAGTAGAAAAATAATCAAAGCCCTTGGCGCGGGCATACGCGGCCACAGTGTATAACCTTAATTTATAACATTCTAGACAGCGCTCGGATGCGCCCTTGCCCATGGTAAGGCGCAAATGGTCTTCCAGGTCATACGCTTCATTATAAACCATCGGCAATTTGGAAAGGGAGGCATAAATTTTTAGGGTTTCCAGCCGTTTTTCAAATTCTTTATACGGATGGACATTGGGATTATAAAAATAACCGGTAATCTCAAGATCCTTTTTAACTAATTCGGGATAAACAAAGGTTGTACAAGGAGCACAGCAAGTATGAAGCAATAATTTGTGTTTGCTTTTTGATGACATGTTTTTTAGCTTGTAACTGGCCTCAAACCTTGCCTAATGCGATCAACACTTTTTTAATCTTTTGCTTTTCTATATCTGTCGCCGGTACCAGCGGCAGCCGCACGCCGCCTACCGGCATCCCCACCATTTCCAGCGCCGCCTTGACCGGCACCGGGTTGGTAGTAATAAACAAGACCTTAAACAACGGCAAAAGCTTGAAATACAATTTTTGCGCTTGGGTAACCTGGCCCTTTAAAAATGCCGATACCATCGCCTTGATTTCTTTCCCGGCAATATGCGAAGCCACACTGATAATTCCTTCCGCCCCCACTGCCATCATCGGCAGTGTCAAGCTGTCGTCGCCGGATAAAATCCGAAAGTTTTTCGGAGTCAGCGCGCGTGTGGCGGCAGTTTGATCCAAATTCCCCGCCGCATCCTTGAGCATTACAAAGTTTTTAACTTGCGCCAATTTGGCCACGGTTTCCGGCAGCATATTTACACCCGTCCGCCCCGGGATATTATAAATAATCAAAGGCAAACGGGTGGATTGCGCCACCGCCTTAAAATGCGCCAGCAAACCTTCCTGGCTGGGCTTGTTGTAATACGGCACAACAATCATCGCCCCATCCACGCCCAGCTTTTCGGCTTTTTTGGTCATGGCGATTGTGGTCGCAGTTGAATTAGAACCTGTTCCGGCAATTACTTTTGCTTTTCCTTTAACCGCCCGCAAAACCACATTATACAGGTCAAATTCTTCTTCGTGGGTTAAGGTTGGTGATTCGCCGGTGGTACCATGCACCACAATGCCGTCAGATCCGTTCTTTGCCAGATATACCGCCAGCTTTTCGGCCATGCAAAAGTCAACGGATAAATCCTTCTTGAACGGGGTTACCATTGCGGTTAGTAGATTGCCAAAGTTTGTCATAAGTGCACTCTCCTGGTTAAATTATTGTCGGCGCCGCTTTTTGGGAGCGTATGCTTGATTTTACCAAAAAACCTTGCGTTTAAGAAGAGGAATTATTTACCAGCAACCTATCAACGAGAAAGAAAAACAGGCAGGCCCTTACATCCCAAACACCTTCTTCAACTCTTTAATTTTATCCCTGATTTTTGCCGCGCGCTCAAATTCCAGCGCAATCGCGGCCGAGCGCATATCTTCTTCTAACCCCGCAATAATAGCGGGCACTTCGCCTTTAGGAATAATTTCTTTCAGTGCGCTGACTTCTTTTTTGTCCAACTCTTCCAATTGCTGCTTGATATCTTTGATTTCCTTCACAATGGTTTGCGGCGTGATGTTATGCTTCCAATTATAATCAACTTGCAATTTGCGCCGGCGGTCGGTTTCTTTAACTGCGCGCTGGATCGAACCGGTAAGCTGATCGGCATACAAAACCACCTGTCCGTTAACGTTGCGCGCCGCACGACCAATGGTTTGGATCAGTGAAGTTTCGGAGCGCAAAAATCCTTCTTTGTCTGCGTCTAAAATTGCTACCAGCGAAACCTCCGGCAAATCCAAGCCTTCTCTCAATAAATTAATCCCCACCAAAACGTCAAATTCACCCAGGCGCAAGCCACGCAAAATTGATATCCGCTCCAGCGTATCAATATCAGAGTGCAAATACCTGACCTTGACGCCTTTGTCGTCTAAATATTCGGCCAGGGCTTCCGCCATTTTTTTGGTCAACGTAGTAACCAAGACCCTCTCACCGCGCGCGGTACGATCCGTAATGCGCGCGAACAAATCATCCATCTGCCCTTTGCTCGGCTTAATAATTACTGCCGGATCAATTAAACCGGTGGGGCGAATAATTTGTTCTGCAATAAATTTACTGCGCCGCAATTCAAAGTCCGCCGGGGTGGCCGAAACGTAAATTACTTGTTTTACTTTTTTCTCAAATTCCTTGAAATTCAGCGGACGATTATCGAAGGCTGAAGGCAGGCGAAAACCAAAATCAATCAGCACTTTCTTTCTGGCCTGATCGCCGGCGTACATCCCGCCAATTTGCGGCACGGTCACGTGCGACTCATCAATAAACATCAGAAAATTATCCGGAAAATAATCCAGCAAAGTGGCGGGCGGCTCACCCGGCGATCGACCGTCAAAGTGCCGCGAGTAATTTTCAATGCCGTTGCAATAACCCATTTCGGCAATCATTTCCAGGTCATATTTGGTGCGCGACTCCAGCCGCTGGGCCTCCACCAGCTTATTTTCTTTTTTCAAGACCGCCAGGCGCGCGGCCAGCTCGGCTTGGATTGATTTGATCCCATTTTCCAGACGATCCTTAAACGTAACGTAGTGCGTGGCCGGATAAACATATAATGTATCCCTTTTTCCCATAACTTCACCGGACACCAAATCCATTTCGTAAATCTTGGTAATTCGATCTTCATCCAATTCAATGCGGAAAATTTTTGATTCGTACGCGGGCTGAATTTCAATTGACTCCCCCCTCACCCTAAACCTGCCCCTGCCTAGCTCAAAATCGTTGCGGACATATTTTATGGAAACCAGCCGTTTAATAATTTCATCGCGGTCAATTTTTTCGCCAATCGACAACTGGACCATGGCTTCCAAATAATTTTCGGGCGTGCCCAACCCATAGATACATGAAACCGATGCCACCACAATTACGTCTTTTCTCTGCAAAAGCGACATCGTGCACGAGTGGCGCAAGCGGTCAATTTCATCGTTGATTTTGGCATCTTTTTCAATGTAAGTGTCGGTTTGCGGCACGTAGGCCTCGGGCTGGTAATAATCATAGTAGGAAACAAAATATTCCACCGCGTTTTCCGGGAAAAAAGTGCGGAATTCCTGGCAGAGCTGGGCGGCCAGGGTTTTGTTGGGGGAAATAACCAATGTGGGCCTCTGAACTTTTTGGATAACGGCTGCCATGGAAAATGTTTTGCCCGAACCCGTTACACCCAGCAACGTTTGTTCCTTGTATCCTTTTCCTATTCCTTCACCTAATCCTTTAATGGCTTGCGGTTGGTCACCGGCGGGTTTAAAGTTTGCGGTGAGTTTAAATTTTGGCATAAGTGAAAAAATTATAGCATGCAGGGCTGGCGGCCACCGCATAATTTACAAATTGACAATCCTCTCACAATAAAACTATAATTCCAGCAAGCGATGAAAGTATCACCCTGGATTAAATTTTTCTTTCGGGTTGGATTGATTTTTGTTTTATTTTCATCTTGGCTGATCCCCGCTTTTGCCGTTGTGAATTACCCATATATCAATTTACGCCTGACGTATCCTGCTATCAACGACCCTTACGTTGGCTACGGCACTTTGCACTCGTGCGTGGCCGCCGGCTTAAGCACCATTTTGTGGAACCCGGCCGGTCTGACCCGGATTGAAACCGGCGAAGCGCTGGTCATCTTAAACCAAAAGCAACAAAGTAATGCCTGCAGTTCCACTTCACAGGTTGAAGAACAGGAATTTGAGGTCGGCGCCGCAGACAGTGGTTTTACGGCTTATCTGTACTATCGCCACACCGATCTTAATACACCCACCACGCAGGATGTCATCAGCCGTTTGCGCAGCGACACCGAAGGGCTGGATGTAACCTTCGGCCAGGCCATAAAAATCAACGATTACCTGACACTGGGCATCACCACCCTGGGCAATACCGCCATGGACGTAAACATCGTGGGCCAGGCGCCGGCCGCTTCCAAATACAGCTTAAATCTCTACGGCATCAACAATTACCAAGACACCGGCATGTCCTTTGCCAGCAATGGCATCCTCACTATTTCACGGGAAGGTTTCAGCTATACCACCGCCTCCTCTCTCTGGGGAGGATTTTTAACCCAAAACGCTACTGCCGCCGCCACCGTTTATTCTGAACTGGTCAACAGTTTTTCCATTAATTCGGAAATCATATTTTCCGCGGCCTCCAAAACCGGCCCAGTATCATGGGGCATCAATGTAATCCCAATTTCGGCCACCGCCACCGTCAATAATGTGATCCAAACATTAATTGACACCGATTACGGCGACGCCTCCTTTTACTCGCCCAACGTCGACATCAGCGACGAGGCCGCGGTAGCAAACTGGGCAAGTAATGAGAACCTCTACGGCACGGCCAACGGTTATACCGAAACCACGATCAACATCCCGCAAGGCGAGATTGTGGCCGACACCCAATACAAAGGCACTTACAGCGGCTCGGCTTTGCGAATTGATTTAGGCACAACCTACGATATCGGCGATAACCTGACCATCAGTTTGGTTGCCGAAAACTTAAATAATGCCGGACTAAACATGCAGGGCACCG
>JBAZQH010000023.1:0-18210 GCA_041645285.1 Candidatus Margulisiibacteriota bacterium | reverse complement strand
CCTGCGGTGCTCCTTTCGATAGTTCAATTGCCATCGGATGCTCCGGCGCCAGAACCATATACGTCACCCCAAACAAAGTATCCGGGCGGGTTGTATATATTAATAGTTCCTTGTTGGGATTTTTAATTTGGAATTTTATCTCTACTCCCTCCGACTTCCCAATCCAATTCCTCTGCATAATTTTTACCGGTTCGGGCCAGCCGGAAAGTTTTTCAATATCATTTAACAGCCGTTCGGCGTAAGCAGTAATCTTAAAAAACCATTGCTCCAGTTCTTTTTCGTCAACCTTGGTATCACAGCGCCAACAGCGGTCGTCTTTAACCACCTGTTCGTTGGCCAATACGGTTTTACATTTTGGGCACCAATTGACAAAAGCTTTTTTGCGATAAGCCAGGCCGCGCTCGTACATCAATAAAAACATCCATTGAGTCCATTTGTAATAATCTTCCTTGCAGGTAGTAACTTCGCGATCCCAGTCGTAGCTTAGCCCCAGGCGTTTTAGTTGTTCGGTCATGCGGGCAATACATTTTTCGGTCCAGTCGGCGGGGTGGGAGGCATGTTTGATGGCGGCGTTTTCGGCGGGCATGCCAAATGCGTCCCAGCCGATGGGGTGCAATACGGCAAACCCGTTCATCCTTTTGAAGCGTGCGATCACATCGCCGATAGCGTAGTTGCGCACGTGCCCCATGTGGATGTTGCCGGAGGGATAGGGAAACATAACGAGATCATAGAATTTGCGCGCGGGGACGGGGCCGGCCGATCCGGCTGCTTCCCAGGATTTTTGCCATTTTGGTTCAATGGTTTGGGGTAAATAGCTTTGGGGTGTGTTGTTGTCGGGCATAGCAAAATCTTAGCAAATAAAAGATAGTTTCCCAAGTGCAATTTTTGCTCTTACCGCGTCTTCTTTTTCCCACTGCCTTTTTGCTCGCCCGAAGTTTCCGGTTCTTCCTTGATTTCTTCTTTGTTTTTTTTGGTCGAGCTTTTCTTCTCTTCTGTGGCAGGCGCCGTTTGCTTTATGTCCAGCTGGGTTTTTTCAAAAACAATTTTGCCGTCTAATCCCTTGGCCAGGACCCCATCGCCTTCTTTAAACTTGCCTTCCAAAATTTGGTTGGAAAGCGGGTTTTCAATTAATTGTTGGATGGCGCGGCGCAAGGGTCGGGCGCCAAACTTGGGATCATAGCCGGTAGTGACAATAATGTCTTTGGCGGCGGGGTCAACCGCCAGCGACATGTTTTTGCCGGCGATTTGCTTGATCACGTCGCTTAAGAGTATGTCGACAATCCGGGTCAATTGCTCTTTGGTGAGCGGATGGAAAACGATGATTTCGTCCACCCGGTTTAAAAATTCGGGACGGAAAACGGTTTTGGCCTCATCCAGCACGTGGTCTTTCATTTTTTCGTAGGTGGCTTCTTCATCTTTGGCAGAGATAAAACCAATCGGGCCGCCCTGGCCGTGGATTAAGCTTTGGCCAATATTGGTAGTCATAATGATGATGGTATTTTTAAAATCCACCACGCGGCCTTTACTGTCGGTGAGGCGGCCGTCGTCTAAAATTTGCAATAGCACATTAAAAATATCCGGATGCGCTTTTTCGATTTCGTCAAATAAGATTACCGAATAGGGTTTGCGGCGCACCGCTTCAGTAAGCCGGCCGCCTTCTTCGTAGCCCACGTAGCCCGGAGGCGCTCCGATTAAGCGCGAAACGGTATGCTTTTCCATGTACTCAGACATATCGAGCCGGATCAAGGCCTCCTGCGTGCCAAACATGAATTCGGCCAGCCGCCGTGCCACTTCGGTTTTGCCGACGCCGGTGGGCCCCGCAAAAATAAAAGAGCCAACGGGTTTATCCGGCGGCTTTAATCCCGCGCGCCCTCTCCGGATGGCCTGTGAGATAGCGGAAATAGCATCATCTTGTCCGATGATGCGTTTGTGCAGGGTTTCTTCCATGTGCACCAGTTTTTCGGTCTCGGCTTCGGAAAGCTTGATGACCGGAATGCCGGTCCAATCCGAAACTACTTCGGCAATGTCATCTTCGGTAACCGCGGCTACCCCGCCGCCCTTTTCGGTTTTCCACTGGGCTTCAGTTTCTTTTAATTGTTTTTCAATTTCGATGATTTTGTCTCTGACTTTGGCGGCTTGCTCGTAATGCTGGCTGGCCAGTGCGGTTTCTTTTTCTTTGCGCGCTTTTACCAGTTCTTTTTGCATGGTGCGGACTTCCTGGTTTGGGGACAATAAGCGCAGGCGGACTTTGGCCGCGGCTTCGTCAATGCAATCGATGGCCTTGTCCGGCAAAAACCGGTCGGTAATGTAGCGGTCGGATAGAGTGGCGGCGGCAATGATGGCTGCATCGGGAATTTTTACGTGATGGTGGCTTTCGTACCGGTCTTTGACGCCTTTTAAAATTTCGATCGTTTCTTCCACCGATGGTTCCGCGACCAATAGCGGTTGGAAGCGTCGCTCCAGCGCCGGGTCTTTTTCCACGTATTTGCGGTATTCGTCAACCGTGGTGGCGCCAATTACCTGCAAGTCACCTCTGGCCAGCGCCGGTTTTAAAATGTTGGCGGCGTCAATGGCGCCTTCGGCTCCGCCGGCTCCCACTAACGTGTGCAATTCGTCAATGAATAAAATAATCTGGCGCGATTTAGAAATGATTTCGTCCAGCATTTTTTTTACGCGCGCTTCAAACTCGCCGCGGTACTTGGTCCCTGCCACCATGCCGGCCAAATCCAGCGCAATGACCTGTTTGTCTTTTATAATTTCGGGCACTTCACCTTTTACGATTTTATTGGCCAGCCCTTCGACAATTGCGGTTTTGCCCACGCCCGGGTCGCCGATCAAGGCGGGGTTATTTTTGGTGCGGCGCGATAAAATCCGGATCACGCGGTCAATTTCTTTTTGCCGGCCGATGACCGGGTCCAATTTGTTTTCGCGCGCCAGCGCGGTCAGGTCTTTGCCAAACGAGGTGAGCGCGGGTTTGCGGGGTGGGGCCTGCATTTGTTGCATCCCCGGAAAAGCAAAAAATCCGCCGCCCGGCATGCCTTCCATTGGGAATTCTTCTTCGCCGCCGTATTCTTCGGGGCCCTGGGCTTCTCCGCCGCCGGCTTCTTCGCCCTGGGCCTTGGTGGCTTCGTTTAAGACCTCGCGCACGGCTTTGTCAAAATTTACTTTTCTTTTATGGATGGCCTGTGCGGCCAGGGATTCGCCTTCACGCAAAATTCCCAGTAAAAGATGTTCGGGACCGACGTAGTTAAAACCTAATTCGCGCGCTACATTGTAAGACAGTTCGAGTACCTTTTTGGCGCGTGGGGACAAAGTAATTTCCTGCGGTGTTTTTTCTCCATGGCCAATCAGTGTTTCAACGTCGGAAAATAAACTGACCAGGTCAACCCCCAGAGCTTTTAAGACGTTGGCGGCAATGCCTTCCTGCTTCAGTAACCCCAGTAAAATGTGCTCGGTGCGCAAATGATCGTGTGACAGGCGCTTGGCTTCTTCGCTGGCCAGCGTAATAACGTGCGACGCGTCTTCCGAAAAATAATCAAAAATGCGATCGGACTGCCGCCGCTTGAAGACGGAGGCAAAAATATCCGGAAAATCAAAAAAACCGGGGAAAGTCATGTCTTCCGGCGGGATAAACCCCAATTTTGCGGCACAACTGGAACACAAATGCTTGGCGATTTTGCGCCCGTTGACAATTTTGGTGACGTGTACCGACGCCGGGTTTTTTTTGCATTCATCACATAACATGTTTTTACCTCCTAATGGCCCAATAATTTTTCAAAAATATCATCCATGTCTAAATGAACTTTTTTTGCCAGTAACTGTAATGCTTTTACCCCTGCCAAGTTTAAACTCATCGCTTCCATTAGTCGACAGATATTTTGAATTTGTTCGATGTTTTCCTGTGAGTAGCGCCGGATATTGGTGCGGGTACGGGAGGGATGGACCAGGCCTTCCTCTTCGTAGATGCGCAGGGTCCGGGGGTGGCAGCCAATGATTTCGGCGGCCACGCTGATGGTATAAACCGGCTGTTGCTTAATGATTTTTATAGTGTATCTAACCATGTCAATGTAGATAGCATAAAAGTTGTAAATGGTTTTGTCAAGGTTTTTGTTCCCATCGCTTTATTGACAAACTTGTTTACTGAAGCTAAAAAAACGAAATTTATTGATGCTTTTGTCGATAAAAATATATGAGCATGCTGACAGAAAGAATGGGGCGGATTTTACTTGTGCCTTCAACTCAAGTTGAAAGCACTCCGCCAAGATTATATGACTTGCCTCCCGCGGCACGGCGGATTCCGGCATTGTATGGCAGCCGACATGTGCCGGCTGGTGTGCCTTTGGAAGGGACGTTGGATTATTTGCGCTGTCATCGGCAACTGGTAGAGGGTGATTTGGGCGAATTATTAGATTGGGCGCCAGAAATGGAGAGGCACATTGGCACAGTAAATAGCTCCTTAGTTGTTTTACTATCTTTAGCGCAGGAACGGGCCGCGGAAGCTGTTATCAGCAGAATATCGACTTTTCATTCTGGGGTTAGTGTGGTGCTTCCTGCCTTAGCCTTGGCGGCAGAGTTAAGTGACCTTAAATCGTTTGGCGAAACACTGATTCCGCTTTTGGGATTTGTAAAGGACTCTTGCCCCATGCAGGCGATTGACATATTTGAGGGAAATTTAAGGAGAAGATTTTCTGCGCTAGAAAAGGGCGGTAGTTGGCAGCCGGCCGTAAATTGTCTTTTTGGAGGCCTTTTGTTTTCAGCATTGATGATGCAGGCAGGCCATGAATTAGGTTACGCCTGGACCGGCGGAGAAATGCATTGGTTTAAAGGAGAGATACACAGTTTGGGATATTTAGAAGATCATCGAGGAGGAAGAATCTTGTTTGATCGACAGGAGACAGATGGGGCAAGTCAATGCTTTATTGATAGTGCCCCGCACACTGGCTGTCTGGATATGTACGGCAGTTTATATTTGTTTATTGCTTCATATTTGCTTTTAGTTGTGGCCCGCGGTTCGCGTCATATCGAGCAACGAAAAGTCAGCAAAAGAGAAATTTCTTATTTATTTATGCTTTTGACTTTTGCCGAACGGATTAACCCCTTTCACGTAAGTATTTATAATTGCCGCAAGCGGTTGTATGGGGTACAGGAAAATTGGGAAGCGGTGAGAATGAATGAGGCGTGGAGTTTGGCGGTGGCGCGTTTAGCTTTTAAGGACGGTTTGCCGGTTTTGCCGGCAGAGGCAGAAAAAAACACCCCCTAATTCTGCAATTTTTCTTGCAAGATGGCGATAAGGAAAAGCAAAGATGAATAAATATATAAATAAGGTGTTTTTGATATGAGCATACGTGTACCGGGAGTTCCTACCGGGGGTGGCGGCACACAGGGAGGCCGACCAATGGGTCCCGCAAGAACCGGCGGGGCATCTGGCGCACGGCTTGATCCAAAATTTGCGGTTGGTACCCGCCACTGGGGCAAAGTAGGACCTTCTTCAGTTAATCGTGAAGGAAGAGGCCTATGGATTGATATTGGAGCCTTGCGCGATGGATTGCTTGGGTGTGAATTGCGCGAAAATTATGCCGGCGGTTTGCAGCACAGTTTGGTGGTTAGGCAGGGAGCAAGGGATGTTGAAATCCCGTTATGTGTTGGCGACGAAATTTTGGCGGAGATGGACAGCACTTTTTTAGGTCACGACCAGCAGCGCAGATATGATTTAAGGTTGGCGGAAGGCGAGATCTGTCCGGTCCGGCGGGAGGGGATGCGTTTAAAATTTCTGAGCCCAAGGGATGGGGTGGCCGCAATTCCGGAAGGTTTGGCGGCTAGTGAGGAGCCAATGGGTTTGATAGATGTTGGCGGGCAGGGAGAGCCATCCCGGGACGCCAGGGTTAGTTTATGTGGCGGGGCACAATCCCATCCTTTGATGTTGCCTGATTCTATGGTGAAGCCGTTTGGCTGCCTTTGGTCAAGACCGGCGCGCTTGCGCATTGGTGAGGTTTTAAGTGACGCACAGCAGAGTGAGTTTATTTTTTCGCCGTATCGCCGTTCGATATTTTTTCCCGAGTATCCCGGCCATGTGGTTGGGACGGCGGTTGTCCATCCGGTATTTGGATTTGACACCGGGGCGGACGCAACTTTTGTTGCCTGGAGGCGGGAAAAGATGGAAGATATGCTGGCGGGGGCGGCGCGGGGAGAGTTACACTTTGATTTAGACCCGGCGCAAAAGATATTTGTTGCCCGTCTTATGCTAAAAGACATTCCTTTTGGGATAGCGATTCTACGATTGACTGCTTTTGGCAGCAAGTTTGTGACGGTGCCGCTGGGTTTTTTGCCGGATGGAATAAGGCTGGAAGATGAAATTAAAGTTTATGTTTTTGTTGATCAGAATACACTACTTGAAAGTAAAACTGGCCGGGCTTGCCCGCCTGAAAAATATGCAGTTTTAAAGGCCTTGCGGCAGCGTCTTTTGGAGTCATCGGAGCCATTTGATGGAATCGTGGTCGGAAGAGCGGGTGGGGCAGAGGAAGCGTCGATAACGGTAAGGTTTGTGTTTGGGGCGAATTATTTATTTGGAAGAGTATCACTCTCACCTAAAAAGGCGGAGGATTTATCGATAGATGATCCGGTGCGCGTGTATTTGGCAGATCACGAATTGGGGTTGCTTAAGATGATGGCGGAATTTTCGCCGCTCTGCGCGGATGAGATCCTGCTAACGCTTTTGTGCGGCGGGTTTCCGTTAAAGCTTATATAGAAACCGATTGAGCCCCGTTTCTCCGCTTGCTATAATCCCACTAAGCTGGTTTAGGAGGTAAAACATATGTTAGTTATTTGGGTGATTTTAGGGCTCCTCGTTTTAATTGCGGCATTTGTGATTATGATTTACAACCGCCTGATAACATTGCGCACCCACTGCGAAGAGGCCTGGTCGGACATTGATGTGCAGATGAAGAGAAGGTATGACTTAATCCCAAATTTGGTGGAAAGCGTCAAGGGCTATATGCAGCACGAACGGACGGTTTTTGAAAATGTGACCGCCGCCCGCTCCAACGCCATTAACGCGCAGGGGATGGAGAGCAAAGCACAGGCCGAAAACCAACTTAGCCAGACCTTGAAGACCCTATTTGCGGTAGCCGAAAATTATCCTGACCTTAAAGCCAACCAAAACTTTTTGCAGTTGCAAACCGAATTGCGCGACGCGGAAGATAAAATTGCCTATTCTCGGCGTTTTTATAACACCAATGTGCGTGACTTAAATATTGCAGTCCAAACCTTCCCTTCAAACATTATTGCTAATATGTATAAATTTAGCAAGAAAGACATGTTTGAACTAACGGAAGCAACTGCGCGCACGGTTCCCCAGGTCAAATTTTAACTCATGGCCGAACTGTACAGCAAAGTAAATATTTATTCCCAGATTGCCGCGAATAAGAGAAAAACCTGGTTTTTTGTTTTCTTTTTTGTGATTTTTATTGTTTTGCTGGCCTGGATATTTTCCGTCGCGGTGGATGAAGACGCCATTGGACTGATGGGGATTTTTGGGATTTTAAGCATTGGGTTTGGGATTGGCAGTTATTATTTCAGCGGCAACTTGATTATGCTAATTTCCACCGCCAAAGAAATCAAGAAAGAAGACCACCCCGAACTTTTCCGAACAGTTGAAAACATATCCATCGCCGCCGGCATTCCCCAACCCAAGGTTTATATTATTGACGATACCGCGCCCAATGCTTTTGCGACCGGCCGCGACCCCAAACATGCGATGGTGGCGGTAACCACCGGCCTGCTCACCAAACTTGACCGCGCCGAGCTGGAAGGCGTGATTGCGCATGAAATTTCGCACGTAAAAAATTATGATATTCGGTTGATGTCGCTGGTGGCAATTATGGCAGGGACGGTGGCGCTGCTTTCGGACATCTTTTTGCGCTGGACTTTTTGGGGCGGAGGAAGAAAACGGGATAACGACCGGGGCAGCGGCCAACTGCAGTTAATTTTGTTTGTGGTTGCCATCGCGCTGGCGGTCTTATCACCCTTGATTGCAATGGTAATCAAGCTGGCCATTTCGCGCAAGCGTGAATATCTGGCGGACGCCTCGGCGGCGATGCTGACGCGCTATCCGGAAGGGCTGGCCAGAGCGCTCGAAAAAATTTCGGCTGACACCGAACCGCTGGAGGCGGCCAATAAGGCTACCGCGCACATGTATATTGTTGATCCGCTCAAGGCCTACGCGGGGTCGGCGCGGGGATGGTTTGCGGGATTATTTGTTACCCATCCGCCGATTGAATTGCGCGTGGCCGCGCTGAGGGCGATGTAATATGTCTAATCTACCTGATGCTTCCGGCCACTTTGGTTTATTTGGCGGCCGGTTTGTGCCTGAAACGTTGATTGTGCCGCTGCAGCAGCTGGAAACGGCTTATCGTGACCTGTCAAAAAATAATGATTTCAATAAGGATTTGGACGAATACCTGAAAAGCTATGTTGGCCGCCCCACACCGCTGACGCTTGCCGCGCGCCTCTCAAAAAAATTAGGCAAAGCAAAAATTTATTTGAAACGGGAAGATTTGTGTCACACCGGCGCGCATAAAATTAACAATACGCTGGGACAGGTGTTGCTGGCAAAATATATGGGAAAATCGCGGGTCATTGCTGAAACCGGCGCCGGGCAGCACGGCGTGGCCACCGCCACCGCCTGCGCACTTTTAGAGATAAAATGCGCGGTTTATATGGGAGCGGAAGATATCCGGCGGCAGGCGCTGAACGTTTATAAAATGAAACTTTTGGGCGCCGAAGTAGTTTCGGTCAACTCCGGCAGTCAAACCTTAAAAGATGCGGTTAACGAAACCCTGCGCGATTGGATGGCTAATCCCCACGACACGTTTTATTGTTTGGGGTCTTGTGTTGGCCCACACCCGTACCCGATGCTGGTGCGCGATTTTCAATCAATTATTGGCAAAGAAACCCGGGAGCAAATTTTAAAATTGGAAGGCCGTTTACCGGATTATTTGGTGGCGTGCGTGGGCGGCGGGAGTAATTCCATCGGGATGTTTTATCCGTTTTTGGATGATGCTGAAGTGAAAATGTACGGAGTGGAGGCCGCGGGAAAAGGACTTAACACAAAAAAACACGCGGCGACATTGGTTAAAGGCACCAAAGGGATTTTACACGGTGCGTTAAGCTACTTGCTCCAGACCGAAGACGGGCAGGTTTTGCCAACCCATTCCATTTCGGCGGGGTTGGATTATCCGGGGGTGGGGCCGGAGCACAGCTACTTGAAAGAATCGGGCCGCGTAACGTATACGGCGGTGGATGACAAAGCCGCGCTGGCGGCATTTGCACAGTTATCTCAATTGGAAGGAATTATTCCGGCGCTGGAATCGGCGCACGCCTTGGCGTATTTGGAAAAACTGGCGCCGCAATTATCTGAAAACCAGGTGGTGGTGGTGTGTTTGTCGGGGCGCGGGGATAAGGATATGGATATTGTTACAAATGAACAAAAATAAAAAATTATTAATCCCATATATTACTGCCGGCGATCCCAGTTTAGCTGCGACCGAAAAACTGGTTTACGCTTTTGAAAAGGCCGGTGCCGATATAATTGAGCTAGGGATCCCATTTTCCGATCCGCTGGCGGATGGGCCGATTATTCAGGCCTCACATCAGCGCGCGCTGAAAAACAAAGTAACATTGAAGGCGGTAATCAAGCTGGTGGCCAAACTCCGCAAAAAATCACGCGTCCCGCTGGTATTTATGTTGAGCGTAAATTTAATTTACCGGTACGGCGTTGCAAAATTTGTCGCGGATGCGCAAAGAGTTGGCTTAAATGGCTTAGTGATTCCCGATTTGCCGCCTGAAGAAAGGACTCGGCCGGAATTTGTCGCATTGCAAAATTCAAAATTAAACCTGATTGCGCTGGTTGCGCCGAATACGCCTGAAAAACGCATCCAAAAAATTGCGGCCCAGGCCTCCGGTTTTATTTATTTGATTGCGGTGGCGGGGGTTACGGGCGTGCGGGCAAAGTTCTCGCAATTCGTTGCGCCGCAGGTTAAAATTATCCGGAAATATACCAAGCTCCCAGTGTGCATCGGATTTGGAATTTCAAACCCGGCCCAGGCCAAAGCGGCCGCCCAGCTGGCGGACGGGGTCATCGTTGGCTCGGCCATTGTTAAATTGCTTGAAACTAATAAAAGCTTTTCTAAGGTTGCCGGCCTTGTAAGAAGCTTGAGACAGGCCATTGATTAGTTTTAAATTCTGTTCAATTGATTATATATTTTAACGGGTTTTACGCGAGGGCTATTCCCCAGGAACGAGCGAGCTGCTGTTTGAGCCCCGGCTGGCCGGGGCGAGTTCAGCGAGCGAGTGGAATGGGGATAGCCGAGCGTAATTAACCCAGGAAAAATGATTAACGAAGGAGAAAATTAGCCATGACCCACGAAAGCTTGTTTACACGCCTGCCGTACCGCGCACGCCAGTTGTTTTTCACGTTATTTTCGCGCTACCAAAACGAACAGATTAGCTTTGCGCGCAAATATTTAAACATTACCGAGTTAGCCTTGTTTGACCGCTTGCCCAAATTTGAAAAGAAACACGCGGTGCGCGCCGCCAAGGCGGCACTGCGTCTGGCGCATGGTAAATCCAATATTGACGAAAGGCGGCTGGCGAAAATTTGCCTTTTGCATGATATTGGTAAGGCGGCGACAAGATTGTGGGTGCTGGATAAGGTTATGTTGGTAATTTTGCGCCGGTATTTTAAGCGGTTGTATGATTATCTTTCCAAAAAAGGCGAGCACGAAAAAGCGCTGTCAATTTTTCGCAAATTTTACGTTTATAAACACCATGGTGAAATTGGGGCGGCAATGCTTAAGCGCGCCGGGGTCCCGGCGGATATTGCTGAAATAGTTTCCCGGCATACCCAGGATCCCCATCCCGGCGAGCCGGTTGATTTACAAATCCTGCGCCAGGCCGATGCGGCATAATGCAAAAAAAAATTGGCATCACCTCAACTGTTCCTTCCGAAGTGATTTTTGCTGCCGGCGCGGTACCGGTGGACCTGAACAATATTTTTGTAAATTTCCACGGTGAGGGGGCGGTAAAATCTCCGCTGGATTTGATAAGGATTGCCGAAGAAAACGGACTTCCCCGCAATACCTGCAGTTGGATCAAAGGCATTTTTGGCGCACTGGCCCAAAATCCAGATATTCGGGAGGTGGTGGTGGTGATGCGGGGGGACTGCAGTAATGTGGTAGCGCTATCCGACGTGCTGAAACATAAAAATTATCAGATTATTCCTTTTTCGTATCCGGCATTAAAGGACGGATATTTGCTCTCGGGGGAAATCAAGCGCTTTATGCAAAAGCTGGGGGCGCGACAAAAAAAGGTTGAGCTCTACAAGAAAGAACTGGATCGGATCCGGGCCAAGCTTTTTTTGCTGGACGAGCTGACCTGGCGGGAAAACAAAGTGACCGGGGCCGAAAACCATTTTTTTCTGGTTTCTTCTTCGGATTTTATGTCTGATCCGGTGGTTTTTGAAAAAAAAGTTGACGAATTTTTAAGCGCGGTCGCGGCGCGCCCGCCGTTCTCCAAAGCCGTGCGGCTGGGGTACGTGGGGGTGCCGCCGATTGTGTTGGACTTGTACGTAACCCTTGAAAAGCTGGGGGCCAGGGTGGTGTTCAATGAGGTGCAGGCGCAATTTGCCATGCTGGAGCGTACCGACGATATCGTGGAGCAGTACTTGATGTACACTTATCCTTATGATGTTTTTGGCCGCATCGTGGATATTAAAGAAGAAATTGAAAAACGCGGCATCCAGGGAATTATCCATTACGTGCAGAGTTTTTGCCATCACCAGATTGAGGATGTGATTTTGCAAAAAGAAATGCCGGTGCCCGTGCTAACTTTGGAATGTGACCGCCCCGGCAATTTAGATTTGCAAAACCAGCTGCGGCTGGAGGCCTTTGTGGATCTGCTGAAGCAAAAAGCACGCTAGCTTTGCACGCCGGGCGGACTGCTTTTCCGGTATTGATTAATCTCGTCGCGTAAAGTTTGCGCTGCCGCCCGTGCCGCTCTGGCAAAATTTTCTGAAGCATCCGCGTAAATTATTGCCCGCGAAGAATTGATGATGGCATGCAGTCCGTTTTTATCCGCGCCAGCCGTTACACTATCTTTTACCGAACCGCCCTGCGCACCCACCCCGGGAATTAAGATCGGCATATTACCTACCTGACTGCGAATTTCTTTTAACTCTTGCGGCTTGGTGGCGCCCACCACCAGCCCGATGTTGTTGTATTGCTGGTTCCAGAGGAGCGAATATTTAACCACTTTCAGGTAAAGTGCAATGTCGCCGCTTTCCACCCCGTGGCTTTGCAGGACGCGCGCGCCCTGGTTTGAGGTTAAACACAAGACAAATACCCCTTTGTCCCGGTATTCGGCAAACGGCAAGACCGAGTCGGGTCCAAGGTAAGGGTTAACGGTTGTGGCGTCCGCTTTGTATACATCAAATATGGCTTTGGCATAAGCCGCGGCGGTGTTGCCAATGTCGCCGCGTTTGGCATCTAAAATGACGGGGATGTGTTTGGGAATATATTCGATTGTGCGCATGAGTGATTCCATGCCGTAAATGCCGTGCATTTCGTAAAAAGCCATATTGGGCTTGTAGGCGCAAACCAAATCGGCCGTTTGGTCAATGATTGCTCGGTTAAAAGCAAACAGGGGATCTTCGTCATTTAATAGGTGCTTAGGAATTTTGCCCAGGTCGGTGTCCAGCCCGATACATACCAAACTGTTGTTTTGCTGGCACGCCTGGTCCAATTTTTCGATGAATTTCATAACCTTGAAATATTTTAGCATACGCCACTTGTTTTTCCTAATTCACTGCTTTATTATCAATGGATTATGCGTACCGGTATTGATTTGGGCTCGCGCTCGGTAAAAGTGGTCAAACTTGACGGCACAACCATTGTTGATAAACAAATTTTCGATTCTTTTCAGTTTTATACTCAATTTTTCTCTGCTGCTCGCGGTTTGGCGCAAAGCGCTATGTTGGAAGGTGAGGTTACGGTTACCGGTTACGGCAAATTCAGCGAAATGATAACCGGCGTCAAGAAAATTTCCGAAATTGAAGCGCACGCGCGCGGCGCCTGCTTTCAAACCGGCTTAAATGATTTTACTTTGCTGGATATTGGCGGGCAGGATACAAAAGTGGTTAAGGTACAGGGTGGGGCGGTACACAATTTTACCATGAACGATAAATGCGCGGCGGGGTCGGGAAGGTTTCTGGAAAACATGTGCCGCATTTTGGATACAAATTTGACAGAGCTGGCGAAATACTCCGGGGAAGGCCCAATTTTAAACTCCACCTGTGCCATTTATGCCGAATCGGAGTTGATTTCAAAAATTATTGAAGGTTATCCGTTCCCCGAGCTTTGTGCGGGAGTTAACCGCACCCTGCTTTTGCGGGTTTTGCCGATGGTGAAGCGCCATTTGACGGATGTGATTGTTTTTGTGGGCGGGGTGGCGCAAAGTGCGGCGTTAAAGTCCATGCTTGAGCGCGAGCTTGACATAAAAGTAATTGTGCCGCCGGAGGCGCAGTTTAACGGGGCGGTGGGGTGCGGGGTGGGTTATTAGTATTAGTATGGTTGATAAGCTTCGAGGGCTCTTAATAGGGCGTAAAAATCCCCGTTGCGATCCACATTGCGATTTTTGACTTTTAATGTTGCGGAATCCACCAAATGGGCAAAAGCTATTTGTGCTATTCTCAGGTTGCTGCGTATGGTTACCATATGGCCTAAGCGTCTTTCAGCTATTAAACGATATGCGCCCACGCCAAGCTGGGACGTCAATAAGGCATCATAAAGGGATGGTTTTACCTGGCGCGTTTCGTAACCAATTTGGTTCCCGCCCTTAAATGCTTTTTCTTTTCCTGTCCTTTCACGATATACCTGTTCTAATTCTGATGCCAATCGATCGCCAATGCGGGCATCGGAGAACTTTGGATGTCCGAACCGGTCTGTTCTTAATGCTTGCACAATTTCGGGCGGCAATTTTTCGGCCAGCCCTTCGGCAATACTGATTACGCCATAGTCCTTTCCTTGCCTTTCCCGAGGTAAAACTATTTCATCAATTATTTCTTCTGCCAATTTTCGCAAATCAATCACTTGAACATCCTCAAAATCCTCAGGAATAAGAGTGAAAGATGCCCTGCCAAAAATGCTGGCGGCAATGGTATACCAGCCCGCCTTGCGGCCCATCAATTCCGCGACAAAATAACTGGAGGTTGTGCATGCGTCGTTATAAAGGCCCAGTAGCCTTTTGCCGGCGGCTTCGGCGGCAGAGAAAAATCCGAAAGTCCAGGAGATGCCAAAATAATCGTTGTCAATTGTTTTAGGGACATGCACTACTCCCATAAAATGGTTATCCGGGTGGATTTTTGCCCGCGGTATGGTCAACTCCTGCAGGAAATTTGCTGTCCTTAAGGTATCATCTCCGCCAATTGAAACCAGCGCCCCCACTCTTAATGCTTCGAAAACATCCAATATATGAGTCAGCGCTTGCGTTTTTGCGGCATCCTCCAAATCGGCTGGCTTTTTTACTTTTTCTCCCGGATTGGCCCGCGAGGTTTTACAAATTGTTGAATCAATTTCAATCATATTTGAAGCTATTTCCGGAGTAACTTCTATGTAATGTGTGCCGGCAATTAGCTGGTCTGCCGCCGTGGCTTGCAGAAATTCATATCCCCGTCTAAAGAGAATTACTCTTATGCCCTGGTCAAGAAATTGCTTTGCGGCGGCGCCAATTACCCGGTTGCCTCCCGGCGCTGGGCCGCCGGAGTGCAGCATGGCGACGCAGAGGTTTCTTTTTTTCATTAGTTGAATAGTTTCGGTCGCCGCGGGGGCGGGCCGATGAAGAATTCCTTGTAAATAACTCATATGCTGAAGTATTATCGACGGGGTGCGCGAAAAATTGCAGAAAAGAAGGCAAAAATTTTTGTTTAACGGGGCGGTGGGGTGTGAAGTTAATTTCTTGCAATAAAACAACGGCCGGCTGCATCAAAAGATAAGCTTGAAACGTAAGATAGTTCTTGATGAATTTTTTTCCCCGTCATGCGCCAAAACACTCTTTTTCCCTCAGGGCTTTGCGCAAGCCATCTTAAGAGCGCGCAGAGTATTTCATCCAGTGCAAGGTTTTGATTAAGGGCAATTCCATTTGATTGTTGTGTAACCAGCCGATTAATCCACCGGTCATCCACCGCAAAAAATGAATCCCGGGCTGCTAAAATACCCGAGCTTAATTCCGGGGATTGATGCAGGGTGCGCCGGATAAAAGCGAGTGAACAGATTATAAAAGGAGAGGAGATGGCGGGCATTCTTTCTGCGCCAAAGCCGCTGTTTGCTGAAAAAAGATGGCTTGGGTTGGCTGGCGCACCAAAAGGTCCGGTAGTATAACGAAGCCCTTCACGAAAAAACTCACTGCCCGGAATGATGGCAAAAGCAAAGCCGGGGAATTGTGAGATTTGTGCATACCCATGCCATACGCTATTGCCGGCAAAAAACAGGGAAGCCCCAAGAAAGCGCGCAGAGATAGCTTTGAGCATTACTGACAAATGTTGTGACGAAGATCTGCTTTTCCCCGGATTGAAAAAAGCATGCGTGACAAATGGAAAGGCGTATTTATCAGGGTCAGATGTACTTAGGCATAGTTTGACGAAAGCGGCTTGCCGCGCACCGAAGGTGCGGGCTTGCCTTTGTGCTCTGGCTAACGCGGTATTAATAGCTTTTGTGTCGCATACTAAAGCGTTTTGCATGACAAGGTTCTTCCGGCCTCCTTGCTTATTCATCGTCAAAAACCAGCAGAAATATCAGTTTTTAAAAGAGGAATTTAATTTTCCGGTGGAGCAATTGGCTTTGTGCTGATTTCCAAATCCGATTGCGCGGCCATTGATTCGGCTTCAGGGGCGGCGGCCTTTTCTTCGCGCTCGATTTTTTCGGCTTCTTTTTGCTTCAGCATATCGCCAATGGTGACCCGGCTTTCAGCTTCTTTTTGGGCTTGCTGTTTTTCCTGTTCTTCTCTAATCTGGGCCTTTTCTCGGTCTTGCAAAACGCGCCGGATGGAAAGCCCGATTTTTTGCTCGTCCGGTAAAATCCGCAATATTTTTACTTCAACTATGTCCCCCGGCTTGACGGCTTCCGACGGTTCCCTAACCGGCTGCAGGGATAATTCGGAAACATGGCACAAACCTTCCAGGTTATGGTCCAGCTCGATAAAAGCGCCAAACGAGGCCAACCGCACCACGGTGCCTTTGACCACTTGTCCTACCTTAAAATGGTTGATGGCTTCTGCCCAGGGGTCGGCTTGCAGTTCTTTTAGACCCAGCGCGATTTTGTGGTTTACTTTATCTACGCCCAAAACAAATACGTCCAGCTCCTGGTTAACCTTCAGGACTTCGGACGGGTGCTTTACCCTTTTCCACGAGAGCTCGGAAATGTGGATCAGGCCTTCGATCCCGCCTAAATTTACAAACGCCCCAAACGACTTGATACTGGAAACGGTGCCGTGCTTAACCTGTCCAACTTCAATTTCGTCGATGAGCTTGTCTTTTTCGTATTGCTTTTTTTCGCCGGCGGCTAATTTATGGGAAAGCACTACTTTACCGGCCCGGCGGTCAATTTGGATAACTTTGATGGGGATGACGGTGCCGACAAAATCCTCCAGTTTGGCATCGGCTTCTTTTTTAACCTGTGAAGCCGGGATAAACCCGCGGATGCCGTTGTAATCAACTACCAGCCCGCCCTGGACGGCCGAGGTTACCTTTGCCTCTAGCAAGCTGCGTTCTTTATATGCTCGGTAGGCCTGGTTCCAGCTATTTTCGTAATCGGCTTTTCTCTTTGAAAGCACCACGTACCCTTCACGGTTTTCTAATCTTTCGATCAATACGGTAACTTTGTCTCCTACTTTAATGCCGGCTTTAATTTCTTCGGGGGTAAATTCTTTAATGTCCAGGAAACCTTCGGCTTTGTAGCCAATATCAACCAAGATTGAGGTGTGGTCAGCCTTGGCAATGGTCCCAACCACCAGGTCACCGGGCTTGTATTCTTTTAATGCAGAAGAAAAAGCGTCTTGGGGATTGGCCGCCGTACCCTGGGGTTCTTTGGCGGTTGGTGGTTCTGCTGGTTTTACTGGAGTTGCGGCGGCGGCAGGAGCGGCGCTAGCGGCCGCCGGAATGGTTGGTTCGGCCGAAAACGGAGTAGATGGGTTGATCGGGCCCGCACTTTCTTTTTTAGGAATTGAAATGCCGGTAGCCACGTAGGTTTTTTCTTCTTTTTTTTCTGCTGCGGGAGAGGGTTCGGCCGCAGTTTTTTTGAGCGCTTTGCTTTCTTCCAGAGTTTGTTTGATCAATGTTTCAACGTCGAGGTCTTCGGCGCTGCCTTTACCGTGTGATAAATTGGTTGCAGATAAATTGCTGTCGGTCATGCTGGTGGTACCTTCCTTTGCGCGTGAAATTCTCCGAGAAGGGTATAAGATACCACATTTATTGGTAATCGGCAACCGCCGGCTCCGCTAAGTTGCGAGAAATCTACTTTTTCTATATAATTAAGCCGTTACCAACCAAAGGTGTCGGCTAATTTAATTATAATAGAAAGAGAGGAAGGTTAATGGGTAAGGTTTATATTATAGATGTTACCAATCGTGACGGGGTGCAGACCTCCCGCATCGGGCTGTCAAAATTAGAGAAGACAATTGTCAATATGTACCTCAACGAAGTTGGCGTTTACCAATCCGAATTTGGTTTTCCTTTTACCAACCATGAAGTGAATTATTTGAATGCTAATTTGGAGCTGGCGGAGTTAGGGGCACTCAAGCCCATTAAGCTGGAAGGGTGGATACGTGCGGTGGCCAAAGACGTTGAGACCGCTTACCGCTTGGTGCCTAAAATTCGGCATTTGAATATGTCGATTTCAACTTCTGACTTGATGCTGGAGGCCAAGTTTGGCGGTAAATTTTCAAAAGAGGATATCATAAAGAATATGCAGGCGGCAGTGAAGCTGGCTTACGCAAAAGGGGCGGAAACGGTTGGCGTAAATGCCGAAGATGCTTCGCGCACCGAACTTGCTTTTTTGGTTGATTTTGCCCACGGCGCCAAAGCAGTTGGCGCTACACGGGTCCGTTACTGCGATACTTTGGGCGCGGATGACCCGGCCACAATTTATGCGCGGCTTAAAACCATTG
>JBAZQH010000022.1:0-18456 GCA_041645285.1 Candidatus Margulisiibacteriota bacterium | reverse complement strand
ATTCAAGGTAAGAAAAAAGCGACAGTTTTTTGGGTTTTTTGGTTTGGTTTTTGATTTCCAGGCGCCAAATTTCCAAATCTTCGCCCGGCGGGACAAAGTAAGTTATTTCTGCCGCCACGCCGTTGCATTCTG
This sequence comes from Candidatus Margulisiibacteriota bacterium, assembly GCA_041645285.1. Lineage (GTDB taxonomy): Bacteria > Margulisbacteria > WOR-1 > JAHJIW01 > JAHJIW01 > JBAZQH01. Next base: position 18,324 of record JBAZQH010000022.1, on the reverse strand, counting down.
AAGAAATTACGGTATATCCCAGCCCGTGCCGGCAGGAATATTTATCCAGGTCTTGGCGCACCGGCTGCCAGGTGGGCGACCAAAATTTCCCCGTCTGGTTGTCTCTGATATATATGTATCGGCCGCCCTGGTCAAAGGGAATATTATCATAGCGGTAGCGGGTGATGCGTTTTTCGCGGGGGTCAACAAAAAAGCTGTAGCCGCCGGCAGTATTGGATATCAATGCGCAGTATTTTTCACTGCCTAAATAGTTGATCCAAGGCAGTGGCGTGGCCGGTTTTTCAATTACATATTCTTTTGCTTTTTCGTCAAAATAACCAAAGCGCATGAGTAAGCAATTCTACTCTATCTTAAGAGAAAGCGTCAACCCAACAAAAAGCCCCTAAGTTATGCTCTAACTTAGGGGCCTGGAAAACTAAGTGCGCGCCTGCGGCCGGCGCAAAATCAATTACGCGCTATATCCCTAGCTCCAAATTATCAATGTTAAAGTTGATTTTCCCGGTTTCGGTGTTGGACACAAAAATCATCTGAACTTTAACCAAGCCGCCGGAGCCGCCGGCAGTTGACGGATCAAACGTCCCGTTGCCTTTGCCCGGATTGGAAATGGTCAGTTGGTCAAAGGGAATGGAAACATGCTTCCAGCCCTTCCAGTTTACGTTGATTTCAAAATACATCAAATCATCGTATTTGGGAACCCAATTGCTGCCCACTTCAATGTCGTTGTTTCCGTTGTCGTCATCATAAACTTCCACTTTTATCTTTCCGGAATCCGGCCCGTTGCCGTACACATCCATCTCAATTGAGCGGTACTTTGAGGCATCAATCCCCAGCATGGTCCCCATGCCGCCCACGTACCACTTAGTTGTGTTGCCGGTTACATTAATTGAATAAGCCCCCACCGCTTCCACTACCGCCGCGTCCCCGTCTTTGCGCGTAGAATTTTTTTCAACCTTGATTTTGGCGGCATCAAACTTAAACCATTCCGGCGCGGCCTCCAAATCGCCGTCTTCAAAATTATCAATCAGGTGCTTATACTGGGCCGAGGAGGAAGAGGAACTGTCTGTTTTGGGGGTAGACCCAAATCCGCAAACCAGAGGCAGGCAAAACACCAGAATCACGAAGCCAATCAACATTTTCTTTGTCATTTTTTTCTCCTTCCAAACTGTAATTTTCAAACAAAGTTCGCTCATTTTACTGCCGCCGCCAAATCTTGTCAACCCGTTGATTTCCAAGGGATTCTCGGCGTTTTTGCAAAAAAATTTCACGAAATTCAATATTTATTTTGGCGCCGGCTTAGGCCTCGCGCCAATAAATTTCAGCAACGCCGCAAGTTTAAAGCTCCAAAACACGATATACTATATAGAATGCTACGCTTAATGACTAAAACTATAGTATGCACGCTTTTGCTGGCTTTGGTGCTGGCCGCGGCCGCGCCCATGTCCCAGGCGTTTGTGCCTTTTAAAACCCAGCTCAAAACCCTTTATGCCGACCCGAATAAAGACGCAGACGTTGTTTTCAGGTTTCCCATCGAAGTAACCATGCTGGGGATGACCGAAGATTTAAACTGGTTCAAAGTCAGGATAAAGTTTGAGCTGGCGTTTATTAGATACGAATATACCGGCTGGGTAAACATCCCGGTTGGCAGCACTTTTAATTTGCCGCCGATTGACTTAAAGAAGGTACCGTTATAGCTGCGGCAGAGCAATGCGGCTTTGCACTTCCATCGCTTAGTTGACTTCCGTTTCAACCAGCTGTTACAATCCTGCTCGATGTCTACTGTAAGAGATCAACTCAAACAACTACTCAAAGACCGAGCCGTTAAAATCGGCGAGTTTACCCTATCCTCCGGCAAAAAAAGCAATTTTTACATTGACTGCCGCAAGGTTACGTTGCATCCTGAAGGCGCGCGTCTGATCGGGAAAATTATTTTAGAAAAAATTAAGGGCTTAAAAGTTGACGCCGTGGGCGGGCTGACATTAGGCGCCGATCCGATCATTGGCGCAGTCATTACGCTCAGCAACCTGGCCGGTTTTATTGTCCGCAAAGCCGCCAAAGAACACGGCACCCAGCAAAAAATTGAGGGAATTATCGAGCCCGGCTGGAATGTATTAATTGTAGAAGATGTGGCTACCACCGGCGCTTCCACTCTATCCGCCATCTTCGCCGCCGAAGCCGCCGGCGCCAAAGTGATAAAAGTTATCTCTGTGGTTGACCGCGAAGAGGGCTCGGCCGAAGCATTAAAAAATTACGATTTTGACCCGATTTTCAAAAAGAGCGAGTTCTGCTAAGCAGCGCAACCAACTCCAGGAAAATTAAAGGGCGCTACTCATACCTTAGCGCTTCAATCGGGTCCAGCTGTCCCGCCCGCATCGCCGGGTAGACGCCCGATACCACCCCCACCCCCATTGAAACCGCGGCCGCCAGCAAAATTGCCTTAAGCGAAATCTTTAAGGGGAACCCAACCATTGATAAAAACAAAAACGAACAGCCAATGCCCGATAAAATCCCAATTATTCCGCCAGCCAGGCTGATGACCACCGCTTCCGCCAAAAACTGCAGGACAATATCTTTTTTTCGGGCGCCCAGGGCCTTACGCAGGCCAATCTCGCGCGTGCGCTCGGTTACCGAAACCAGCATGATGTTCATGATGCCGATGCCGCCGACAATCAATGAGATCGCAGCAATGCCGCTCACCACGCCGGTTAAAACATTCATGATTGAATTCAGCATGTCCATTGATTCGGCCTGGGTATCGATGCGAAAATCCTCCTTCCCATGGCGCCGGATCAATATTTTTTTAATTTCTTCAACCGTTTGCGGCACCAGCTGTTCATTTTTGACGGTAATGCCAACCTCCATTACTTTGCTTAAATGAAAAACATCGGCCGCCGCCGTAATTGGAATTACCGCCATTTCGTCATAATCAAACGTAAACAGCGCTCCCTTTTCTTCAAACACCCCCATCACCAAAAAGCTGTCGGTATCAATTTTTATCTTTTCTCCAATGGGAGAGAGTGCGCCAAACAAAGCCGTAGCAACTTTTTTTCCTAACACGCATACTTTTTTGCGCATCGATACGTCGGCTTCCGAAAAAAACCGGCCTTCCGCAACGTTCCAATTGAAGCTTTCCACCATTTGCTGGCTAGTTCCCATGACCATGGGAATCGAAAACTTTTTGTCGCCAAAAAAAGCATCGGCAGGACGCAATACGCGCGGGTCAATCACTGAAACCGTGTCGAGCCGGTCTCTTAGTGCCGCTACATCTGAAAAGGTAATTTCGGCTCCGCTGGCCCCTCCCATGCCATGTTTTGCCCCCGGGTGGAGTTCCATATAATTGGGGCCGGTGCCAAGCGAAGCCACCTGATCGTACATGAACCCCTTCAGCCCTTCTCCCATGCTCACCAAACTGATCACCGCAAAAACTCCAATGATAATGCCCAGCATAGTCAAAAAACTGCGCATTTTTGCGGCCATTAAACTTTTTACTGTAATGCTAATTAATTCAAAAATATTCATGTCATCCTCTCAACGCCGCCACCGGATCCAGCCGCGCAGCCCGCATCGCCGGATACACTCCCGCAATCACCCCCACCGCCGCCGAGACAAAAAAACCCATAATTACCGCGGGCATTGACGGCACCAGGGCCAAGCCAATAACTTTTCCGATAACCAATAAAACGGTTGACGCAACCAAAACCCCCAGCACGCCACCCACTAACGAAATCAAAAGCGCCTCGACTAAAAACTGTGAAAAAATGTCACGCTGCCGCGCCCCCACCGCCTTACGAATGCCAATTTCGCGGATACGCTCGGCCACCGAAACCAGCATGATATTCATGATTCCCACGCTGCCTACCAAAAGAGAAATTGCGGCGATCGCCGAAATGGCAACGGTTAAGACCCCCATGGTGTCGTCAATCCGCTTGATCATCTCGGTTGCAACCCGCAGCTGAAAGTCCTCTTTGCCGTGACGGCGCATTAATATTTGCCGGATTTCGGCCGCGGCTTTCGGGACCGCCTCAATGTTTTTGGCCGCTACCCAGGTTTCCACAATTTCCGAGGTCTTAAAAATATCTTGCGCGGTTGTGATCGGCAAAATTGCCATTTCGTTATAGTTTATCCCAAAAACCACGCTCATTTTTTTCATGATCCCCACCACCTGAAGCGACGTCCCGTTAACTTTAATTTCTTCTCCCACCGCCGGAAAAACGCCAAACAATTCTTTTGCTAAATCCTGTCCGACAAATATCACGCGCTTGCGATAAACAATATCCATTGGCGTAAAAAACCGGCCTGCGGTTACAATGTTTTTCACTAAATATTGATAATCCTGCGTGGTCCCAATCACAAAAGAGGTTTCCTGTTTTTTGCGTCCGTATTGGAAGTCGGCCGTGCCAAAAACTGCCGGTACCACCACGTTGGTATAGCGGCATTGATCCTGCAGGGCAGTGATATCACGATAAGTAATGCTTGATTTTGACATGGCGGCAATAATTCCCGCGCCGCGGTTTTCGGTTTCGGGGGCTCCGTAAATTGCCAGCGTATTGGCGCCCACGCCAAACGAGCTGAACTGTTCGTGAATATAATTTTTGGCTCCCTCCCCCAAACTAACAGTAGTAATAACAATAAAAACCCCGATAATTACGCCGAGCGTGGTTAAAACACTGCGGAGCGGATTGGATTTAAGCGCGCGCAGCGCCAGCGGGAAACATTCAATAAAAGTCACGGCGTCCTCTAATGCTTTTTGCTCTGGGAAATTTTTTCGTCCGAAAGGATTTGCCCGTCACGGATTTGGATTATGCGCTGGCTCGCCTTGGCAACATCAACCTCGTGTGTAACCATAATAATTGAAACCCCTTCTTCGTTAAGCCGTTGAAAAATTGCCATAATTTCGTTGCTCGACTGGGTGTCCAGGTTGCCGGTGGGTTCATCCGCCAGGATAATGGCAGGGGTTACGACCAGCGCCCGGGCAATGGCCACCCGCTGGCTTTGCCCGCCGGACATCTCAGGCGGCCGGTGCAGGGCGCGGTCTTTTAGCCCAACGTGATCCAGCGCCGCTTCTGCCATTTTTTTTCTCTGCGGCGCCGGAATCCCCATGTAAATAAGCGGGAGCTCAATATTTTCAATGGCATTGAGACGCGGCAATAAATTATAGGCTTGAAAAACAAACCCGATTTTTTTGTTCCGGATTGCCGCCAACTCGTTATCGGAAAGGGTAGAAACGTCAGTGCCGTCAATATAAATTTTGCCCGACGTCGGCCGGTCCAAGCACCCCACTAAGTGCATTAGGGTTGACTTGCCGCAGCCCGACGGCCCGATAATGGCGGCAAATTCTCCCTTTTGCACATCAAAAGAAATGCCCCGCACGGCCTCAACAGTAACTTTCCCCAGCGCATAGTTCTTTTTTAAGTTTTCGGCCTTGACGATCGGCTGCATTTTATTTGCCTTTATCTTTTGCCTGCTTAACCCGGGTTCCATCTTTCAGTTTATCTAAATTAGATGCGGCAATTTTGTCGCCCTCTTTTAGCCCGCTCAAAATTTCAACTTTTTCGGCATCGCGCAGTCCGATGGTAACATCGACCAGCCGGGCCCTTCCCCCTTTAATTGCAAACACGGCCCCTTTGCCGTCGCGCAACGTTATCGCTTCGCGCGGCAGCACCAAAACATCCTTCTTTTCTCCGATAATTACTTCGGCATAAACCGACATCAGCGGTTTCAGTTCTTTATATTCTTCTTCAAGCGCAACCTTGGCCCGAAAAACTAAATCCTCCTCGTCGCCACGCACCCTGCCCCCAACTTTTTTTAGCTCGGCCGCATTGTTGACCCAATAAATTTTGCCGTAATAGGACTGGTCGGGATAAGCGTCTGTGGTAAACCGCACGCGCTGTCCGATTTTAATTTTTGCAATATCAACCTCGTCAATTTGGATTTCGGCCCAGGGGCGTTGCGTGGCGACAACCGAAACAATTGATACCCCCGGGGAAACCGTTTCGCCGACAATTACCGATATTTTGGTAACCGTGCCTGCAATTGGAGAAACAATACACGCGGCATCTCTTTCGTTTTTAGCAAGCTCAAAATCGCGATCGCTGGTAAACCCTTGCGCATGCAAACCTTTCCTGCGGTAATATTCTTTTTGCGCTTCTGCGTATCCGTCAAATGTCAGCAACAGCTGGCCCGCGCGCACGCGGTTACCTTCGGCCACTCCCACCCAGCTGACGCGGCCGGCCACCCGACCGCTGCCCATGTCCGCCGAATCCGCATCCACCATGCCCGACGCCGAAACTGAATTTAAAATGTTGCCGCGCTCAACTTTGACCACGACCACCTCAACCCGGTTCCGACCGCAGCTGAACCAAACCACCATTAATAACACCGCCAAAATTATTATTGCGCCGATCTTAATTCTTTTGTCTTTCAACATTCTCTTCTCCTCTCTACCTTGAAACCCAACGCCCAGCGCTTCCCTTTAGTTTCCTCTCCGCTGGATTTTTTCTTTCAAGACGCCAATTGATTTATAAACGTGTGAAATAAAACTGGAAAAATGCTTAGTATTTACCAACAACAACCCCAAGTCCCCCATCCCTTTTAGCACCACCAGCTTGTCGCCGGGTTTTACGCCAAAATCCTTGCGCGCCTGCGCAGGAATAACCACCTGGCCCCGTGCCCCAACCGTTACAATGTCATAGAAATTTTTTTCCAGCTCCATCTTTGCGGGTAATTTCATTAGTAAATCTCCCTCCCCAAAACCTGATTTAATTTGGCCTTGGCCAGCTGTAAAATATTTTGGGCGTCTACGTTGTCGGTGCGCGCACGGGTTAAGGAAACCTGCGCGTCCAAAACCTCCAAATTGTTGCCGGCTCCCGAATTGTAGCGAAGATCCGCGATTTTATAATTTTCTTCCGCCAACTCCACCGCCTTGGCAGTATAAACCATGTCTTCTTTTGCGCTCTTAACAATAAAATTGGCATCCTTCACCGACAGCGCCAGGTTGCGCCGAACATTTTCCTCGCTGGCAATCTCTGCGTCCAGGCGGCCCCCCGCTTCTTTAATTTTATACAAGGTGTCGGTGCCGTCAAAAATATTCCAGGAACCACTCACCAAAGCGCTCCAGGTTGCCTGGTCAGATTGGTACGCGCTGTAGCGCGTGAGCCCGCCGCTGTAAGTTCCGGCAAGCGAAATGTTCGGGAACAAACCGCTATAAGCTACGCCTAATTCATCACTGCGGATTTTTTTGCCCAACAGATATTGTCTCCACTCGGGCTGGCTTTCATACGCAATGGGCAAAAGATCCCGGTAATTATAAATTACTACTTCCCCTGTGCTGAAATTCGCTTCCGCCAACTCAACCGGCGTATCGAGCGCATTGCCTAAAACATTATTGAAACTGTTTTTGGTCAGCTCCAGCCCTTGCTCCGACCGAATTAAGCTGATGTGATTTTGCGCCACCAAAACTTCGCCGCGCAAAACCTCGGCACGGGTGGCAATGCCCGCCTTAAACAACGCCTGGTTATTGGCTAAATGGTGCTCGGCCATTTCAACCGACTGGCGGTTAAGCTCGACCAGCTTGATATTCTTCAATACATTATAATAGGCGCTGGCAACGTTATATTTTAACGCCTGCTCGGTTCTTCTTAATTCTTCTTTGGTAATCTCCAGCCCCTTGTTGGCCGCCCCCAATGTATTTACCAGTCGCCCACCCGTAAAAACGGCCTGCGAAAACGTTGCGCCATAAGACGAAGCGTCGGCTTGCTCGTTGGTGCCAAAAGAAAAGACCGAAGAAGTTCCCGTGGAGGTAATTTGAACCGTGCTGGGATGCGAATAATATTTACCAAATCCGCCCGAAACCGCAAGGTGGGGCAAAAATCCGGAACGCGCCCGGCCCTCGGTCCCCTCTGCCGCCCGGATCTGCGCGCGCGCTTTTTGCACGGTAGGACTTTGCTCCAGCGCAATTTCGTAACTTTGATCAAGGGTTAACTTTGTTTCCGCCGCTGCCCCTGTCCCAGCCGCAGCCGAAAAAACCAAAACCAACAAAACCAGCAGTACGCTCAGTTTTTGGGGAGTCCTTCGCAACATCTCGCACCTTCGTCCTTAATCAGCCGTAATGTATGAAATGTATGGAATAGCATACTATGGGCGGGGCGGGGGTGTCAAGAAATCAACATCTTGACGCCTAACTTTTTTGTGAAATAATGGCTTTGAAATAAATTCTCGCATCAAGGATTTGATGCTGGAATAATGCTTCTCGGGGGGAAGAAGGAGGTCGCTATGTTTCCCCTCGCCGAGACCATTAAGCAAAAGTACCTGCTAGGAAAATCAGCAAAAGAAATTGCCGCGGAGATGGGGTTCTCGGAGCATAAAATCTGCTATTGGCTCGAAAAAACCGGCACAAAAAAGCGATCCCGCAGCGAGGCCACATATTTAAAACGAAACCCTTCCGGCGACCCTTTCAAAATCGTCGAACAAATTACCTACCCAAAAGATTTAATGTTGTTCTTTGTGGCGATTGGGCTTTATCTTGGAGAAGGGGCAAAAAAGGGGAGACATCGCGTTGCCCTGGGAAACACCGATCCCAAAATTTTAAAGGCCTTTCTTTTCTTCATAAGAAAAATTTGCCGCCTTAGAGAAGAAAAAATCTTTGCCGAGCTCAATATCTTTGATGACATCGACAAAGATTTTGCTGTAGAATATTGGGCGCGCACAGTTGGCATAGCCAAAGAGCAAGTAAAATATGTTTGCGTACGTAAAAGTAAAGGAGGAACCTATAAAAACAAAAGCAAATATGGTACCCTTACTATTAAGGTGAGCAACACCAAGCTAAAGCAAATTATTCTCGAGTGGTGCCGCCTAATTATTAATGATTGTTCAATGCCCGTGTAGCTCAGCGGTAGAGCATCTGCTCGGTAAGCAGGAGGTCGGCGGTTCAATCCCGCCCGCGGGCTTGTTTTCGTTGACAGGCGCAGATCGGGTTGGCTATAATCGAGACCGTAACCCAAACCAAGGAGGGCAAAAAAATGGCAAGAGAAAAATTTAGCAGGACCAAACCGCACGTAAACGTCGGGACCATCGGACACGTGGACCACGGCAAGACCACGCTGACTTCGGCCATCACCAAGTATCTGGCCGGCAAAGGCATGGCCACCGCCAAGGCCTTTGACCAGATCGATTCTGCTCCCGAAGAAAAAGCCCGCGGTATCACCATTGCCATTGCCCACGTTGAATACGAAACCGAAAAACGGCACTATGCCCACATCGACTGCCCGGGCCACGCCGACTATGTAAAAAACATGGTAGTTGGCGCCGCGCAAATGGATGGAGCAATTTTGGTAGTGTCCGCCGCCGACGGCCCCATGCCGCAAACCAGAGAGCACATCTTGCTGGCCCGCCAGGTAAACGTGCCTTCGATGGTGGTGTTCTTGAACAAAGTGGACATGGTAGACGACAAAGAATTGATTGACCTGGTTGAAGTTGAAACCCGCGACCTGTTAAAAAAATACGAATTCCCGGGCGACAAAACACCCATCATCAAGGGCTCGGCGCTGAAAGCCATGGAATGTGGTTGTGGAAAGGCCGACTGCCCGTCCTGCAAAGCCATCCAAGAATTGTTGGATGCGCTCGATAATTATATTCCGGATCCCAAACGCGAAATCGACAAACCGTTTTTGATGTCGATTGAAGACGTGTTTTCGATTACGGGGCGCGGCACAGTAGGCACGGGCCGGATTGAAAGAGGCAGAGTAAGGGTTGGGGAAGAAGTTGAAGTGGTGGGAATGGGCGCGCATCAAAAAACCACGGTTACCGGAGTTGAAATGTTCAGGAAAACTTTGGACGAAGGTATGGCAGGCGACAACGTAGGGTTACTGCTGCGCGGCATCACCAAAGAAGAGTTGACCCGCGGGATGGTTTTAGCCAAGCCGGGATCAATCCATCCGCACAAAAAGTTTGAAGCGCAGGTTTACGTATTGAAAAAAGAAGAAGGCGGGCGGCACACGCCGTTTTTCACCGGCTACAAGCCGCAATTTTTCTTAAGGACTACCGATGTGACGGGTGACATCAAACTGCCGGACGGGGTAGAGATGGTCATGCCGGGCGACAACATCAAGATGACGGTTGAATTAATCCATGACGTGGCGGTGGACGAAGGACTGCGGTTTGCCATCCGCGAAGGCGGGCACACCGTGGGCGCCGGCGCCGTGGTTAAGATTATAGAATAGGAGCAATAAACGTGGCGGGAACTAGACAAGCCAGACAAAAAATCAGGATTCGGTTAAAAGGTTATGATCACCGCGTGCTGGACCAATCGGCGGTAAAAATTGTCAGTACGGCTAAGCGGGCGGGTTCGCATGTTTCCGGCCCTATTCCTTTACCAACGGAAAAGGAAGTTATTTGTGTCCTGCGGTCGCCCCACGTCGATAAAAAATCGCGCGAGCATTTTGAAATCCGGACACACAAGCGTCTGATTGATATTTTGGACCCGGCCCCGCAAACGGTGGATGCGCTGATGCAGCTTGATTTGCCGGCGGGTGTGGACATTGAGATAAAACTGAAGGAACAATAAAATGTCGGAAGAAACAAAAGCAGCAACAGCAGAAACAAGCGTAGCCGCGGCCGAAAAGCCAACTAAACCAGCTAAGCCCGCACCGGGTATTTTGGCGCGCAAGCTGGGGATGACGCAAATTTTTAATGCGCAAGGTGACGTGGTCCCAGTGACGGTAGTTGAGGCAGGGCCTTGCATGGTTTTACAGAAAAAAACCGTAAAAACGGACGGTTATAACTCAATCCAGGTCGGTTTTATGAAGAGTAAAAAAACCAATAAGCCGGAGGCCGGACATTCCAAAAAATCCGGACAAGAGGGCGGTTATCGTTTTATCCGTGAATTTCGCTTAAAGCAGGCGCCCGGGTTTGAGCCGGGGGAAGAAATCCGCGTGGATTCTTTTAAAGGTGGCCAAATTGTTGATATTTCCGGGACGTCAATCGGGAAGGGTTTTGCTGGAACAGTTAAACGGCACCATTTTGGGCGCGGTCCGATGTCCCATGGATCAAAAAATCATCGTTTGCCTGGTTCCATTGGGGCGGGCAGCACGCCGGGGCGGGTGCTCAAAGGCACGCGGATGTCGGGGAGGATGGGCGGAGAGCGCGTGACCGTGCCTAAAGTAAAAATTGCAGAGATTGATGCAGAAAAAAACTTACTCTTGCTGCAGGGGACGGTACCGGGCAAGAAAAATAATTTTGTAATAATCAGGAGCCGTGGATAAAATGGGCGATCCGCAAAAAAAGGCCAAACCTTCGGTGGTACAGCGTGCACTGGTAGCGCATTTGGCTAACCTGCGCCAGGGCAGTGCCAACACCAAAAATCGCGGAGAGGTGTCGGGCGGCGGCAAAAAACCGTGGCAGCAAAAGGGCACCGGCCGGGCGCGTGCGGGAGACAATCGTTCTCCTTTGTGGACCGGCGGCGGCGTGATCTTTGGTCCAAAACCGCGAAAATACACCAATTATATGCCGCGCAAAGAGAGGTTGCTGGCTATGCGCATGGTCTTGGGGGAAAAACAGGCGGAAAATAAAGTAAAAATCATGGGCCCAATCAAAACTTCGGGCAAGACCAAGGAGATGGTGAAGGTTTTAGCGGAGGCGGGTATAAGCGGGAAAATTCTGGTGATAATGGATCCTGCTAACCAGCTGGCGCTGCGCGCCGCCCGCAATATTAAGCAGTTAGTGGCCAAGGATTCCAGTTCCGTAAATATCTTTGATTTATTGAACTGTGATCACATTTTAGCCGAAGAGAATGCTTGGCAACAGCTTGAGGGGGCCCTGAAATGAAAAATCCTGCGCAAGTGTTGTTTGGGCATTTAGTAACCGAAAAAGGGTCGCGCAGCCGGGAAAATAATTATTATGTTTTTCGCGTTGCGCCGGAAGCCAATAAAATTGAGGTGCGGCAGGCAGTTGAAAAAACTTTCAACGTTTTGGTTGTATCGGTAAACACCGTCAACTGCAGCGGGAAAAAAAGGGTCATGCGCGGCAAAATCGGGCATACCAGCCGTTTCAAAAAGGCCTATGTTAAGTTAAAAGCCGGACAGAAGATTGAAAAAATTGATGCGGCAGTTTAATTTTGGATTTTGCCTGCCCCGGCTTGCCGGAGGTCATTTGGATTTAGGATTTTGTTAAAAGGAGTTAGTAAAGATGCCAGTTAAAGCAAGACGACCATTAACACCCGGACAGCGTTTCCGGATTGACGACCAGTACAACGATATTACAACTTATCAGCCGGAAAAGTCCCTGTTGGTGAGATTGCAAAAAACGGCCGGCCGCGATGCGCGGGGTCGTATTTCCAGCCGTTTTCGCGGCGGCGGCAATAAAAAGTTTTATCGCATGGTTGATTTTAAACGTGACAAGGATAACGTCAGCGCCCGGGTGCTTTCGATTGAATATGATCCTTATCGCAATGCACGTCTGGCGCTTTTACAATACATTGACGGGGAAAAACGGTACATCATTGCTCCCAACACTCTGCAGGTTGGGGATACGGTGATGTCAGGGGAAGAGGTTGAAATCAAAGTCGGGAATACTCTGCCCATCCGGTCAATTCCGGTAGGTACCACTATCCATAATGTTGAATTGAAGCCGGGTCGCGGGGCACAGCTGGGTAGGTCTGCCGGCAGCATGATTGTTTTGGTTGCGAAAGAGGGAAATTACGGTATAATTAAACTTCCATCCGGCGAGCAGCGGATGGTTCATATTAATTGCCGCGCTACGGTCGGCCTCGTCGGTAACCTCGATGCCAAAAACGTATTTTTAGGCAAAGCCGGAAGAATGCGTCATTTGGGACGGCGTCCGGCTAACCGCGGTACTTCCATGAATCCGTGCGATCATCCGCACGGCGGCGGGGAAGGCAAGTGCGGAGTAGGCAGAAAACGCCCGGTTTCCCCTTGGGGAAAACCGGCGCAAGGCGCCTTAACCCGGCACAAAAGAAAAAACAGCGACCGGTTTATCTTGATTAAGAGGAGCAAATAACAACCATGGGAAGGTCAACCAAAAAAGGCCCGTTTGTCGATGCCAGTATCTTGAAACAAATTGATGAAACCAGGAAAGGCGACAAAAAAATAATTAAAACCTGGTCGCGCCGTTCTACCATCATTCCGGAAATGATTGGGTTTACTTTTGCGGTGCATAACGGCATTAAACACATCCCGATTTATGTTACCGAAAACATGGTGGGCCATAAATTGGGCGAATTTTCGCATACCCGGATTTTTAAGGGACATTCCGCACCGGTGGAAAAACCAACGGAGGCACCAGCTTAATATGGCAGCTAAATCAGTAAAAATTAAAGCGCAGGCTAAATGGGTGAAAATTGCGGTGCGCAAAGTGCGGTTAATGATTGATTTGATCCGCGGCAAAAGCGTGAACGAGGCCCAATCGCTTTTAGCTTTTATGCCTCAAAAAGCGGCCGGGGTGGTCGCCGACGTATTAAAGGCGGCGGTGGCCAATGCGCGGCATAATTATAAGGTTGATGGTGATTTGTTCGTGTCTGAGGCCTTTGCGGATGAGGCTACCTTTGCTAAACGATGGCAGCCGGTTTCTCGCGGCCGCGCGCACGCAATAAAAAAGCGCAGCAGCCACATTACGGTTTGTGTCAGTCATCCAGGAGAGGAGATATAAGGTAATGGGACAAAAAGCCCACCCAAAGGGTTTACGGCTTGGGATTATTGAGGACTGGGATAGCATTTGGTATGCCGAAGGCGCTTATGCTGACAACCTGGTTGAGGATAAGAAGATCCGGGACTTTTTAAAGGGCAAGCTTTATCGGGCGGGGATTTCCCGCATCCGCGTCGCGCGGCGCGCCAACCAGATTGAAATTGATTTGTTTACGGCCAAGCCGGGATTAATTATCGGGAAAGGCGGCCGGGAAGTTACCATGCTGCGAGACCTTTTGATTGGTTTGGTAAATAAACAGGTCCAGTTAAATGTAAAGGAAGAACCCAATGCCGAAACCTGTTCCCAGTTGGTTTCGGAAAATATTGCCCAGCAGCTGGAAAAGCGGGTGTCTTTTCGCCGCGCCATCAAACGCACCGTTACCCGGGTTTTGCGTGCCGGCGGCAAGGGCGTCAAAATAAAAGTTGCGGGCAGGTTGGACGGGGCAGAAATTGCCCGGACCGAGTGGTACCACAAAGGCCGGGTTCCTCTGCAAACCTTGCGGGCGCGGATTGATTACGGGTTTGCCGAAGCCATGACGATATATGGCAAAATCGGTGTCAAGGTTTGGATATTTAAGGGAGAGGTTTTGCCCGAAAAAGAAAAACGCGAAAATGAAATAATTGAAGAAATGGCTAAACCCAAAACTGTAGTTGAGGCATCGGTCTAATGGCACTGATTCCCAAAAAAACTAAATTTCGCAAGGCCCAACGTTTGAATTTGCACGGCCGGAAGGCCACGGCGGGGAACACCTTGTGTTTTGGCGAATTTGGCTTGCAAACGCTTGAATTTGCGTGGTTAAAGACCAACCAAATCGAAGCTGCGCGGCGCGCCATTACCCATTTTTTAAAGCGGGGCGGAAGGGTTTGGATTCGGATCTGCGCCGACAAGTCGTATTCGGCCCGGCCGGCCGAAACCCGGATGGGGTCCGGCAAAGGGGAGCCGGTGGGGTTTGTGGCGGTGGTCAAGCCGGGGCACATTATTTTTGAGATTGCCGGTATGAAAAAGGCAGAAGCCAAGCGGGCCTTGACCCTGGCGGCGCACAAATTGCCGATTGCGGTCAGGTTTGTGGAGAAGATATGAAAACTAAATCAGTCTGGAAAGAAATAAAAGAACTGGGTTTGTCCGAGTTAAAAATTAAAGAAAATGACTTGCGCAAAGAATTGCTTAACTTGCGGTTTGACCGGGCCAGCCACCAATTAAAAAATCCGTTGAAGTTGCGATCGGTCCGGCGCGATATTGCCCGGGTTTTGACCGTAGTTAAAGAAAGGGAGCGTGAAAGCGGTGGAAAGAGGAAGTAGAAAATCAAAAGTCGGCAGGGTTTTAAGTAATAAAATGGATAAAACCGCGGTGGTGGAAGTAGGCCGGGCCGCGATCCATCCGCTTTACAAAAAAGTGGTGAAGCGCAAATCCAGGTTTTTTGCGCACGACGAGAAAAATGCCTGCCAGGTTGGTGATAAAGTAAAAATTGTTGAGTGCCGACCGATTTCCAAGAAGAAGTGCTGGCGGGTGGTGGAAATTATAGAAAAAAGCAAGCTGGATAACGTTCAGCTGGCAGAAACGGTTTAAAGATGATTCAGCAGGAAAGTATTTTAAAAGTGGCGGATAATTCCGGCGCGCGTGAAGTTTTGTGTATCCATGTGATGGGGAGTTCCGGCCGGCGTTATGCCGGCGTGGGCGACGTTATTAAATGCGTGGTGAAAGATGCACTGCCGCACGCGGCCATCAAAAAAAGTGATAAGTGTTTTGGGGTTGTGGTGCGGACCCGTAAATTAATCCGCCGCAGTGACGGTTCATACGTCCGGTTTGATGATAATGCGGTGGTGGTAATTGACGGTGAAGGCAACCCGCGCGGCACGCGCGTGTTTGGACCGGTGGCCCGGGAGCTGCGGGATGCCGGGGCGGAGCGGGGCGCCTCTTTCATGAAAATTATTTCTTTGGCGCCGGAGGTTTTGTAAATGGCTGCTCGGTTAAAAAAAGGCGATACCGTTTTGGTTTTGTCCGGTAAGGACCGCGGAAAAAAACACAAGATTATCCGGGTTTTGCGCGACGCGGATCGTTATGTTGTGGAAGGGGTTAATTTGGCCAAACGCCATCGACGGGCTTCCCAAAAGTTTCAGGGGGGCATTGTAGACCTATTTGTGCCGCTGCCGGGTTCCAAGCTGACATTGGTCTGCCCCAGGTGCAACGCGGCATCCCGGGTTGGTTTTCGCTTAATCGACGACAAAAAAGTGCGCAGCTGCAAAAAATGCGGGGAAATTATTGATAGGATGTAATTAAAACATGCCGTTATTAAAAGATAAATACCAAAAAGAAATTGTGCCGGAGATGATGAAAAAGTTTAAATATAAAAACGTCATGCAGGTGCCGAAGGTGGAAAAAATTGTGGTTAACCGCGGGGTGACCGAAGCCACCACCGATGCCAAGTTAATTGACGCTTCCGCCGAAGAGCTGGCGCAAATTACCGGGCAGGCCCCCTTGAAAATCGCCGCCAAAAAGTCAATTGCAACTTTTAAATTGCGGGAAGGGCTGTTGATTGGGTTAAAGGTAACTTTACGCGGTGATCGCATGTATTATTTTTTGGACAAACTGGTTAATCTTTCTCTGCCCAAAATCCGCGATTTTAAGGGGGTTAGCCCCCGGTCGTTTGACGGGCGGGGTAATTATTCGCTTGGCATCAAAGAGCAGATGACTTTTCCGGAGGTTCAATACGACAGAGTGGACCGGGTCCGCGGCATGGACATTACCATCCAGACCTCGGCCAAGACGGATGCGGAAGCGCGCGAATTGTTAACCCTTTTAGGGTTGCCTTTCCGCAGGGAAAACTAGAGGAGAAAAGAAATGGCGAAAACGTGTTGGTTGGAACGGTTAAAAAGGGAGCCCAAATTTAAGACCCGGCGCATTAATCGCTGTCATGTTTGCGGGCGGAGGCGCAGTTATCTTAAAAAATTTGGCCTGTGCCGGATTTGCTTCCGGAATGCCGCGCATAAAGGTGAGTTGCCGGGAGTTACTAAGTCCAGCTGGTAGGAAAATAATATCAAATGACAAATAAAGTGGAGGAAATCTGATTATGCAGTTAACCGACCCGATTGCTGATTTATTATCGAGAATAAAAAATGCAATCAAGGAAAATAAGGGAAGCGTGGATATCCCGCATTCCGGCATCAAGGAAGAAATTATTAAGGCACTGTCCGCGGAAGGCCTGCTCAACAAAACCGAGATTTTACAGCGCGGCAGCCGCCGCATGCTGCGGGTTGGCCTGAAGTATGACGAAAAAAACAAATCAATCATTTCTCATCTGGAGCGCGTTTCCAAGCCGGGGCGAAGGTATTACGTTAACGCGCGCGAAGTACCCTCGGTTCTGGGCGGTTTTGGGGTTGCCATCATCTCGACTTCGCGCGGCATTTTGACCGATGCGGCGGCGCGCCGACAAAAATTGGGCGGAGAGTTATTATTGAAGGTCTGGTAGTGTAGATTTTGGATTTTCGCAGGAGGATAAGGGTGTCAAAAATAGGTAAGAAACCGATCAATTTACCGAAGGGGGTTGAGGTCAAAGTTAGCGGGGACAGCGTGACGGTGA
This sequence comes from Candidatus Margulisiibacteriota bacterium, assembly GCA_041645285.1. Classification (GTDB taxonomy): domain Bacteria; phylum Margulisbacteria; class WOR-1; order JAHJIW01; family JAHJIW01; genus JBAZQH01. The sequence goes on along the minus strand of JBAZQH010000022.1, from coordinate 1,055 downwards.
AAGGCCCTAAAGGAACTTTGAATCAAAAAATCGATCCGGCGGTTCTGGTAGAGGTAAAAGACAGCCAGGTTTTGCTTTCAATTAAATCCGATGATCGTCGGATACGGGCCAAATTCGGGTTGTACCGGGCCCTGCTGGCCAATCATGTTTTTGGCGTAACCGAGGGCTTTATAAAAAATTTGGAAATGTCGGGAGTTGGTTACCGCGCAGCCAAAGAAGGTAAAAAGCTGGTCATCCAAATCGGGTATTCCCATCCGGTTGAGGTCATTCCTCCCGATGGCGTCAGTTTTGAGCTAGAAGGGCAGACCAAAATCAAGGTTATCGGCGCGGATCGCAGTGTGGTGGGCCAGGTTGCGGCCGACATCAAAACTATCCGGCCGGTGGAGCCGTATAAGGGTAAAGGTATCAAGTACGGAGGCCAGTACGTGAGAAGGAAAGCGGGTAAAGCCGCCAAAGCGGCGGGAGCGGCGGCATAATATGGCGCATCGGAAAATCAAGAAAAAAATATATGGCACGGCAGAGCGGCCCCGCCTGTCGGTTTACCGCAGCTTAAAGGGTTGGTATGCGCAATTTATTGATGACGATGCCGGGAAGACCATTTTAGGCGTGTCTTCCCTGACTAAAGAAATACAAAAGCAGCTGGGGAGCAAAAACAACCTGGCGACCGCTAAGCTGTTTGGGGAAATTATCGGAAAACAGGCGGTTGGCAAAGGGCTCAGCAAAATTGTTTTTGATCGCAACGATCGATCTTATTGCGGACGGATTCAGGCGTTGGCGGATGCGGCCCGGGCCGCCGGGCTGGTGTTTTAAGTATAAATTTTGGGAGAGGAGTTTTGCTTTGTCTGAACCAGAAGTTTTTAACAGAGATGACGTCAAGGAATTCAAAGAAAAGGTTGTCCAGATCCGTCGGGTCACCAAAGTTGTGAAAGGCGGAAAAAAGATGGGTTTCAGGGTTGTGGTGGTGGTAGGGGACGAAAAATCGCGGGTAGGAGTAGGCACCGGTAAATCCAACGAGGTTTCAACTGCCATCCGCAAAGCGGTAGAGTCGGCGAAAA